>CAMAWC010000016.1 GCA_945861875.1 Bordetella parapertussis
CCGATGAACACGCTGGGCGTTTCAATGGGCTGCGACATCGTGCGCGTGGGCTTTGAGGACAACATCTACCTTCCCGACGGAAAGCCGGCCAAACACAACCACGAACTGGTGGCGGCGATGGCGCGCATTGCGCGCGACTTCGGGCGCGAAGTGGCCAGCGTCGACGAAGCGCGGGAGATTTTCGGTTTAGCCGCTTGAGCGGGAACTTTCTGCTATAACGCACCGGGTCGGCAAGACGCCCGCGATCCTTGCTCCACACATCCAATCAAAATAGAAAGCACATCATGAAACGCTTTTGCCTCGCCCTGCTGCTCGCCCTTGCCCTCCCCTCCACCTTCGCCATTGCCGCCGACGCCCTGATCAAAAAAGACACCGTGATCGGCACTGGCAAGGAAGCGGTCGCCGGCAAGGACGTGGTGGTGCATTACACCGGCTGGCTGCACAATCCGTCGGCCGCGGATTTGCACGGCGCCAAGTTTGACAGCTCGGTCGGGCGCGGGCCGTTCACCTTTGCGCTTGGCGGGGGACGCGTCATCAAGGGCTGGGATGAGGGCGTGGCCGGCATGAAGGTCGGCGGCAAACGCACGCTGATCATCCCGGCCGGGATGGCTTACGGCAAACGCGGCGCCGCCGGCGTGATCCCACCCGATGCGACGCTGGTGTTTGACGTGGAGTTGCTCGACGTCAAATAAAGCAGTCGTCATTTCGAGGAGGCGAAGCCGACGCGGCAATCTTGTGGCATTGCGGTGTACGTCACAAGAGCGATGAGATTGCTTCGCGAAGTTTATCCCCGGAGGGGACTTCGCAATGACAGCATTCCAATAAAAAAAGGGGGCATCGCCCCCTTTTTTATTTGGCCGCAAAGCTTACGGTCCGGGCTTGCGCGGTCCGGCCTGGCGGTTGCGCGCCTGCTTGAAGGATTTCTTGCCCTGGCGGCCACCACCACCGCCGCCGCCGCCCCCTCCACCACCGCGCGGCTGGTTGCCACCGGCCGATGCGTCCCGGCGCTGGCCCTGGCCGTCGCGACGGGGCGACTGACTTTGCCCCGGGTTCTGACCCTGGCCGTTGTCGCGGTTGGCCGAGGCCATGCTGATCTCGAGCTCGTTGAGTTCATCCCATTGCGCGTCGGTGCGCTCGCGCTCGGGAATGGCCATCAATTCTTTCATGCGCTGGCGCGGGCCGTTGTTGTTGTTCTGCTGGCGCTGCTGGCGCGCCTCGGCGGTCTGCTCGACGGGCAGGGCCTCGTTGCCCGGCTCGGGCTGGTTGGCTGGATTGGGCTGGTTGGTTTGCATCGGTTCCATATTTTCCATATCGGGCTCTTTTGAATTCATGTGCACATTATCGCATTCCCGGGCCAATGATGGCAGGGGGGTGGTAAAAGCCGGTTTTGGGCCGGATTTCCACCCGGCGGGGTCCGGCACCGTGGCGTCCGCGCATGTTGCGCCCTAATATGGGCCCATCATGAGCGCCCAAGGCCCAAACGTCGCCCCGCAAGGGCAGATTCCGCGCGGGGTCTGGGTGCTCGGCTTTGTCAGCCTGCTGATGGATATTTCCTCGGAAATGGTGCACAGCCTGCTGCCGCTGTTCATGGTCACCGCCCTCGGGGTGAGCGCCCTTACCGTCGGCCTGATCGAGGGCCTCGCCGAGTCGACCGCGCTGATGGTCAAGGTGTTCTCCGGCGCACTGAGCGATTACCTCGGCAAACGCAAGGGGCTGGCGCTGTTCGGTTACGCCCTTGGCGCGCTGACCAAACCCTTGTTCGCCATCGCCCCCGGCGCCGGCCTGGTGCTCACCGCGCGCCTGCTCGATCGCGTCGGCAAGGGCATACGCGGCGCGCCGCGCGACGCCCTGGTGGCCGACATCACGCCGGCGCATTTGCGCGGCGCGGCCTTCGGCCTGCGCCAGTCGCTCGACACCGTCGGCGCCCTGCTCGGCCCGCTGATCGCCGTGGGCCTGATGCTGCTCTGGGCGGATGATTTTCGCGCCGTGTTCTGGGTGGCGGTGATTCCGGGCCTGATGGCCGTGGGCCTGCTGTTCTTCGGCCTGCGCGAACCAGAACGCGCGCCGGCGGCAAAGCGCACGAATCCAATCCGCCGCGACAACCTCAGGCGTCTCTCCGCCGCCTACTGGTGGGTGGTGGCCATCGGCGCGGTGTTCACGCTGGCGCGCTTTAGCGAAGCCTTCCTCGTGCTGCGCGCGCACCAGGGCGGCATCGCGCTTGCGCTGGTGCCGCTGGTAATGGTGGCGATGAACCTCATTTACGCGCTGTCGGCCTATCCGTTCGGCAAATTGTCCGACCGCATGAGCCACACCCGGCTGCTGGCCGTCGGCCTCGCCGTCTTGTGCGCCGCCGACCTGGTGCTCGCCAGCAGCAACCACTGGACGGTGGTGCTCGCCGGTGCCGCGCTATGGGGCGTGCATATGGGTCTCACCCAGGGCCTGCTCGCCACCATGGTCGCCGACACCGCGCCGGCTGATTTGCGCGGCACCGCCTTCGGTTTTTTCAACCTGGTGAGCGGCGTTGCCATGCTTATCGCCAGCATACTGGCCGGATGGCTGTGGGACAGCATGGGGGCGGCGGCGACCTTTTACGTCGGCGCGCTGTTTTGCGTGATCGCGCTAGCCGGCTTGCTGCGCCAGCCGCGGCGCGCGGCATGACAAGGGACTCGCGGTGCGGTCATAAATCCGCAGGAACAGGCTGGAAAGCCCCTTGCAGGGCGCGCCTCGGCCGATAGGCCGAGGCCGTTCGACGGGCGCCGAGAATTCTCGGCGGAACCCCCGTCTCACCGCCCACGGCCGGTTTCCAGCCGATTATCCCGCGGCGAAGACAAATTGCTAGGAAAGCATCGCGTCGTTCCAGGTGAAAATCGCCGGCATGCCCCCGGTGTGCACAAACACCACCGCCTCGTCCTTGCGGAACTTGCCCTCGCGAATATGGGCAATCATGGCGGCGGCGCATTTACCGGTGTAGATGGGGTCGAGGATGATGCCTTCGTGCCGGCCGAACAGCTGCACGGCCTCGTTGCCCGCTTCGCTGGGGATGCCATAGCCCTTGTCGACGAAATTGTCGTAGTTGATGATGTCCTCCGGGTCAACCGTTACCGCAAGCCCGAGCAGCGCCGCGGTCTGGTTGGCGATGGACGCAGTGCGATTGGGCACGTCGTGTTTGTGGCTGGCGGTCACCCCGCGCATGCCGAAGCGCCCGCCAAGCGCCTTTTTGGCCAGTGCAACGCCGGCCTGCCCTTTCCCGCCGGAGGACATGTACAGGCAGTCGGCCTCGACACCCTCGGCGTGCAGCTGGTCCAGCATTTCCATGGTGGCATCGAGATAGGCGAGTGCCGAAGCGACGTCGAACATCGGATTGTCGTTGAGAATGTAGGGGCGGCCGCCGGCGGCGCGCAGCTCGCGCGCCGTTTCGTCCATCAGCACGCGCTGCGTCGCGGCATCGGGCGCAAAACGCACTTCGGCGCCCAGCACATAATCGAGCAGCAGATTGCCCTGCACCACCGGCGGCCGCTCACCCTCCAGAACGAGGATGGTGCGCAGGCCCAGCTTATTGCAGGCGCCGACGGTCTGGCGCGCCGAATTGGACTGCAGGTCGAGGCCGACGATGACGGTGTCGGGGTTTTCCTCCAGCGCCCGCGCAAGGCGGAATTCCAGGTTGCGCAGCTTGTTGCCCCCCAGCGCCACGCCCGTCATGTCATCGCGCTTGACGAAAATGCGCGGTCCGCCCAGATGCTTTGCCAGGTTGGGCGCCTCCATCATCGGGGTCGGCCGCACCGCGATACGCAGCCGCGGAATGCGCGCGATTCGCTCGCGCATGGCGGCGAACAACCGGTAATCGGCTGCAGGCTTGCCCGCTGCTTGGGGGATCACTTTTTGCATCGGGATTCTTTCAGGCGGTTTATGACGGGGTCGGGGCCGCTTCCGGGATCAGGCCCTCGCGACGCAGGTCCTGCCAGAAGGCCTGCGGGATCGCGTGGCGCATCTTGGCCACCGCGTCCTGCCAATGGCCGGTGCTCTTGACGCCAGCCAGAACCACCTCGACGGCCGGATGTGCCAGCGGGAACTGCAGCGCTGCTGCGCGCAGAGGCACGGAATGGCGGTCGCACACCACTTCAATGGCAGCGACGCGCGCCACGAGTTCTGCGGCCGCCGGCTCGTAATTGAAACGCACCGGTTGCGCGGCCGGCTTCACGCCGGTGGCGAGGATGCCAGAGTTAAAAGGCCCGCCGATGGCGACACGCACGCCGCGCGCCTCGCACAAGGGGAGCAGTTCGGGCAGCGCACCATGGTCGAGCAGCGTGTAGCGCCCGGCGAGCAGCAGGCAGTCGAGTTCGGCTTCGCGCAGTATCTCCAAGCAGGTGGGCCAGTGGCTGACGGCCACGCCGATGTGGCGCACGAGGCCCTCGCGGCGCAGTTGCTGCAGGCCCGGAATGGCCTCGGCAATGACCTGGCGGATCACGTGCGGCGCACGCTCGCCGTGCGTCATCACGCTGCAGTCATGCACGAAGGCTATGTCGATGCGCTCAAGGCCCATGCGCGCAAGGCTGTCCTCGATGCTGCGGCGCACGCCTGACGCCGAGTAGTCGAAGTGCTGCCGGAACGGCAGCCCGTCGACGTAGGCGAGGTAGTCGCGCGGCGCATTGGCGTCCGGGGTCAGCAGGCGCCCGACCTTGGTCGACACCACCACCGAGTCGCGCGGCAGGCCGGCCAGCATGCGACCGAAGCGCTGCTCGCTGCGACCGTGGCCGTAATGCGGCGCGGTGTCGAAGGTCACGCAGCCGTCGGCGGCAATCGCCTGCAGCACCTCCTGCGCGGCCTCGTCGCTGATGGCCGAGTACATGTTGCCGACCGGCGCACCGCCCAGGCCCATGGCGAGCCCGCCGCGCGTGGCGGCGAACACGCGCTTCATTGCGGTGTCAGACCGGCAGCCTGAATCAGCTGGGTCCACATGGCGACGTTGGACGCCATGGTGTCGCGCAGCGCCGCGGGCACGGCGTACTTGGTGTCATAGAGCGTGGCATCCCAGGAGTTCATTTTCGAGATCACGTCGGGATCGCGGATCGCCGCCTGCAACGCACCCGACAGCTTGTCGATGATGGGCTTTGGCGTGCCGGCCGGCGCGAACAGGCCGTACCAGACGGTCATAGCACCCAGGTCGTTCAAGCCGCCCTCGGCCGAATAGGGCACCGACGGCAGGCTGGAGATGCGCTTGTTGCCGGTGACGACAAATGCATTAACCGCGCCGCCCTTGACCTGGGCCACGCTGCCGCCGGTGCTGTCGCACATCAGGTCGACTCGGCCGCTCTGGATGTCCACGTAGGCCGGGGCTGAACCCTTGTACTGCACCATGGTCACCTTGGCGCCGACGGCCTTCTCGAACAGCATCGCGCACAGGTGCGTGCCGCTGCCCATGCCCGAGGAGGCCATGGTCACCTTGTCCTTGTTCTGGCGCACGTACTCGATCAGTTCCTTCGAGTTTTTTGCCGGCAGATGCTTGCCGCCCACCACCAGCATCGGGATCTCGGCAATGAGGCCGATGTGCTCGTAGCTCTTGACCGGGTCGAACTGCAGGTTCTTGTACAGCGCCGGCGCCGTCGACAGCCCGATATGGTTCATCAGGATGGTGTAGCCGTCCGGCGCCGCCTGCGCCACCTGGCGCGAACCGAGCACGCTGCCGGCGCCGGTGACATTGGCCACCGTCACCGGCTGACCAAGGCTCTTGCGCAGAGAATCGGCCAGCACACGCGCCATCAGGTCGGCGCCGCCGCCGACAGCGTAGGGCATGACCAGCGTGATGGGCTTGGACGGCCACGCGTCCTGCGCAGACGCAGTCCCGGCAAGCAGTAACAGTCCTGCAATGGTGCTCAACAGTTGCTTTTTCATGTTGCGTCTCCTGGTGGTTGGTGCAACGGCATTCCGTCCTTTTACCCCTGTTGCGCTGTCAGGCCCGGTGCATGCGATTGGCAATCACATGCTCGATGCGCTCCAGCGTCTGGTCGATATCCTGCTCGGTGTGCGCGGCCGACACGCGTCCTTCAGAGCCCGGCTTGAAAGCCACGCCCTGGGTCATCAGCGCGATGTGGTACTGGCGGCGCGTGGCCGACTCGCCGGCCGCCTCCTCGCGGTGGTCGCGCGGCGGCCTGTCGAGGCCAAAGTAGACCTGGAACAGGCAGCCGATCTGGTTGACCACCGCCTGTTCGCCATGGCGCGCCAGGATGTCGCGGATCCCGGCCGCGGCACGTTCGGCCAGTACGGCGGCCTGTTTCTGCGGCTTGCCGTCGGCGAGCTGTTCCAGAGTGGCGAGCCCCGCCGCCATCACGGCGACGTTGCCGCTGTAGGTACCAAAAATCTCGACGCGCTTCTCCTGCGGGCGTTTCGGGTCGAGCACGTCCATCACCTTCTGCCGGCCCGCCACAGCGCCGACCGGGAAACCGCCGCCCAGCACCTTGCCCAGTAGCGTGATGTCGGGCAGCACGCCGATCAGCTCCTGCACACCGCCCGGCGCCATGCGAAAGCCGGTGACAATCTCGTCATAGATGAGCACCGCACCCAGTTCGTCGCAGATGCGGCGCAGGCCGCGCAGGAACGCCGGCTCCGCCGCAATCACGCCCGAAATGGGTTCAAGGATGACGCCTGCCAGGTCATCGGCGTGGCGGCGCAGGATCGCCTCGGTGCGCTCCAGGTCGTTGTAAGGGCAGACCAGCGTGTCGGCGTAGGCCGCCGGCGGGATGCCGCTGCAGTCTGGACGGTCGAAGGGCGAACGAAACCCCATGTGCAGGCCGTCGATGACGCCGTGGAACGTACCCTCGAAACGCGCGATCTTGTTGCGGCCGGTGTAACCGCGCGCCACGCGCAGCGAATGCGCCGCCGCTTCAGAGCCCGAGTTGGTGAAACGCACCAGTTCAGCCGAGGGCACCATGTCGACCACCTTGGCCGCGAGCCTGCCGATGAGGTCGTGGCTCATGCCGAAATGCGTGCCGCGCTTGAGCACCGCCGAAACCGCGTCGGCGACTTTCGCATTGGCATGGCCCATGAACATGGTGCCGTTAGCCACCCAGTAATCGATGTACTCGTTGCCGTCGACGTCGGTCAGGCGGCAGCCGGACGCATGGTCGATGTGCAGCGGATAAGGCGGCCAGAACCGGTTGGAGTGCGTGACCCCGCCCGGAAGCACCTTCAGCGCCTCGGCGTGCAGGCGCGCGGAACCCGGCGTCCGCTTGCGGTACAGCGCCTCGGTGGCGGCGAAACCGGCGGTGGCGGGTTCAGGCATGCCGCGGCTCCGGCGAAATGCCTGCTGGCTGGATCGAGAAATAGAGCTCGTCGGCATTGCGGCCGAGGATCATGTCCATATCCGATGGCGCAATGAAGGTGCAGTACTTGCGCAGGTAATTGAGCGACTGCGCGTAGGTACAGCTCCGCTCAATGTTGGGCATGTCGGCACCCCACATGAATTTGCTCGGCCCGGCACGCTTCAGGGCTTCGCGGATGATCGGCTGCGCCTCCACATAGGGGTACTCCCAGCCGCTGCCGTACAGGATGGGAAACAGGAACTCGGTGGTCACCATCGGGTGGCGGATCAGCGCCCACAACTCCTCGGGAATCACGCCGGGCGAACTGAACGCGCTGCCCGGGAACCCGTGCGTGAGCACGTGGCGGATGCGCGGGAAGCGCTTGATCAGGTTGTGCAGGCGCATCACCTCTTCCATGTAGGCGGCATGGCTGGTGCGCTTGACCGCCACGCGGATGTCCCACAGCACCGGGATCCCGAGCGCCTGCACCTCCTCCCAGAATCGCTCGTACTTCGCGTCGTCGAGGTGATTCTCGTAGTTGCTGTTGCCATAGCCGTTGCACTCGAAGTACAGTGCCGTCAGCCCGAGGTCCTTCACCGCATGGCGCAGCGCGTCGATCTGCACCTTGCTGTCGGCGGCATCCTCGTCCACCGCGGTGCAGGCACGGAACTTGTGCGGCCAGCGGCGCACGCAGTCGGACAGGTACTCATTGGTGAGCCCGTACATCTTGGCGAACTGCAGCATGCCCTTTCCGACGCCGACATACTGCATCTGCGCCAGCATGCGCTCGGGTTTGGACTCCATCACCTCCAGCGACACCGGGAAGAACTGTATGTAATAGGCCTCGCCATCGTGCTCCCACTCGAAGCGGCCGTAGGGTCCGACACGAAAATTGACGTCGAGCAACCCGGGAAAGCCCGGCGTCTTGCCGTCCCACAGGGTGGGGCCCCCGGCAAGACCATTGTCGCGGAACCGCCGCCCGCCCTGCGGGTGCGTGGTCATGTGCCGCTGCAGGAAACGCAGGTGGTCGGCCTCCGATGCGTAGATGCCCTTGTTACTGACATAGGGAAATGCGTGGGCGTGGGCGTCAACGATCATGCCGGGTAACTCCTTCAGGAATGGTCCACCGGCCGCGCCGGCGCACCAAGTTTCTTGGAAATCTGCGCTGCGCATTCGGCCACCGCGCGCCCATGGGCGGCGAGGTTCCGATCAAGCAGCTTCGCCGCCGGCAGCACGCTGGTGATGGCGGCGGTGGCGTAACCATCGCGCGAAATCAGCGGCGCCGCCACACCGCGAACCCCTTCGATGGCCTCCTCGTCAGTGTAGGCGTAGCCGAGCCGCCGCACCTTCTTCAGTTCGCGCAGGTAGGCCTCCAGGCCGGTGATGGTGCTGCCGGTGAAGCGCTGGTCGAGCCCGGCCCCAAGCGCATGGGCGCGCAGGCTTTCGCTGGCGAAGGCCAGGATGGCCTTGCCGCTCGCGCCAAAATGCAGCGGCGAGCGCTCGCCAATCGGACGCACCAGACGCAGCGGCAGCGGGCTCTCAAGGGCGTCAATGATAACGTTGGCGTCTCCGTGCACGGCGCGGATGTGGATCGCACCCTTGGTCTTCTCGCGCAGCGTGAGCAGGTGGGGCCGCGCGGTGGATATCAGTATCGCGTCGCCGTGGGAGCCCGCCGCCGCGCCGAGGTGCTGCACCTTCCAGCCCAGCCGGTACTTGAGCGTCTCCGGGTCGCGCTCGACAAACCCTTCAAGGGCCAGGGTGTCGAGGATGCGATGCACGCGGCTCTTGTACATGCCAAGCCGGTCGCTCAACTCGGTCAGCCCCCACTCGGGCCGGCCCGGTGAAAAGGATGACAAAACCGCAAGACCGCTGGCTAGTGCGTCGATGGCCATGTTCTATTAGATGGAACCGTTTGTTCTACAGAAAAGAACTATACCCAGACCAGCCGGAACGTCAAGCACCGCGACGGCGCACGGCGGCGCAGGAGCAGGCCGCGTCACTGCAAATAGCGGGAGGGATTGCGCGGAAATCATCGGCGCGCCGGTGCACGACGGCAGCTGGGTGTTGCGATAGGCAGCCGGCGCGGTCGCTTCTAGCACGCAGGACTAGAGCATGTCAGGCGTTGGATCCATTGTGGCGCCGTGCCGGAATTGTACGTTCAAGGTGCCAGCCGCGCGCGGATCGCGGCGATGATCTCTTCCACCGGTGACTGCTTGGATACGGCGGCGCGCCCGCCCAGCTGGTTGCCACCGGCCTTGATGTCCGAGGGGGAGGCGAGCGAAGTAAGGTATATGAGCGGGATATGGCGCAGCTCGGGATGCGAGAACAGCGCCACCGATATGTCGCCGCCGTCCATGCCGTCGACGCCGCTCTGCAGGTCGATGTCGCACAACACCAGGTCGGGCCTGCCCTCGCGCACAAGCTCTAGCACACCCTCCGACGAGCTTGTCGTAATCAATTCGAATTCGCCGCCGAGCTTGACGGTAAGGTAATCGAGCACCGCCTCGTCGTCGTCTATCAGCAGCAGTTTCTTGCGCACACCACCATCCATCCGCTTCACTCCCGGAGATTTACACCCAGTTCGAGTCTAACGCGCTCGATGTGGCGCTGCAATTGCCCGCACCGGCGCCGCAGGTCGCCGAGGTCGGCGGCATCCGCCGACTGCTCGATGGCGCGGCTCGCCGCCGCCGCCCAGGCAAAGCCGTAAAGCCCCAGTCCGCCGGCAAGCTTGTGCGCGATGCCGCGCGCCTGCCCGCGTTCGCCGGCATCGAGCGCAGCGTGCAATTCGGCGAGCAGCGCCCCGCGCGAGGAAAAAAACTTCGGCAGCATGGCGTGCAGGTCGGCACTCACCGCAACCGGGTCGTCGATGCCGGCGGCGGCGACGGGCACCGCCGCTTCGCCCGGCGTACCTCCGGCCGCCGCCGCGTGCAATAGGGCGTGGATGCGTTCGCGCGTCGCCGGCTTGCCCAGGTAGGCGTCAAAGCCGGCGCTGTGGCAGCGGCGCCGTACGAGGTCGTCATCGTAAGAGGAAAAAGCCACCACGGTGGCCGGCGACCGCCCGGCCTGCGACTCCAGTTCGCGCCAGCGCGCCAGCGCGTCAAACCCGTTCATCACCGGCATCTCCAGGTCCATGAACACCACATCCGGCGGGTTGTCGCGAAAGTGGTCGAGCGCGGCGCGGCCGTTGATCGCCGTGTCCACCTGCAGCGGCGGACTGGGCAGGGAATGGCGCATGAAGGTGAGGTTGAATTCGTCATCGTCCACCACCAGCACGCGCAGCGCGGGCAGCGGGCGCTCGGGCGCCGCAGGCGCGCTCGCCACCGCGGCCGGGTCGCCGGGTGCCTGCACCGATGCGGGCAGCGGCGGCAGGCGCAGGCTCAGCGTGGTGCCGTCCGCCTCGGAGGTGTACATCAGCAGGTCGCCGCTTTGCACCTGCGCCATCAGGTGGGCCGAATAGGTGCCAAGGCCGAAACCGCCGACCTTGCCCGAGGTGGCGTACTTTTCAAAAAACCGCTCGCGCATCGTCGCCGGCACAACGCCCTTGTTGTGGATGCGCAGCACCACATCGCCTGCGCCCACCTCGCAGTCCACGCCGACGGTGCCGCCCTCGGGCGAGGCCTCGACGGCGTTCTTGATAAGGTTGGCGATAATCGAATAGCACAACAGTTCGCTGCCCCAGGCGTGCAGCTTGCGGCCGGCGGCCAGCGTCTGGCCGCCGCTTGAGAGCACAATACCGACGCCCTTGGTCTGGGCGTGCTCGCGCACCTCGCGCGCCACCGTCACCACCAGACCGGCGAGGTCCACCGCCCGCGGGCTGAAGCTGTACTCGCCCTGCTCCATTCGATACAAGTCCACCGACATGTTTACGAGGTCGAGGATGCGATAGGCCGCGCCCTCCACCATACCCAGCAATTCCTCCTCGTGCGCGTCGAGTTTGCGTCCCTCGCGAATGAGCCGCGGCACCGTGAGAATGCTGTTGAGCGGCGTCTTAAGGTCGTGGCGGGCGATGCGCTCGACCTCCTCGCGTACGCCGATGGCCGAGCGCAGGGTTTCGTTCTGGTCGGCCAGTTGCTGCGCCTGCACGGCGATCTGGTTGTGCGAATTGCGCAAGTCCTCGTCCTGGCGGTAGCGCGCCGTGACGTCGATGAGCGAGGCGATGTAGCGCACCGCCAGGCCTTCCTCATCATGGATGAAAATGCCCTCGGCGTGCACCCAGATGGTCGAACCGTCGGCGTGTATCAGGCGGTAGTCGCCGGGGATATGCCGGTGCACGCCGCTCTTTACGCTGAGGTCGCGCGTGCCGGCGAGAAACAGCTTGTAGCGCGCCTCGCGTTCATCCGGATGAACGAACTCTTGGAATGGCGGCCAGCCCGAGGTATCGGTGTCGGCGCCATAACCGAGCATCTCCTTCATCCGTGCGGAGTACTGCACCGCCGGCGCACCACGGTCCCACTGGTAGGAGCCGGCGCGCGTGGCGCGCACCAGCAGCTCAAGGCGTTCGCGCTGCTCGGCCTCCTTCGCCTGCTCGGCCTCGAGCACATAGGAAAAGATGTTGGTAAACACAATGGTCAGCAGTTGCGCCGCGACGATGCGCAGCGCCACGTCGGAGGCGAGCGTGTAAAAGGCCACGCCACCGACCACGGTGACAAGAATCACGTTAAAGACGTTGGCAAGCCGCCGGTCGAGGATGAAGTGCAGCAGCAGGATGGCCGGGAAGGACCAGAAAATACCCAGCAGGCCGCGCAGCCAGATCGCCACGATGAGCGTAAAAATGATCAGCGCAAAAGCCAGCGGGATGGGCACCGGCAGGCGGCGCTTCCAGTGGATGGCGAGCGCGTCGGCGACAAACACCGCCACCAGCGTCAGCACCGTGACCCCGACAAAGGTAAAGCCCTTGACGAGGTTGAACAGGCCAAAGGGCAGCAGCACCACGGTGGCGATGATGGCCAGCGCGTAGAGCATTCTTTCGCGGTAAGCGGCGACGATCGACGCCGCCGGCCTGCCGCTCGAATCAGGAATTTTCAGCCAGCTCATACTGCGGCTATTTTAGCGGCGAGCGCATCGGTTGCAGGATTTTATGCGGGGACAGGCTGAAAACCCTTGCCCAGTAAGGGTTTGCGGCAATCGCTCATGCGGCGGCAAGCACATGCACGGTGCGGCCGGCGATCATGTCCTTCACCCTGGCGCCATAGGCGGCCATGTGCGGCGCGGCGGCGTGGGCCTTGAGCGCGTCCATGTCGGACCATTTCTCGATCACCAGGAAGGTGTCGGCTCCAGCCTTGGTCTGGAACGGCGGCGCCGGGTCGGCGTCGATGACCGGGCCGTATTCGATGCAGCCCTGCTCGGCCAGCACCGCCGGCACGTTGGCGCGAAAGTGCGTGAGGATGGCTTCGCGCAGGCCGGGCTTGGCGGTGATGACGGCGACGACGTGGATCATGGCGGTTACTCCTTGGTGAATGGGGAAGCTCAGGCTTTAATGTGGTTGAGCGCGGCCCAGCCGGTCCACATGATTTCTATGCCTATGCACAGCAGGATAAAGGCAGTGAGGCGCATCATCACCATGGTGCCGATCTCGCCCAGCCAGCCGAGCACTTCGGCGGCCTGGCTGAAAACGAGGTAGAGCACCAACGCGATCAGCAGCGCGCCGAGCATGGCAACCACGGCGCCGGCGATGAACAGCGCCGGCGAGGCGGGAATGCTCGCCCCCAGCGCGATCGAGGCAGCGATGGTGCCCGGCCCGGTGGTGAGCGGAAAGGTGATGGGGAAAAAACTGCGCCGCACGATTTCCTCGTCCGACAGGCGGCCGGCCTTTTCCACCGCGGCGAGCTTGAGGCCGTCGGCGTCGTTGCTCTCCAACATACGCCAGGCCGTGGCCGCCACCAGCAAGCCGCCGCCGATGCGCACGATGGGCAGTGAAATGCCGAAAATATCCAGCACATAATTGCCCACCAGGATGGAAACCACGACGATGATCCAGCTGTTGATCGCCACCTGGCGCGCGAGGCGCCTCGCCACCGACTTGTCGCCGCCGGTCGTGGCGACAAACAGCGGCGCCGAGCTGAGCGGGTTGATGATGGGCAGCAGCGTCAGCGGCACCAGCACCAGCGATTTCAACAGGGGAACCATCCACTCCATGGCAACTCCGACGGCAGGCGAGACGTGATTGGAATTGTGATTGTGCCTGAACGCTCTCCGGCACGGTGCCATCGGCTGGAAACCCGCGTCTGGCAAGGCTTTTCAGCCGACAGCCTATCCAGACTACCGCCCGCCTGATTGGCTTACTCGGGCTCGAATTTCGCCGCCTTGAGCAAGCCGACGCCCTTGACCAGGTCGGCGCGCATGAATTCGACAAAGGCGTTCGGGTCGAGATAACCGGGCACGATGCCGGCCGCTTCGATGCGCGCGGTAAATTCCGGTTGCTTCACGCCTTCGGCAATCGCCGTGGCAATGCGGCTGGCAACGGCCGGCGGCAGGCCCTTCGGTCCCCACACGCCGTACCAAGAGGCAATAGTCAGCTCGGGCATGCCCGCTTCCGCGGTGGTCGGGATATCGGGGTTGGCCTTGCTGCGGCTCGCGCCGGTGATGGCCATGCCGCGCACGCGCCCGCCCTTGGTTTGCGGCAGCAGCGCCGTGGCCGAATCGATCATGATCTGCACGTTGCCGCCCATGACGTCGGCCAGCGCCGGGGCGGTGCCCTTGTACGGGACGCCCTGAAGGTTGACGCCGGCAATGCGCATGAACTCCAGGGCGCCAAGGTGGCCCGCCGAGCCCATGCCCGAGATCGCCATGTTGAAACCGCCCGGATTTGCGCGCACCGCCTTGACCAGGTCCGCAAGATTCGTTGCCTCGACCTTGTTCGAGGCGATGATCAGCAGCGGCGCCTGGCCGACACGGCCAAGCGCGGTGAAATCTTCGAGCGGGTCATACGGCGTGGACTTGACCACGTTCTTGCCCAGCAAAAACAAGCTGGCGTTGAACAACAGCGTGTAGCCGTCGGGATCGGCGCGACGCGCCTGGTCGCTGCCAACGGTGCCCGAACCGCCGGCGACGTTGTAGACCACCACCGGCTGGCCGAGCCGGTCGCTCAGGCGCTCGGCCATGATGCGGCCCAGCGCATCGGTGCCGCCCCCGGGCGGATAGGGCACGATCAGGCGAATCGGCTTGTTCGGGTAAGCCTGCGCGGCTACACCCGTGGCAAAGAGGGCGGTCAGTGCAAAAGCGATTCCCGCAATAATTCGGCGCATGGGTGCATCTCCGTGTCGGGACTGGGGACTTGGCTACGTGTTACGAACCACCCGGCGCAAGCACCCGCGCCGGCAGTGTCCGCCAGAGAATACCAAGAAACGGGGAGATCGACCCCTGATTGGCGACCTGCCTGGAAACTACGGGCTATTGCGTCCCGGGCGCCACGCTGCCGCGCAGGCCGGCGCGTTCGGCGGCGCGCTGCACCGCGCCGGCGGCGTTCAACTCCTCGGCAAAACGGCGCATAAAAGCCATGCCCTCGCCGCGGCCCTTGGGGATGCCGATGGCAAAGTGCTCCACGCCCCAGCGGCCGGCCAGCACGCGCGAGCCGGAAAACTCGTCGGACATGGCGAACAGGATGGCCTTGTTGGTGGCAAAGGCGTCGAGCTTTTGCTGCGACAGCATGTCGATGGCCGCCTTGACGTTGGGCGCCTCGGTGATGGTGGCGTTCCTGAACACCTTGGAGAGCACGCCGCGCGTGGTGCTGCCCTGGGTGACGCCGACACGCACGCCGGGCTTGTCGACATCGGCAATGGCCTTGATGGCCGAAGCACCCGGCACGAGGTAACCAAGCTCCACGTCCAGCACCGGCTGGGTGAAGTCCACTTCAAGGGCACGCGCCGGAGAAGCATTGGTGACGGTGAAGTCCACCTTGCCGTCCTTCAAGGCCACCACCACCTCGGCGACGCGCGGGAACTCGACGTACTCCACGGGCACACCAAGCCGGCGCGCCAGCTCCGCGCCCAGCTCATAGGTGACGCCGCGCGTCTCGCCTGAAGCGGCATGCCTGATCATCGATGTCGGGCTGCCCGGATACACGCCGACGCGCAGCTTGCCGCTGGGGGCGAGCGCCCTGGCGATGTGCGGATCGGCGACGGGAGCGCCGGCGCAGGCGGTGAGCAGTGCGACAAGCAATAAAACAACCAGGCGGCGAATAGTGTTCATGTATTCCTCAGTGACGCAGCCTGCATTGTCATCCCCGCGAACGCGGGGATCCATGGGGTTTCGGCGCGACCCCATGGATTCCGGGTTGCGCTACGCGCCCCCGGAATGACGGTAGTGAGCTCCAAACAATCACCCCGGCTCAATCGGCCCTGATCCCCGCCGCCTTGATCACGCCAGACCACTTGTCAATTTCCACCTTGAGAAAGCGGCCGAACTCGGCGGCGTCCTGCGGTTCGACGGTGGCGCCGACGTTGTTGAGTTTTTCGCGCACGCCGGGGTCGGTCAGGGCCTTGAGCATTTCGGCGCTGAGTTTAGCCAGCACCTCCCTTGGCGTTGCCGCCGGCGCAACCATGCCCCACCACACGCTCGCCTCAAAGCCCGGCAGGCCCGCCTCGGTGAAAGTCCGCACCTCGGGCATCAGCGCGATGCGCTTGTCGCTGGCAACCGCCAGCGGCAGCAGGCGTTGCGAGCGCACATGCGGGATGGCCTCGAGCGGGTTGATCACCATAAAGGACAGGCGGTCACCCAAGAGGTCGGTGATGGCAAGCGAGCCGCCCTTGTAGGGAATGTGCAGCACGTCTATGCCGGCGCGGGTCTTGAACAATTCGGATGCGAGGTGGCCCGAGCTGCCGTTGCCGGCCGAGCCGTAGTTGAGCTTGCCCGGCTGCGCCTTGGCCAGGGCGATGAGTTCGGCAAGCGTCCTGGCGCGCGAAGTCGGATTGACCACCAGCACCAGCGGCGCATAGCCGATGCGCGCCACCGGCGCAAAATCGCGCAGCGCGTCAAAAGGCATCTTGGCAAGCAGCGCGCCGTTGGTGGCAAGGCCGTTGGCACCCATCAACACGGTATAGCCGTCGGCCGGCGCCTTGGCGACAAAGTCGGCGCCAAGGTTGGCGCTGGCACCGGGCTTGTTGTCGATGACAAAGGGCACGCCCATTTGCAGCGACATCTGCTGCCCCACCGCACGCGACACCACATCCACCGCGCCGCCGGCGGCAAAGGGCACGATGATGTGGATGGGCTTGGACGGGAAGGCCTGGGCCCATGAAAGTGCCGGCACGGCCAGGCTAAGGCATAGTGCCGCGCGCCAGTTCAGGGCACGGGACATACGATGGGTCTTTGTCATCTGTCCTCCGGGGAATCTTGTTGTTATTTGCGCCGGTATTGTCGTGCCCGACCGGAACGGCGTAAATGGCATATGTGCACTATCAGCTATGCTGGGGCGACATGTATTTCGAACGAATACCATATGCTCATTATGAATCCCTATTGAAGCACAAAATAGCTTACATGTAGTACAATCGAAGGCATGAAAAACGATCCCGCCATCGCGTCAGCGGACGACAAAGCCCGCATCCCGAAACAGATCGGGCTGCAAGTGCGTGCTGCACGCAAGGCGAAGGGCCTTTCCATTCGGGCCGCTGCGCAACAACTGCAGTGCTCGCCGCGCTTTGTCCTGCAGCTCGAACAGGGCAAACCCACCGCGCGCATGGACAAGGTGTTGCAAACGCTTTCAGGATTGGGGCTGCAACTGTCCGTGCAGGCCGAGGGTGCCGCCGCGCCGGCCGATTCGCGGCAGCAAACGGCGAGGCTTGACGCACGCGCAAAACAAGGCCTGCATGAAGAGCGGCTCGCAAGGGCGCATGATCGCGTGGCGACAATGCTTGCCCTCGATGCGGCAGGGCCCGATGCGATCGAACGCGCCCGCAGCCAGGTGCGTAAATGGGCCGACAACCATATCTGCAGCCAATGGTACGTCGATCAATGGGGCGCCATTCTTGCGGGCTCGGGCCGGGACATCGCCTTGAAAATGCTGCGCCTGGAAAAGTCCGATGCAAAGGCCTTGTTCCAGAACACGCCGTTCGGATTTTTGGTGCGCGGGCACATGCGGCCATGAATATTGAGCAGCTCGACAAACTCTTCACGGCAGTCTCAAAAAAGCATCACGCGAAGACTTTCATCATCATCGGCAGCCTGACCGTGCTTGGCTTGATCAACGAACGAAAAATTCCCGATGCAATGATCGTCTCGGCAGAGGTCGATGCCTATCCCGAGGATGATCCGGACCGCGCTTTCGAGATTGCCGATGATTTTGGACTGGGCAGTGCATTCGAACAGGAGAACGGCTACTACTACGATGCCGTCTCCCCCGACCTGCCGACGCTGCCTCAAGGCTGGGAGAAACGGCTGATTGCTTACCTGCTGCCCGGCGGAACGCTGCTCAAATTCATCGAACCCCACGATGCCGCCATTGCCAAATACGCGCGTGGCGAACGCAAAGACCTGCAATGGATCAGCGCCGGCATAGCCGCCTCCATTCTGTCGGTGGCGACGCTGGAGTACCGCTTTCGCGAAACCGTTTTCGCCGACGACCCCGAGCGCGAACGCGTGCGCGCGGCGATTGCGCAGGCGATCGTGCGAGCCGACGTGCGAGCCGACGTGCGGACCGACGTGAAGACATCGAAGCGGCGCAAGACCTGAAACCGGCGCGCGTTAAACCTTTCGCGCTATGAAAATTTACAATCGTAGCGAGATACGCCCCGGCTGAGGCCGGCGGCGGCTTGAGTCCCTTTTTGACCCATCCCGTTTAAATTCGAGAAGGCAAATCGGCTGGAAACCCGCGTCTGGCGGGCATTTCCAGCATATGGCACTCGCCACGAAGCCGATGAAACCAATCGCCGGTTTCGATTGCGTGGGACATGAACCATGGCCTGCCCCATACTATTGCGACCATGATAGCGACGCCTGATCTCGGTGCGATAGCGCGGGAAGTTAAAGCCGCGCAAGACAGTGGCGGACCGCTTGAGCCATTCACCTCGCGCCATGGCGGCATTGATGACGCCCAGGCCTATGCCGTCGCCGGCCTCGTGCACGCAGCGCGCCTCGCCGAGGGCGCAGTGCCGGTCGGGCGCAAGATAGGCTTTACCAACCCGGAGATGTGGGACTTGTATGGCGTGCGCGCGCCGGTCTGGGCCTACGTTTACGCATCGACGGTCGAATTCCTGGCCGACTCGCGCGGCAGTTGCCGGCTCGGCCACTTTGCCGCGCCGCGCATCGAACCGGAAATCGTTGTGCATTTTCATACCGCGCCGCCGGTGGGTGCGGACGCTGCCGCGCTGCTCGCCTGCATCGACTGGATCGCCCACGGCTTTGAAGTCGTGCAGTCGCATTACCCCGACTGGAAATTCCGCGCCGCCGACACCATCGCCGACGCCGGCATGCACGCGCGCCTGCTGGTGGGCGAACCGCAGCCGGTTGGCAAGCTCGGCGCCACGGTGTTGTCAGATCTGGAGCGCTTTACGCTGAGCCTGTCCTGCAACGGCGAGGTGCGCGAACAAGGCAAGGGCACCAATGTCCTCGGTAGCCCGCTGAAAGCGGTTGCTCACTTGATCGGCGTGCTCGCAAACCAGCCCGACAGCCGGCCATTGCAGGCGGGCGAGTTGATGACGACGGGCACGATTACCGCGGCGCCGTACATCAACGCCGGGGAGGCGTGGACTACGGCGATTGAGGGAATAGCCCTGCCGGGGCTGGCATTGAAACTTGAGGCTTAAGCCCGCAGCAGCTTGAAATAAACGCTGCCCCTCACTCGACCTTGATACCAGTCCGCGCCACAAGGTCGGTCCATTGCTGGATCTCGCGCGTCATGCGCGCCGTGAATTCCTGCGAACTTATCGACATCACGCGCGCGCCCTGGCCGTTGAACAGTTCGCGCACCGTCGGCTTTTCCATGATCTTTGCCAGCTCGGCCTGCAGGCGCGCCACGGCCTGCGGCGGCGTGCCTGCCGGCGCCAGGAGGCCGAACCAGATGGGCGCGTCATAGTCGGCAAAGCCCTGCTCGGCAAACGTCGGCGCGTCGGGCAGCAGCGGGCTGCGCTGTGAGCCGGTCACACCGAGGGCGCGCAGCCTCCCGGCCTTGATCTGCCCGCTGGCACTGGCCAGGCTGGAAGTGCCGAAATCAATGCGACCGGCAACGGCTTCGGTGATAGACCCGGCAACGCCCTTGTAGGGAACGTGGATCACGCGGATCTTGGTCTTGTCAAAAAACAGCGCCGCGGCGAGGTGGGACGAGGTCCCCTGCCCGCCCGAGCCAAAGGTCAGGCTGTCGGGCTTTTCCTGTGCGAGGCGCACCAGCGCGCGGGCGTCGGCCGCCGGCAGGTCAACGCGCGCCCACATTGCAGTGGGCGCTTCGGCCAGCAAGGCCACCGGCACAAAATCCTTGAGCGGCTGGTAGGGCAGCTTGGGGAACAGCGCCGGGTTGACGGTGAAGGTGTTCTCGGTAAAGAGCAGGGTGTAGCCGTCGGGCTGCGACTTGGCCACGGCGTCTATGCCGATGATGCCGCTCGCCCCGGTGCGGTTTTCCACGATAACCGTTTGCCCCAGCGGCTCGGTGAGCTCAGCCGCCACGCGGCGCGCCGCGACGTCGGTAAATGACCCGGCGAGGTAGGGAACGACGATGCGGATGGGCTTGGCCGGCCAGGTTGCCTGCGCCACCGCCCCGCCGCAGGCAAGGGCGAGTCCAGCCGCAACAAGGGCAAGCCAGGAAGGTCTGTACATTGAGTGCATGGTTGCTTCTCCCTCTTCCGCCGTGAGACTTACTCTGCCTTGATGCCGGTGTCCTTCACCACCTTGGCCCACAGCGTGACTTCGTTACGCAGGAAGGTGACAAACTCATCCGGCGTGGAAGGGGTGAGCACCACACCTTGCGGCGCCGCCTGCGCCTTCACTTCCGGGTCTTCGAGCAGTGTGCGTGAAGCCGAGTTCAGGCGGGCGATGATGGCCGGCGGCGTGCCGGCCGGGGCGAGCAGGCCGTACCAGGTGGTGGCGACAAAGTTGATGCCCGACTCGACGACCGTGGGAATCTCCGGGGCGAGCGGCGAGCGCTTGGCGCCGGTGACGGCGAGGCCCTTCAACTTGCCGCCCTTGACCTGCGGCAGCGTGGTGCCAATGCCCGAGATCACCAGTTGCACGTCGCCTGACATCACCGCCGCCATGGCCGGCGCCGCGCCCTTGAAGGGGATGCGCGTGATCTGTATGCCGGCAAGCGAGTCAAACAGTTCGGTGGCCAGCAGCGTCGGGCTGGAGGTCGCGCCGTAATTGAGCGCGCCCGGCTTGGACTTGGCCAGTGCGATGAATTCTTTCAGGGTGTTCACAGGCAGCGAAGGCGTGACGGCGATCATGTTGGGCGATTCGCCAACCAGCGTGATGGGCGCAAAGTCTTCCACCGTGCGATAGGGGACCTTCGGGTAAAAACTCGCATTGATGGCGTGCCCGGCCGAGGCGAAGAACAGGGTGTAGCCGTCTGGCGTGGCCTTGGCCACCATATCGGCGGCGATAACCCCGTCCGCGCCGCCCTTGTTCTCTATGACCACCTGCTGGCCCAGCACATTGCCCAGGCGTTGCGCAAAGACGCGGGCGATCGCGTCGGTGGGTCCGCCGGCGACAAAACCCACCACCATGCGGATGGGCTTGGTCGGGTAGGTTTGCGCCACCGCATTGGACATTGTAAGCAGGATTGCAGCTAAGGAAAAGGCAAGTCGTTTCATCATGTGCTCCTTGATAAGTGTGATGTGCGGGGTCGTGACGGGTTTATTTGCGCACGACCTTGTCGGGGTTTTCGCCGTAGGGCGGCGAGTAAATGATCAAGACCTTCATGCGCTCGGAGGTAACGCGCACCGAATGAAACACGTCGGCCGGAAAAAAGCACAGGTCGCCGGCGCGCGCCTGGTGGGTGACGCCGTCGATGATAACCTCGGCCTCGCCCTCAATGAAGTACTGCGCCTGCTCCATGCACGGGTGGGCGTGGGTGGAAACGCCGGCGCCTTTTTCGACTTCGCCCAGCACGACTTCCATGTATTTCGCGCCGTTGATCGCCGCCGATACCAGGCGGGTGTTCTTGGTGCCGGTGTGGTTGGCCGGCGAGTAGGACTCCATGTCGTCCGGTCGGAGCACATATTTTGAAGTCGGTTTTTCGATGGCGTTCATGCCTTCACCCTCCGTGATTTATTCAGGCGCGCTGTCGCGGCAGCGGATCAGCGCGTGCTTGTCGTTGCGAAACACTTCTTCGTCGCGCTGGTTGTACACGTGGTCGCGAAACACCACCAGGCCCCGCCCCGGCTTGGAGGTCAGGCGCTTTTGCACCACCTCGACCTCGGTGCGTATGGTATCGCCGGGGCTCACGTGGCGCAGGAACTTGGCGCCCTCAATGCCGGCCAGCGCCACCACGCTGCCCTGGAACAGCTCGCCCGTCATTGCGGTGGAAAACGACATCACCAGGTGGCTGGGACAAATGCGCCCGGGCAGGCCGCGCGATTGCGCATAGGCGTCATCGAGGAACAGCGGTACATCGTAGCCCACCAGTTTGCAAAAAGCGTCCTGGTCGGCGGCTGTGATGAGCCGCGAGGTGGTCGGGTAGGTCGCGCCGACTTCAAAGTCTTCGTAAAAGCGCGTCATGACGCAGTCTCCGCGACGCGCACCGCGCCGCCCGCAGCAAGGCGCGCGATGTCAGCGGCGTCATAGCCCGCCTCGCCCAGCACCGCCTGCGTGTGCTGGGCAAATTTCGGCGCGACACCCGGATGGCGCGCCGCCTCGCCGTCAAAAAAACCGGGCGAGGCGAGCATGCGCGTGCGGCCCACGCCGGCGTGCTCGCGCGCGACCAGGGTGCCGGTGTTGGCGAGGTCCGGGTCGGCCGCCACATCGGCGAGGGAATTGACGCGCTGCGCCGGGAAGCCAAGCCGCGCCGCGAGAGCCTCCCATTCGGCGACGGTGCGCGTGCCGGCGACTGCCGCAATCATGTCGTAGAGCTCGCCGACATGGGCGTTGCGCTCCACCGCGTTGGTGATGCGCACATCGTCCGCCAGCTCGGGACGGCCGGTTTCGCGAAAGAACTGCGCCCACTGCACGCCGCTGTAAGGCGTCATGGCGACATAACCGTCCTTTGCGGTGTAAATGCGCCGGCCGCGCGCGCTCATCACGCGGTGATAGCCGATTTCGCCGCGGGCCGGCTCATAACTTTCGCCCTGCAGGTGCTCGATCAGCATGAAGGCCGCGAGGGTTTCATACATGGGCACGTCGATCAGGCCGCCGCGGCCGGTCACGGTGCGCCGGTACAGCGCGGCGAGCACCGCGCAGGCGAGGCCCATGCCGGCGACCTTGTCGGCGAGCAGGCTTTGCACAAAGCGCGGCACGCCGTCCTCACCGGCATTGAGCGCGGCAAGGCCGGAGGAAGTCTGGATCACGTCGTCAATGGCCGCGGCGTCGGCACGCGTGTTGGCCTTGGCAAAGCCGGTGGCGGTGCAATACAGGATGCGCGGGTTGATCGCGGCCACCGCCTCATAGGAGAGGTCCAGTCGGTCCATGGCACCGCGCCTGACGTTGTGGATGAACACGTCGGCGGTGCTGATGAGCTTGCGCAGCACGGCGCGCCCGTCCGGCGTCTTGAGGTCGACGGCGACCGAGCGCTTGCCGCGGTTGAGATTCAGAAATATGCAGCCCATGCCATCGGAGGCCACCGACCCGGCGTGGCGCATGATGTCGCCCTCGGGCGGCTCTATCTTGATGACGTCGGCACCGTAGTCGGCGAGGATTTGCGTGGTCAGCGGCCCGAACACCACGGTGGTGAGGTCGATGACGCGCACACCGGCGAGCAGCGCGGCCTCCGCGGGTTTTGCGCTTGTTACCGCTGCGTTCATGGAGGGTGCCCGCGTCCTATTTTTCCGCCGACGGATCGCGCAGCACCGCGACGGCCGAGATTTCGATGAGCGCGTCCTTGCGCAGCAGGCCGGCGACCAGCACACCCGCCGCCGCCGGCTGCGCCGTCTTGAAAAACTCCCGCCGCACCGCCGCCGTGGCCTTGTAGTTCTCGGTGGTGGTGAAGAACTCCTGGGTCTGCACGATGTCGTCGCAGGAACCGCCCACCGACTTGAGCAGCGCCTCAAACTTGCGATAAATCTGCCGCGTCTGCTCGACGATGTCCCCGGGCGCGGTGATCTTGCCGGTCTCATCGGTGCCGGTGGCGCCGGACAGCCAGATGGTGTTGCCGACGCGCATCGCCGGGGCAAAGGTGTAATGCGCCGGCCAGGGCTTGCCGGCGGTGACAGGTTCGCGAATTTCGGACATCAGCTTTTCTCCTTTTCGTTCTGCTTGTTTTCGTCCTGCTTGTTTTCGTCCCTCTTGTGTGGCATGACGCGGTAAACGTGGAATCCCTCCAGCAGGGTTTCATCGCGCTGGTTCAGCAGCTTGGTCTTGAAGCGGGCGAAGCGACGCTGTTCCTCGTTCCAGAGTTTTTCCAGCACGAACACGGGTCGTATGGTGTCGCCAACCAGCGCCGGCTTGAGAAAGCGGCAGCCCTGCTCGACAAAGATGAAGCCATCCATGCTTTCGCGCATGGAGGATGCGCCCAGCGCCGTCAACGAGGCGAGCAACAGCCCGTGCGCCAGCGGCTTGCCGAAATGGCTTTGCTTGGCGTATTCGACGTCGTAGTGAATGGGATGCACGTCGCCGGTGACGCCGGAGAAGAGCAGGAAGTGCGCGTCAGTGAGCGTCTTGGACGGCCCGCCGAAGCTATCACCCACCTGTAGTTCCTTGGCCTTGTTCATTTTTGGTCCTGGTATGTGTATGTTGCGGGACAGGGTGGCGTTGCTGGGATGCCCATGGGCGCGCCGCCTTCGCCGACCGGCAGCCGAAATCCCATTGCGCCAGTCGGCCCTTTCCAGACTATTACCCTAGCGCCGCGGCAGCCTCATTTGCACACATTCGAGCTCAGACTTCGCGGCCAGCACCCCGCTCTCGCCGCGCTTGACGTGCACCGTGGTGTGCTTGGCCACGGCTTTGCCGGCCGCCTCGCCTGTACCTGAGAGCACGAAGTAAAAGCTGTCTTCTTCCAGCGCCAGCTTGGCGCCGGCATCTACCTTGTAGAAGGCGAGCTTGGTTTCGCGCTCGGAGAACACGCCCATGAGCTTGCTTGCCACACCGGGCTGGTCCTTGACCGGCACCCACTCGAAGTTGCCCGAATTCATGAACACCGGGCGCTCATAGCGCTCCTTCGGGTAGACCAGCGGGCGGCTATGTATGTGTTCCCACACGGCTTCGTAGGCGTCCTGGTTGACCTTGGTGCCGTCGGCCTTGTAATGCGTGTACACGCCCTTCTCGAATTTGCCCTTCTCCTTGAGCGCGCCGGCGGCGCGCTCTTCCTCGGACTCGGCGGTGTAGCCCGAGCCGCTGGCGCCGCCGTATTGCAGCAGCAGGTTCCAGGTGACGCCGCTGGAAGTCTGCGGGCCGTAACGCGTGCCTTCGGGAAAATAGCCTATGGCGCCGGGCGTGAAACAGCCGTCCTTGTCGTAATCAAAGGCACCTTCGAGCTGCAGGCGCACCTGGTCGAAGTTGTGGCGGTGGCGCGGCGAGAAAAAATCGCCCTCGATGTTGACCAGCTTCAAGGCAAAGTTGTCGGGGCCGGGCTCGCCCTCGAGGATGCGCACGGCGCGGATGACGCCCTCGCGGATCTGGTTGTTGAGCGTGGTGAGGGTGCGGCTTTCGATGGGGACAACTTGCATGGGGGTCTCCGTGGATCTGGGGCGCAGGCGGTCTGGCCTGCCGCAACATGGTACCGCAAGCGGGCGCCCACGCGTGCCGATTGCGTCGGCGGGAAGCATTCCTTAATATGAACCATCGTCCAATAAGGAGCAATCTGATGCGAGTATTCGAAACCGGTTTTGCCGCCCTGCTGGCGGGGCTCGCCCTGCTCGCCGCCCCCGCCACCGCCACCGCGCAGTTGGAGAATTTCCCGAACAAGCCCATTCACTTTGTCTCCTCGTCGGTGGCCGGCGGGCTGACCGACGTGGTGGGACGGGTGCTGGGTGACAGGATGTCCGCCAGCCCCGACATGCGCGGCCAGTCCGTCGTCATCGATAACCGCCCCGGCGCGGGCGGCGTGATCGCGGCCATGTCCGTGGTGAACGCGGCGCCCGACGGCTACACGCTGCTGATCGCCGACTTGTCCAATTCGGCCATCGCCCCCTTGCTGATGGAAAAGCCGCCCTACGACACGCTACGCGATTTTGCCGCGGTGTCGCTGATTGGCACGACGCCGTTTTACCTGGCGATCAACACCTCGCTGGGCGTGAACAACTGGCAAGAATTCGCGGCGCTGGTCAGGGCCAATCCGGACAAGTACTCCTACGGCACCTCGGGATCCGGGACGATTCATCACCTTGCCACCGAAATGATGAAAACACGCGCCGGCCTCAAGCTGGTGCATGTGCCCTACAAGAGCAGCGGGCAATCGACGCCGGCGCTAGTGGCGGGCGACATCCAAGTCTTGTTCTCGGCCTACCAGGCGGTGGTGCCGCACATCAAGACGGGCAAGGTCAGGCTGCTGGCGGTGGCCAGCCCCGAGCGCTCGGCGCAGGCGCCCGATGTGCCGACTTTTTCCGAGCTGGGGGTGAAGGACATGATTTTCGTGCCCTCGGTGCATGCGCTCGCGCCGGCCGCCACGCCCAAGCCGGTGATCAACAAGCTCTCGGCCGAGATCAAGAAGGCCTTGCAGACCCCCGAGGCGGTGAAGCGCTTTGAGGGACTGGGCATTGACCCGCTGGGCACCACGCCCGAGCAGCATCTGATGCAGCTCACCTCCGACCA
Source organism: Bordetella parapertussis (assembly GCA_945861875.1). Classification (GTDB taxonomy): domain Bacteria; phylum Pseudomonadota; class Gammaproteobacteria; order Burkholderiales; family SG8-39; genus CAITSH01. Next base: position 26,118 of record CAMAWC010000016.1, read on the forward strand.
GGCGGTGTATCGCGCGGCGGTGAAGTTGTCGGGGGCGAAGGTCGAGTAAGAGAAAGCATGGCCAAAGCTCCCCCAATCGTCATCCCCGCGAATACCCTCCGGGTACTAGAGCGGGGATCCACCTTAACCGTCGACTTTCTAAATCAAAATGGATTCCCGCTTTCGCGGGAATGACGGAAATCTCTCGAGACGTTCCTAAAGCTGCGGCAGGCCGATTTGCAGCAGCGCGGTAGCTTCGGTGGCAACGAGGCTCGCCGTTTCGCCGGCCTTGAGGTCGATGGTGGTGTGCTTGAGGCAGGGCTTTCCCGCCACATTGCCCTTGCCTGACAACACAAAAAACAAACTCAAGGGTTCGAGCGCGAGCGTGGCGCCGGCATCGGCCTTGAAAAACGCCAGACGCGTACCGCGCTCGGAAAACACGCCGACTGTTTTGCGTGCGCAGCCCGGCTGGCCGTCCATGGGCAGCCAGGCAAAGTGCGCCGGGTTCATCAGCACCGGGCGCACGTAGCGTTCCTTGGGGTAGATGAGTTCGCGGCCGTGGATGTGCTCCCAGATCGCCTCGTAGGCGTCCTGGTTGACCTTGCTGCCGTCGGGCCTGGTATGGGTGAACACGCCCTTCTCGAACACACCCTTTGACTTGAGCGCCTCGGCGGCTTTCTGGCCCTCGGCTTCGGTGGTGTAGCCGGCGCCGCTGGCGCCGCCAAATTGCAACAGCAGGTTGGAGGTGTCGGTTTCGCAGGTCTGCGGGCCGTAGCGCGTGCCCTCTGGAAAATAACCCAGCTCGCCCGGCCCGAGTTTGCCGTCGGCGGCATAGTCGAATGTACCCGCCAGCTGGAAACGCACCTGGTCGAAGTTATGGCGGTGGCGCGGCGAAAAATACTTGCCTGCGATGTTCACCAGCCGCAGCGAGAAATTTCCCGGTCCGGGCTCGCCCTCGATGATGCGGTAGGCGCGGATGACGCCGTCGCGGTACTGGTTTTTGAGCTGTGTCTGCTCTATCGATTCGAGGGGGGTGACTTGCATGGGGGGGTCAGGCCGTCTCAAGGGCGACGTGCACGCGGCGGCCGATGGCTGTGGCGATATTCACCAGCGCATCGAGGGAAAAGCGCGATACACGGCCGCGCAACAAGTCGTTGATCCGCGGCTGCGTAATACCGCAATGCTTGGCCGCCGCGGCCTGCGTCCAGCCGCTTTCCTTCACGATAGCGGCGATTTGCTGCATTAACTCGGCACGCGCACGCAGATTGGCGGCCTGTTCAGGCGTATCAGCAAGGGCATCCCAAACGCTGGCGTAGGCTTCGACTTTGGCTTTGCTCATGTGCGACCTTTCATCAATTCCCTGAACCGTTCGGCGGCGAGGTCAATGTCACGCTTTGCCGTCGCCTGCGTCTTTTTCTGGAAGGCATGCAGCACATGCACGGCATCTGCCAGGCGTGCGGTGTAAGCAACCCGGTATGCACCGGATTCATCGCGCACCCGGATTTCCTCCACGCCCTTGCCTATGGATCGCATGGGCTTGAAATCGTCCGGCTGCAGTCCGCGTTGCACCCGATCCAGCTGGTAACCCATGTCATGACGCGCGTCTTCGGGAAATTCGCGCAAGCGCTTTAACGAGTCGCCAAGGAAGCTGACGGGCTTCATGTGTTGATGATACTGGTTTGGATATACAATGACAAGCGTCGTTGACGGCCGGCCTGGGCCAGAAAAACCCCTTGCAGGGCGCAACCCTCAAGCCGCGTAGCCGAGCACCGCAAAAAAGTGAAATGCCGAGCCGGCGATGACAAAGCCGTGCCAGATGGTGTGGGCATAGCGCAGGCGCGAGTCGAGGACGAAGAACACCACGCCAACGCTATAGGCGAGGCCGCCGGCAACGAGCAACATGATGCCGGTGCGCGCCACGTGTTCGGTGAGGGGCACCACGGCGATGAGCACCAGCCAGCCCATGACAAGGTAAAGCCCGTTGGAGAGCCACGGCCGCGACAGGCGGTTGCAGGCCTTGAGCGTGACGCCGGCGACGGCCATGGTCCACACCAGCCCGAACAGCGTCCAGCCCCAGGGGCCGCCCAGCGCACCCAGGGCGAATGGGGTGTAGGTGCCGGCAATGAACACGTAGATCGAACCGTGGTCGAGCTTGAGAAAGACGCGCTTGGCGCGGCCGGGAGGCAGGGCGTGGTAGAGCGTGGAGGTGAAGTACAGCAGCAGCATGGTGACGGCAAACACCGCCATGCCCACCGCGTTGGCCGGGCCAAGCGGACTCGCGGCGTCAAACAGAAAGGGCAAGGCCGCAATCGCCGCCACCAGCGCGAGGCCGTGGCTTACGCTGTTGGCAATCTCCTCACCCAAGCTTTGTTGGCGTTCGCCCATGGCGACCAGTGTGGCACGCTTTGCAACGGCCGGCTGTGCGCCGCCCAACACAGCGGCGGCGCGCGTCAGCGCATGCTGGCGTTGATTTTTTCCAGCGCCGCCGAGCCCGGGCACAGGTCCTTGGCGCCCAGCTTGTTGAAGGCCGTGTCCACGGTATGCAGGTGGGCGTGCAGATCTTCGGCTTCGGGGTGGACGTAGAGGAGGCCGGTGATGACCTCGCCCTTGGCGGCGTGTTCGCTGATCAGAGTGGCGGCGTTGATGCGGTTGGTCGGGTCGTATTCGGGATGCGTTTTGCGCAGGCGCACGATGCTGCCGTCGTGCTGCGGCACGTCGATGACATCGCCCTCGTTGTAATCGACGGTGATTTCTTCGCGGTTGGGCCAGAAGTCGAGGCGGTTGACGACCTCGTTGTGCTCGCGCATGTAGTCGTAGCTCTTGGTGCTGCCGGCGTGGTTGTTAAAGGCCACGCAGGGGCTGATGACGTCGATGAAGGCGGCGCCGGGGTGGGCGATGGCCGCCTTTACGAGGGGCACCAGCTGCTTTTTATCACCGGAAAAACTGCGTGCGACAAAGGTGGCGCCCATCAGGAGGGCGAGCGACACAGTGTCGATGGCCGAATCGGAATTGACCACGCCGCGTTTGCTCTTGGAGCCGCGGTCGGCGGTGGCCGAGAACTGGCCCTTGGTCAGGCCGTAGACGCCGTTGTTCTCGAGGATGTAGGTCATATTGACGCCGCGGCGCATGACGTGGGCGAACTGGCCTATGCCGATGGAGGCCGAATCGCCGTCGCCGGAGACGCCGAGGTAAATGAGGTCGCGGTTGGCGAGGTTCGCCCCGGTGAGCACCGAGGGCATGCGGCCGTGCACGGTGTTAAAGCCGTGCGAGTTGCCAAGGAAGTAATCGGGCGTCTTGGATGAGCAGCCTATGCCCGAGAGCTTGGCCACGCGGTGCGGCTGGATGTCGAGCTCCCAGGCGGCCTGGATGATGGCGGCCGAGATGGAGTCATGGCCGCAGCCGGCGCACAGGGTGGAGACCTTGCCCTCGTAGTCGCGGCGGGTGTAGCCGACCTTGTTTTTCTGCAGGGTCGGGTGGTGGAGCTTGGGTTTGGTGATGTAGGTCATTTGTCAGAACCCCATGGATTTCGGGTTGTACTTGGTGCCAGGAATGACGGCTGAAGCACCCAAGCAAGGATCAATCGCCGTCATTCCCGCGTACGCGGGAATCCATGGGGTTGGTTTCAATACCGCGAACCCCATGGATTCCGGGTTCCGCTGCGCGGCCCCGGAATGACGGTGTAAATATGAAGGACGGGCGTTTATTTTCATGATGTCATCGGCTGGAAACCCGCGCCAGACGGGCCTTTCCAGCATATTCATTAAGCTGCCTTGCCTTTTTTGGTGATCGGCTCGACGTTCAGCGCCCTCACCCGCTCCTCGATTTCCTTGATGATGAAGCGCGCGGTGATGGGGGTGCCGTCGTAGTGCAGGATGGGCATGAGGTGGGCCGGGTCGATGTTCAGTTCGTTTACCAGCAGGGCGCGGAACTGCGCGTCGCGGTTTTGCTCGATGACGAACACCTGCTCGTGGCTGGAAATGAAGTCAAACACCGAGTCGGGAAACGGGAAGGCGCGGATGCGCAGGATGTCCACATGCATGCCGTCGGCCTCGAACACCTCGAGGGCCTCGTGCATGGCCGGGCTGGTCGAGCCAAAGTAAATGGCGCCGAATTTGGTTTTCTTGTGCGCCTTGGTGAGAATGGGCTGCGGCACCAGCGCCTTGGCGGTGTCGAACTTTTTCAGCAGGCGCTGCATGTTGTAGATGTAGTCCGCGCCGGCCTCGGAATAAATGGCGTAGGGATTCTTGCTGGTGCCGCGGGTGAAGTAACCGCCCTTGGTCGGGTGGGTGCCCGGATAAGTGCGAAAAGGAATGCCGTCACCATCCACATCCAGATACCTGCCGAATTCCTTGCCGTCGTTGAGCATTTTTTCCGTCATGACCTTGCCGCGGTCGTACTCGTGCTTGTCGTCCCACTCAAAGGGCTCGGACAGGCGCTGGTTCATGCCGATATCAAGATCGGTCATCAGGAACACCGGCGTTTGCAGGCGGTCGGCGAGGTCGAGGCATTGCGCCGCCATGGAAAAGCACTCGGTCGGGTCTTCGGGGAACAAGAGCACGTGCTTGGTGTCGCCGTGGCCGGCGTAGGCGCAGGCGAGAATGTCCGATTGCTGGGTGCGCGTGGGCATGCCGGTGGAGGGGCCGCCGCGCTGCACGTTGAAGATGGTGGCCGGTATTTCGGCAAAGTAGGCAAGGCCGATGAATTCGGTCATCAGCGATACGCCCGGGCCGGAGGTGGTGGTGAAGGCGCGCGCGCCGTTCCAGCCGGCACCGACAACAATACCGATGGAGGCGAGCTCGTCCTCGGCCTGCACGATGCCAAACTTGTTCCGCCCGGTGTCCTTGTCCACACGCAGCTTGGCGCAGTATTTCTGGAAGGCCTCGGCAAGCGAGGAGGACGGCGTGATGGGGTACCAGGCGCAGACCGTGGCACCGCCGTATACGGCGCCCAGGGCGGCGGCGGCATTGCCCTCGACAAGGATTTTCTTGCCCACGGCGTTGGCTTTCTTGACCGTCAGGCCGATCGGGCACTTGAGGTTTTGCAGCGCGTAGGTGCGGCCCAGTTGCAGTGCGTGCACATTGGGCTTGAGCAGGGCTTCCTTGCCCTTGTACTGCTCGCCGATAAGGCCGGCGATTTCATCGGCGTCCATGTCGAGCAGGGCCGACAGCGCGCCGACGTAAATGATGTTCTTAAAGAGCTGCCGCTGGCGCGGGTCGGTGTAGCTCATGTTGCATATTTCGGTGATCGGCATGCCGATCACATTGATGTCGTCGCGGAACTTCGAGGCCGGCAGCGGCTTGGTGTTGTCGTAAAAGAGGTAGCCGCCGGGTTCGATTTCCTTGACGTCGGCGTCCCAGGTCTGCGGGTTCATCGCCACCATCAGGTCAACACCGCCGCGGCGGCCAAGGTAGCCCTTCTCGGTGACGCGCACCTCGTACCAGGTGGGCAGGCCCTGGATGTTGGACGGGAAAATATTGCGCGGGGACACCGGCACGCCCATGCGGATGATGGACTTGGCGAACAACTCGTTGGCCGAAGCCGAACCCGAGCCGTTGACGTTGGCGAACTTGATGACGAAGTCGTTTACGGCCTCGATGCGTTTGGTCATGCTGCTTTCCTTCTGTGTGCGCCTTTTGCCGTCATTCCGGGGCTGCGAAGCAGAACCCGGAATCCACGGGGTTGGGGTTCGTGGCAGGCCGACAAACCCCATGGATTCCCGCGTTCGAGGGAATGACGGAGTCCTGGTCCGATAGCAGCGCCGTTCATGCTGCTTTCCTTGTCGCGGGGGCCGCCTTGCCTTTGTGGCAGCCGGGGCCGGCGTGGGTCATGTTGAGGATGAATTTTTGCATGTCCCAGGCGCCGGTGGGGCAGCGCTCGGCGCACAGGCCGCAGTGCAGGCAAACGTCCTCGTCCTTGGCCATGATGCGGCCGGTCTTGAGCGCGGTTGAAACGTAAAGGTCCTGCGAAAGGTCCTTTGCCGGCGCGTTGAGGCGGGTGCGCAGGTCGGCCTCTTCGCCGTTTTCGGTGAAGGTGATGCAGTCCATCGGGCAGATGTCGACACATGCGTCGCACTCGATGCACTGCGCGGCGTTGAACACCGTCTGCACATCGCAGTTGAGGCAGCGCTCGGCCTCCTTGAAGGCAAGCGCGGCGTCAAAACCGAGCTCGACCTCGACCTTGATGTTCTTCAACGCGATTTTTATGTCTTTCAGCGGCACCTTGAAACGCAGGTCGTTGACCGGGGCGTTGTCGTAGCTCCACTCGTGTATGCCCATTTTTTGCGAGTACAGGTTGACCATGGGCGGCGGGCGGTCGGCGATGTCCTCGCCGGAGCAGAATTTATCTATGGAGATGGCCGCGTCGTGCCCGTGGGCCACCGCCCAGATGATGTTTTTCGGGCCGAATGCCGCGTCACCGCCGAAGAACACGTTCTTGATCGAGGCCTGCATGGTGGTGGTGTCGACCACCGGCATGCCCCACTTGTCGAATTCCAGGCCGATGTCGCGCTCGATCCAGGGGAAGGAGTTTTCCTGTCCCACGGCGACCAGCACGTCGTCACACTCAAAGGTCTGGTCCGGTTCGCCGCTGGGGATGAGGCTGCGCTTGCCCTTGGTGTCGTAAATGGCCTTGACCTTCTCGAAGCTCATGCCGGTGAGTTTGCCGTTGCTGTGCAGGAAGGCCTTGGGCACGAGGTAATTGAGGATGGGAATGCCCTCGTGTGCGGCGTCTTCCTTTTCCCAGGGACTGGCCTTCATTTCCTCGAAGCCCGAGCGCACGATGACCTTGACGTCTTCACCGCCGAGGCGCTTGGAGGAACGGCAGCAGTCCATGGCGGTGTTGCCGCCACCGAGGACGATGACGCGCTTGCCGATCTTTTCGATGTGGCCGAAGGAAACCGAGGACAGCCAGTCGATGCCGATGTGGATGTTCTTGGCCGCGTCCTTGCGGCCCGGCACATCGAGGTCGCGCCCACGGGGGGCGCCCGAACCGACGAACACCGCGTCGTAGCCTTTGGTGAGCAAGTCCTTGAGGCTGTCGATGCGCTCGCCGCCGCGGAATTCCACGCCCAGGTTGATGACGTAGCCGACTTCCTCGTCGATGACTTCTTCGGGCAGGCGGAACTTGGGGATCTGGCTGCGTATCATGCCGCCGGCGCGCTTGTCGCCGTCGAACACGGTGACTTCGTAGCCGAGGGGCGCAAGGTCGCGCGCCACGGTAAGCGCGGCCGGGCCGGCGCCGATGCAGGCGATTTTCTTGCCGTTGGATTTTTTCGGCTTGGCCGGCAGGCGCGCGCTGATGTCTTCCTTGAGGTCGGCGGCGACGCGTTTTAAACGACAAATCGCCACAGGCTCAGGTTTCGCCAGATTCTCTTCTTCCACGCGGCCGCGACGGCAGGCCGGTTCGCAGGGGCGGTCGCAGGTGCGCCCGAGAATGCCCGGAAAGACATTCGATTCCCAGTTGACCATGTAGGCGTCGCCGTAGCGGCCTGCCGCGATCATGCGGATGTATTCGGGTACGGGGGTGTGGGCCGGACAGGCCCATTGACAGTCGACTACCTTGTGAAAGTAGTCGGGTGCTGCAATATCAGTCGCCTTCAATATGCCATCTCCTTGGCGCCACCTGTTGGCGGTAGGGACAGGCCTTGGGTAAAGCCGTGTCCGGGTCGTTGTTTGACGCCGGAGGAAGCCGGCGTGGGGCGCGTGCGCGACATATTACGCCCGCCGCAGCGACAAAGAAAGGGTCTGTAATATCAAACGAATGACCCGGGTCAAAGGGCCTTCAATTCGGCGGGCGCTTAATTGCCCCGGGGTCGCAATCCGCGCCGCCAAAGACCCCCGGTTGAAAAGGGTTTTGGCCCGGCTATTTAATCCGGCGCAGGGTCGGCTTGCCCTTGGGCCGGGTCGGCGGGGTATCGGGCGGGGTGGGCAGGGCATCGGTTTGGCTGCCGGACGGGGAAGCGGATGCCGTCTCATCGGACTCAAACGATGTCGACTGGCTGTTTTCGGTGTCAAAGGACATGCCGCGACCGTTTTCACGCGCATAAACGCTGGAAACCGCGCTTATTGGCACGTAAATCTCGCGCGCCACGCCGCCAAAGCGCGCCTGCAACTCGACCGCATCGTTGCCCAGGTTGAGCTTGTTGGCCGCCACCGGGCCGATATTGAGCACGATTTCGCCGTCGCGCACGTACTCCATCGGCACCCGGGTGTTGGCGTCGACCACCACCGCGATATACGGCGTGAAACCGCTTTCTATGCACCATTCATAAATGGCGCGAACCAGGAAGGGTTTGACGGGGGGGATGGCGGGTTCGGACATGGCGGTGTCGCTCTCGTCGCGGGAATCCCGGGAAATCGTAACCCCATGGATCCCCGCTTTCGCGGGGATGACGGCGGCTAGGCCGCCGTCACTTGCGCATCACTTTCTCGGAAGGCGTCAGCGCCTCGATGAAGGCCGGGCGCGAGAACAGGCGTTCGGCGTATTTCATCAGCGGTGCGGCCGACTTGCCCAGGGTGATGCCGTAGTAGTCAAGGCGCCACAAGAGCGGCGAGATGGCCACGTCGAGCATGGAAAAGTCATCGCCCAGCATGTGCTTTTGCTTGGCGAACACCGGCGCGAGCTCGGTCAGGCGGTCGGTGACATGGGAGCGCGCCTTGTCCTGCTGTTTCTGGTTGCCCTTTTCCAGCGCCTCGATCTGCGAGAACAGCTCGACCTCGAAGTTGAACAGGAACAGGCGCGCGCGGGCGCGCATCACCGGGTCGGCGGGCATCAGCTGCGGATGGGGAAAGCGCTCGTCGATGTACTCGTTGATGATGTTCGACTCGTACAGGATGAGGTCGCGCTCGACGAGGACCGGCAGGCGGTTGTAGGGGTTCATCACCGCGATGTCCTCGGGCTTGTTGAACATGTCGACGTCGATGATCTGGAAGTCCATGCCCTTTTCGTAGAGCACGATGCGGCAGCGTTGCGAAAACGGGCAGGTGGTTCCGGAATAAAGATTCATCATGGTGTTATGGCCTATAAGACGTAAAGACGAAGGCGGCGGGCCATGCCCGCCGCTTTCAAGCATTGGTGTTGCGTACCGGGGTATTGCGTACCGGCTCGGGGCAACGCCCCTGTCATGCCAGGTTGCTGCTAGTGCACGTCCTTCCAGAACTCGCGCTTGAGCAGCCAGGCGAGCACCAGCATGACACCCAGCACCATCAGCACCAGGAAACCGACCTGCTTGCGCTGCAACTGCCCAGGCTCGCCCATCCAGACGAGAAATGCGGTGAGGTCGCGCACGGTGTGGTCGTATTCGAGCGCCGACTGCGAACCGGGGACGAGGGTTTCAAACCTGGCCTTCATCAACGGATTGCCGTGGCCGTCCTTGAGCGGCTTGCCGTCGGAGCCCTTGACCGCCTCCTCGACATGGCTCCTCTCACCCTGCAGTTGCCAGAGTATGTGCGGCATGCCGACGTTGGGAAACACCGTGTTGTTCCAGCCGGTGGGCCGGGCGTCGTCACGGTAAAAACTGCGCAGGTAGGTGTAGAGCCAGTCGGCGCCGCGCGCGCGCGCGATCACCGTCAGGTCGGGCGGCGTCACGCCGAACCATTCCTTGGAATCGACCCTGGGCATGGTGATGTTCATGTTCTCGCCGACTTTTTCCGCCGTAAAGAGCAGGTTGTCCTTGATCTGCTCGTCGGTGAGACCGATGTCGCGCAGGCGGTTGTAGCGCATCATCGAGGCCGAGTGGCAGTTGAGGCAGTTGTTGACGAAGGTGCGCGCGCCCGCCTGCAGGCTCACGAGGTCGGCGACGTCGATCGGCGCGCGATCGAGCTTGACACCTTCATTGGCGAAGGCGGCGCCCGAGGCGAAGGTGAGGGCTATGAGAAGTTTTTTCATGTTCATTACCCCGTCACCCTTTCCGGTACCGGCTTCACAGAATCGATTTTGGTGTACCACGGCATCAACAGGAAAAACAGGAAGTAGATGACCGTGCAGATGCGCGCAACCACGGTGGCGCGCTCGGCGCCGCCCAGCCAGGCGCCGGCCTGGCCCCAGACGTTGGTCGCCTCGGTTCCGAGGTAGCCGAGGATGAGGAACACCACCACGAACACCGCCAGCGCCGCCTTGAAAATCGGGCCCTTGTAGCGGACCGACTTGACCGGGCTGCGGTCAAGCCAGGGCATGGCGAAGAAAATCATCGTCGCCGCACCCATGGCGACGACCCCGGGGAACTGCGAGTCAAACAGCGGCGGCACCGCACGCAAGATCGAGTAGTAAGGCGTGAAATACCACACCGGTGCGATGTGCAACGGGGTTTTCAGCGGGTCGGCCGGCAGGAAGTTGTTGGCCTCGAGGAAGTAGCCGCCCATCTCCGGCGCAAAAAACAGGATCAGCGAAAAGACGATGAGGAAGACCACCGCGCCAAAGCTGTCCTTGACCGTGTAGTACGGATGGAAGGGAATGCCGTCCAGGGGGACGCCGTTGGCGTCCTTCTTGTCGTTGATCTCGATGCCATCGGGGTTGTTCGAACCCACTTCGTGCAGCGCAATGAGGTGCGCCGCGACAAGGCCGAGCAGCACCAGCGGCAGCGCGATCACATGGAAGGCGAAAAAGCGGTTGAGCGTGGCGTCGGAGACGACATAGTCGCCGCGAATCCACAGCGACAGGTCCGGCCCGATGAAGGGCACCGCGCCAAACAGGTTGACGATCACCTGCGCGCCCCAGAAGGACATCTGCCCCCAGGGCAGCAGGTAGCCGAAAAACGCCTCGCCCATCAGCACCAGGTAAATGAGCATGCCGAAGATCCACAGCAGCTCGCGCGGCTTGCGATAGGAGCCGTAGAGCATGGCACGGAACATGTGCAGGTAGACGACCAGGAAGAACATCGAGGCGCCGGTGGAGTGCATGTAGCGGATCAGCCAGCCCCAGGAGACCTCGCGCATGATGTATTCGACCGAGGCGAAAGCCTGCGCCGCGTCGGGCTTGTAGTTCATGGTAAGGAATATGCCGGTGACGATCTGGATCACCAGCACCAGCATGGCAAAGCCGCCGAAGTAGTACCAGAAGTTGAAGTTCTTCGGCGCATAGTACTTGGCGAGGTGGGCGTTCCAGTTCTCCATCAGCGGGAAACGCGCGTCGACCCAGGTCAGCAGGTCGGAGGCGGGCTTGTTGAGCACGCCCAGGTCGGTTACGACGACCGGTTCTTTTTTGCTGGCAGCCATCGCTCAGGCCCCCTTCTTGTCTTCGCCGATCACGATCCGGGTGTCGGACACGAAGGCGTATTTGGGAACTTCAAGGTTGATTGGAGCGGGCACGCCCTTGTAGACGCGGCCGGCGAAATCGAACTTGGAACCGTGGCAGGGGCAGTAGAAACCGCCGTTCCAGTCGGCGCCCATGTCGGCCTTGGCCTCTTCGGGCTTTAACTGTGGCGAGCAGCCGAGGTGGGTGCACACGCCCACCAGCACGGCAATTTCCTCCTTGATGGAGCGGTATTCGTTCTTGGCGTATTCGGGCTGTTGCGGCACCTTGGACTGCGGGTCGGCGACGATGCCGTCGTCCTTTTTGATGCTGGCGAGCATTTCCTTGGTGCGGCGGATGATCCAGACCGGCTTGCCGCGCCACTCGATCACCTGCATGTCGCCGGGGGCGAGCGCACTGATGTCGGCCTCGACCGGGGCGCCCATGGCCTTGGCGCGCTCCGAGGGCAGCATGCTGGCGGCAAACGGCAGGGCTGCGGCGACGCCGCAGGCACCGCCCGCAGCCGCGGTTACGACGATCAGCCTGCGCCGACCGGCATTGATTTCCGGAGGATTGCTCATGACGGGAAAAGCTCCAGTGAAGGGGGAAATTCAGGAATGGCGGCGATTATACCGGACGGAGCTGAATTTCTCCAAATTTTAGGGGCTAAGCCACTGAAAAACAGGGGGAAAGAGCCTATTCCCCCGCGCCATCGTGTCATTCCGAGCACAGCGAGGAATCTGCTTTTGAATCAGACATGAAGCAGATTCCTCGGCCTGCGGCCTCGGAATGACAGGAATGCACCGCGGGGCGGGACTTAAACCGGGTTGGGAATGTCGATGAAGCGATGCTCGAGGCCGAATTTGGCCGCGAGGTGCGCCCCCAGCGCCTGCACGCCAAAGCGCTCGGTCGCATGATGGCCGGCGGCGATATAGGCGACGCCGCTCTCGCGCGCGAGGTGCACCTGCGGTTCGGAGATCTCACCGGTGAGAAAGGCGTCGATGCCAAGCGGAATGGCGTCCTCGAAATAGCCCTGCGCGCCGCCGGTGCACCAGGCGATGCGCGCGATTTTCTGCGCCGGATCGCCGATGACGGCCGGCGCGCGCCCGAGGCGCGATTCGATGTGCGCGGACAAGGCGGACAGCGACTGCGCCGTGCCAAGCCGACCGTGCGCGACAATATTCTGCTCGCCCGCCCTGCCCTCTTCGATGAGGCCCAGCAGTGCGCCCAGTTGCGTGTTGTTGCCCAGTTCAAGGTGGGCGTCGAGCGGCAGGTGATAGGCGTAGAGGCTGATGTCATGCTCGAGCAGCAAGCCGATGCGGCGGCGGCGTGTGCCGGTGATGCGCCCGTCCTCGCCTTTCCAGAAATAGCCGTGGTGCACCAGCAGCGCATCGGCGCCGGCGGCGACGGCCGCCTCGATCAGCGCCTGGCTGGCGGTGACCCCGGTGACGAGGCGGGAAACGCTTGCGCGGCCTTCCACCTGCAGCCCGTTTGGGCAATAATCGTGGAAGCGTGGAACCTCGAGCAGCGTATCGAGATAGCGGGCGAGTTCGTCACGTTGCATCATGTTCTGCCCTCAGCGTCGTTCGTTCAGCATTTTCACCAGCGTTTTCACCAGCAGATACGCAGCATTGTACTTCGGGCGACCGGGACGGCGGCGATCGGCATTACCGGGATTATCGTGCGCAAGCTTTGGCTCATTTTCAGTCAGGCCGCGACCATCAGCCTTGCCGTGCTGTTTGTCGTGGCGACGCTGCGCCCGGAGTGGCTGGGCCGCAGCGGCCTGCCCGGCGCGCAGCCAGGCACGCAGGTGGTGGGCCTGAAGGAGGCCGGTAACCCGCCGGCCGACAAGTCCGCGCCGGCACGCGCCGGTTCCTTCAGCGATGCGGTGCGCAAGGCCACCCCTGCGGTGGTCAATATTTTCACCGCCAAGGCGGTGAAGGCACCGCGCCACCCCTTTGCCAACGACCCCTTGTTCCGGCAGTTTTTCGGCGACCAGCTCGAACGCGAACAGCGCTCGACCGGGCTGGGTTCGGGCGTGATCGTCAGCAATAAAGGCTACATCCTCACCAACCACCATGTCATCGAAGCCGCGGACGAGATCGAGGTGGCGACCGCGGACGGCAAGAAATTCAAGGCGCGCGTGGTCGGCAGCGACCCGGACACCGACATTGCGGTGCTGCAAGTCACGGCCGAAGGCCTGCCGGCGATTACCTTCGGTGACGATAACGGGTTGCGCGCCGGTGACGTGGTGCTGGCCATAGGCAACCCGTTTGGCGTCGGCCAGACGGTGACCATGGGCATTGTTTCGGCCATCGGGCGCAGCCACCTTGGCATCAACACCTTCGAGAATTTCATCCAGACCGATGCGGCCATCAACCCGGGCAATTCGGGCGGCGCGCTGGTCGACGTGAGCGGCAACCTGGTGGGCATCAACACGGCGATTTATTCGCAGTCTGGCGGCTCCATGGGCATCGGCTTTGCGATTCCCGCATCGAGCGCGCGCCAGGTGATGGAGAGCATCATCGAGACGGGCAGCGTGACGCGCGGCTGGATAGGCGTGGAGGCGCAGGAGATCACACCTGAGCTGGCAGAGTCGTTCAAGCTGCCGGCGGTGTCCGGCGCGCTGATCGCCGGGGTGATGCGCGGCGGCCCGGCCGACAAGGCCGGCGTGCGCCCGGGCGACGTGCTGATGGCGGTCAATGGCAAACCGGTGGGCGATCCGCAAAGCATGCTCACGCTGGTCGCGGCGCTTGTCCCGGGCAAGGCGGCGGCACTGAAAATACGGCGTGAAGCAAAAGACCTGGAAGTGCAGATCGAGGTCGGCCGGCGCCCCAGCCCGCAACAGCAAAAGCGCCGCTAGGCCGGCCTACTTGGGTTGCTCGACCGGGGTGCCGGCCTCGGCCTCCGCCTTGGGGGCGTCCGGATCGGTTGCGGCGCGTTTGCCGACAAAGCGCCCGAGCAGGATGCCCAGCTCGTAGAGCAGGCACATCGGGATGGCCAGCAGCAATTGCGACAGCACGTCCGGTGGGGTGACCACCGCGGCAACGACAAAGGAGCCGACGATGACATAGGGCCGCGCCTGGGTCAGTTGTTCGATGTTCACCACGCCCATTCGCACCAGCACCACCACTACGATGGGAATCTCGAAAGTGAGGCCGAAGGCGGCGAACATGGTCATGACAAAGTTGAGGTATTGCTCGATATCCGGCGCAGGGGTGATGCTCTTTGGGGCGAATTCGTTGATGAAGGCAAAGATCTTGCCGAACACGAAGAAATAGCAAAACGCCACACCGCACAGGAACAGCCCGGTGCTGGCGACGATGACCGGCAGGGCAAAACGCTTTTCGTGCTGGTAGAGGCCCGGTGCGATGAACGACCAGGCCTGGTAGAGCACATAGGGCAGCGCCCCCATGAAGGCGACCATCATGGTGACCTTGACCGGGATGAGAAAGGGCGTGACCACGCCGGTGGCGATCATCTTGGTGCCCTCGGGCAGCGCCTTCATCAGCGGCAGCGCCAGCGCATCGTAAATGGCCGAGGACCCGGGCCAGAAAAACAGCACGACAAACACCACGGCCACGGCGAGCAACGCGCGCAGCAGCCGGTCGCGCAACTCGACCAGGTGGGAAATAAAGGTGTCCTGGACGCTCATGCGCTGCCGGTCTTGGCCGCTTGCTGCGGCGGGTTGCCGACCGCGGCGTCCGGAGCGGCCGGCGCGGGCTCGGCCACCACCGGATTAAAGTGTTCGGCCGGGGGAACCGGGATCTCGGCCGCCGGCGCGGGGGCCGGGATGCCGTCGGCGGCCGCCTGTATCGCCGCATCCATGCCGGTGCCGTCGGCGGCCGGTGCGGCAACCGCCTTGCTGGCGTCGTCCAGCGCCTCGGTGACCGGGGCGATGCTCTGGTTGATGGCCTGCTCTGCCGAATTGATTTGCGTGGTGACGGAAGTCTCGACTTCCTTGGCGGCGTCGGTGAATTGCGTCTGGATCTTGCGCAGTTCGTCGAGCTCCATTTCGCGGTTGATGTCGGCCTTGACGTCATTGACGTAGCGCTGCAGGCGGCCGACCAAGAGGCCCACCGTACGCGCGACCTTGGGCAGGCGCTCGGGGCCGATGACGATCAGCGCAACGACACCAATGACGACTAACTCGGAAAATCCGACATCAAACATGGCTGGGTGGACTTGGGAAAATGGGGCTGCAGCGCCTGAAAAAACAAACCGCGCAGGAGCGCGCGGTTTGCGTGGAGCGGGACTGTGCGACGGCTTGCCGTCGCCTCAGGCCTTGCTCTCGGTCTTGGTGTGCGCCTCCACGTCTATCGTGCGGCCGGTCACCTGCGCGTCAGCGGGCTTGTCTGCGGCGCCGGATTCCTTCATGCCATCCTTGAAGCCTTTGACAGCGCCGCCCAGGTCGGAACCCATGTTGCGCAACTTCTTGGTGCCAAACACCAACATCACAATGACCAGGACGATCAGCCAGTGCCATATGCTGAAAGAACCCATTGTTGCCTCCGTTAACTCGGTTACGTTTGTCCGGTATTCGAACCAGGACTGATAGACACGCCCCGTTCACTATTTCCCGCTATTTCCTTCTGGCCACCATTGAGCCCAATGGTTCGGGACCGCCGATGACGTGCATATGCACATGATACACCTCCTGCTGCCCCACGCGCCCGGTGTTGATGATGGTGCGAAAACCGTCGCCGGCCCCCTGCTCGCGCGCCAGGCGCCCCGCCACCGTGAGCATCCTGCCCATGGCGCTGGTGTGCTCGGAACCGGCCTCATACAGGCTGGCGACGTGCATTTTGGGGATGATGAGGAAATGCACCGGCGCCACCGGGTGCAGGTCGTGAAAAGCGAGCACTTCCTCGTCCTCAAACACCTTTTTCGCCGGGATCTCGCCCCTGACGATCTTGCAGAACACGCAGTTCGGGTCGCCCGCATTCGTTGACATCAGCGTTTCTCCGACTCGCTGCGCACGCCGTCCTTGCGCGCGGCTTTTTCGTCTATGCCGGAAATGCCCTCACGGCGTCGCAATTCCATCAGCACGTCCGAGGGCTTGAGGCCGTAGTGCGCCAGCATGACAAGGCAGTGGAACCACAAGTCGGCGGTCTCGCCGACGATGCGCAGGCGGTCACCGTCCTTGGCCGCCATCACCGTCTCGGTGGCTTCCTCGCCGATTTTTTTCAGGATGGCGTCCTCGCCACGGGCGAGCAGGCGCGACACATAGGAGGCATCCGCATCGCCGTCCTTGCGCGCCTCGATCACCTGCGACAGGCGTTCGAGGATGTCGCCGGTGTGCTTGTCATTTCCCATAAATCTCCTTCGGGTCCTTGAGGACCGCATCGGTCACCACCCAGCCGCCGTTCTCCAGTTTCTGGAAAAAGCAATTGTGGCGACCGGTATGGCAGGCAATGCCGCCGACCTGCTCGACCCTGAGCAGCACCACGTCCTCATCGCAATCGAGGCGCACTTCCAGCACTTTTTGCAGGTGGCCCGATTCCTCGCCCTTGTGCCAGAGTTTCTTGCGCGAGCGTGACCAGTACACCGCCCGGCCGGTCTTTACCGTCTCTTGCAGCGCGTCGCGGTTCATCCATGCGAGGGTCAGCACCTTGTTGCTCGCGGCCTCCTGGGTGATCACCGGCACGAGGCCGTTGGCGTCCCACCTGACCTTGTCGAGCCAGTTCATGGGGGCGTGAAAGGTGAAAAGTGAAAAGTGACGGGAGCGCCCGCGCAGGCGCCACGCCCAGCGCGTTCAATATTCACCCCTGCCCGCTTGGTTTTACCTTTCACCTTTCACCTTTCACCTTTCACTTTTCACTTTTCACGCTTTACAGCCTGACCTCTATGCCGCGCGTCGCCATGTATTCCTTTACCTGCCTAACGCTCAGTTCGCCGTAATGAAACACGCTGGCGGCGAGCACTGCATCGGCCCTGCCTTCAAGTATGCCGCCGGCAAAGTGCTCAAGCGTGCCGACCCCGCCCGAGGCGATCACCGGCACATCCACCGCCTCGCACACCGCCCGCGTCAGCGCCAGGTCAAAGCCGGCCTTGGTGCCGTCGCGGTCCATGCTGGTGAGCAGGATCTCACCGGCACCCAGTTGCTGCATTTTACGCGCCCATTCGACCACGTCGAGCCCGGTGGGTTTGCGTCCGCCGTGGGTGTACACCTCCCAGCCGGCACCTTCGGCTTTTTTCTTGGCGTCCCCTTTTGGATCGACGCGTTTCGCGTCGATGGCCACCACGATGCACTGCGAACCGTAACGCCCGCTCGCTTCTGCGACGAGGTCCGGGTTCTGCACCGCCGAGGTGTTGATGGAGACCTTGTCGGCGCCGGCGTTGAGCAGGCGGCGCACATCGGCGACCTCGCGCACCCCGCCGCCGACGGTGAGCGGGATGAACACCTGTGCCGCCACCGCCTCGATGATGTGCAGGATGACGTCGCGCCCATCGGAGGTGGCGGTAATATCGAGGAAGGTCAGTTCATCGGCGCCCTGTTCGTCGTAGCGGCGGGCGATTTCCACCGGGTCACCGGCATCGCGCAGCTCGACAAAATTCACACCCTTGACCACGCGGCCGTTGGTGACGTCGAGACAGGGGATGATGCGCTTGGCTAATGGCATGGGGAAATAGTGCGAAGTGAAATGTGAAAAGTGAAAGGTGAAGAGAGACTAGCAGTGGCAGGCCGATAGTCGGTGGGTCTTATTCACTTTTCACTTTTCACCCTTCACATTTCACCCTTCACCCCTTGGCGGCCAGTTTGTCAGCTGCGGCCTGGGCCTTCTTGAAATCGAGCGTGCCCTGGTAAATGGCGCGTCCGGTGATGACGCCGGTGACGCCCTCGGATTCGATTTTGCACAATTCCTTGAGGTCGGTCAGGCTGGTGAGGCCGCCCGAGGCGATAACCGGGATGGTGAGTTCGCGCGCCAGTTTTACGGTGGCCTCGACGTTGACGCCGCTGAGCATACCGTCGCGGCCGATGTCGGTGTAGATCACCGCCTCGACGCCGTAGTCCTGGAACTTGCGCGCGAGGTCGACCACGTCATGGCCGGTCATTTTCGACCAGCCTTCGACCGCGACCTTGCCGTCCTTGGCATCAAGGCCGACGATGATATGCCCGGAGAACGCCGTGCAGGCATCGCGCAAAAAGCCGGGGTTTTTCACCGCCGCCGTGCCGATGATGATGTAGGACACGCCGGCGTCGATATAGCGCTCGATGGTGTCCAGGTCGCGAATGCCACCGCCCAACTGCACCGGCAGGTCATCGCCCACCGCCTGCAGGATGGACTTGATCACCGCTTCGTTCTTGGGCTTGCCGGCAACCGCACCGTTGAGGTCAACAAGGTGCAGGCGCCGCGCGCCCTGTTCCAGCCAGTGCCTTGCCATGGCGGCGGGGTCTTCGGAGAACACGGTGGACTGGTTCATGTCCCCCTGCTTGAGGCGCACGCAATGCCCGTCTTTGATGTCGATGGCCGGAATGATCAGCATGGTGGTTTGGCGATAAGGGTGTGCATGGAGCCTGCGCGATATGGCATCAGTCGGCAGGACGGGAGGGGTTCAAGGCTTCCAGTTTACAAAGTTGGCCAGCAAACGCAGCCCGGCAGCCTGGCTTTTTTCCGGATGGAATTGCACGGCGAAAATATTATCCCGTGCCGCGGCGCAGGTAAAGGGAAAACTGTAGGTGGTGGTGCCGGCGACCAGCGCCGGGTCCGGCGTGTCGGCGTAGTAGCTGTGGACGTAATAAAAGCGCGATCCGGACGGAATGCCGGCCCACAGCGGGTGGCCGTTGGTCTCAACCTGGTTCCAGCCCATGTGCGGCACCTTGAGCGGGCCGTCCTTGGCGGCGCGCATGAGCTCGGCCGGAAAGCGCCTGACCTTGCCCGGCAGCACGGCCAGGCCGGGGGTGTCGCCCTCCTCGCTGGATTCGAACAGCATTTGCAGGCCGATGCACAGCCCGAGAAAAGGCTTGCTGCGCGTCGCCTCGAGCACCGCCGGGCGCAGGCCCCGGGCATCGAGCTCGCGCATGCAGTCGGGCATGGCGCCCTGCCCGGGAAACACCACGCGGTCGGCGCCCGCGACCTCGCGCGGGTCGGAGGTGACGATGACCCTGGCCTCTGGCGCCACATGTTCCAGCGCCTTGGAAACGGAGCGCAGGTTGCCCATGCCGTAATCGATGACAGCGATACTCATGGCTGCGGAATGATGAATAAAGGCAATGGATGCATGACGGGGTTTTCTCGCGGCTATCACCCGGAAATCCGCGCCAGGCGCGGGTTTGCGGGTGATTCAGTGTTTAACGATTGTGGTTTTCAAGCCGCCGCAAGTGGTCTAGAGGCTGCCCTTGGTCGAGGGCACGGTGCCGGCGGCGCGCGGGTCGGCCTCGACCGCCATGCGCAACGCGCGGCCAAAGGCCTTGAACACCGTTTCACACTGGTGGTGGGCGTTGGTGCCGCGCAGGTTGTCAACGTGCAGCGTCGCCAGGGCGTGATTGACAAAGCCCTGGAAAAACTCGTGCGCGAGGTCGACGTCGAATTCGCCGATCAGCGGACGGGTAAAGGGAACGTGGAATTCCAGGCCCGGGCGGCCAGACAGGTCGATGACTACGCGCGACAAGGCCTCGTCGAGCGGCACATAGGCGTGGCCGTAGCGGCGCACGCCTTTTTTATCGCCCAGCGCCTTGGCCACCGCCTGGCCGAGGGTGATGCCGATGTCCTCGACGGTGTGGTGGGCGTCGATGTGCAGGTCACCCTTGGCGCTGATCTCCAGGTCGATCATGCCGTGGCGGGCGATCTGGTCGATCATGTGGTCAAGAAAGGCCACGCCGGTCGCCAGTTTGGAGGCGCCGGTGCCGTCCAGATTGACGCTGACGCTGATCTGGGTTTCAAGGGTGTTGCGGGTGACACTGGCGGTGCGCATGGTCAAAGATTACCTTAATTGCTGCCGTTTCTCATACCGGGATTCACAGCGGAACTCAGCGCAGGCCCTCAACCCTGGGCCAGCGCCTTGAGCATGATGCTGTTTTCTTCCGGCGTGCCAACGGTCAGGCGCAGGCAGTTGGCCAGCATCGGATGGGAACCGTGGAAATTCTTCACCAGCACGTGCTGCGCCTTGAGCGATTCGAACAAGGCCTGGCCGTCGGGAAAGCGCGCCAGGATGAAATTCGCCTCGCTCGGAAAGATCTGCACGCCGGGCAGTTTTGCCAGCCCCGCCGCCAGCACCCCGCGTTCGGCGCGGATTTTAGCCGCCTGGTCGTTGAGGAGATCGATGTGGCCGAGCAATACCGTGGCGATAATTTGCGTCGCCACCCCGACGTTGTAGGGCGGCCGCACCTTGTTGAATTCGGCCATCAGTTCGGGCGCGGCGGCGGCGTAACCGAGGCGCAGCCCGGCCATGCCGATCTTGGACACCGTGCGCATGACGATGAGGTTGGGGAACTCGGCCAGGCGCGGCATAAAGCTCTTGCCGGCAAAGGCGAAGTACGCCTCGTCCACCACCACCAGCCCGGGCGCGGCGCGCAGGATGCGCACGACATCCTCCTCCGGGTAAAGGTTGCCGGTCGGATTGTTCGGGTAGGCGAGAAAGACCAGCGCCGGCTGGTGCTCATCAAGCGCGGCGACAAAGCGCGCGGCATCCAGCGAAAAATCGGCGTTAAGCGGTACGCCGACAAAGCGCATGTGCGAGAACACCGCGTTCATGCGGAACATGGCGAACGAGGGGTCGGGCGCGAGCATGACCGCGCCGGGCTTGGCCAGGGTCTGGGTGACGATGGTGATGATCTCGTCCGAACCGTTACCGATCAAGAGGCCGGCGCCTGCCGGAATGTTGAAGCTGCGGCGCAGCGCCGCCGCCAGTTCGGGCGCGGCCGGATCCGGGTAGCGGTTGATCAGCGCATCGGCCACGGTGCGGCCGATTTCGGCGCGAACGGCATCGGGCAGGCGGTAGGGATTCTCCATGGCGTCGAGCTTGACCATACCGGTGGCGCTGGGCACGTGATAGGCCGACAACGCGCGGATTTCCTCGCGCACAAGCTGCTGCACCAGTTGCGTCACGTCAGGCGACGCGCCGCTCATGAGCCGACCCGGTAGCGCGCCGACTGGGCGTGCGCCGGCAGGCCTTCGCCGGTGGCGAGCACATCGGCGATGCGGCCCAGGGTCTGCGCCCCTTCGCGCGAGACGTTGATCAGGCTGCTGCGCTTCTGGAAATCATAGACGCCCAAGGGCGAGGAAAAACGCGCGGTGCGGGCGGTGGGTAGCACGTGGTTGGGCCCGGCGCAGTAGTCGCCGAGGGCTTCGGAGCTGAAGCGCCCCATGAATATCGCCCCGGCATGGCGGATTTTTTTCGACCATTGTTCGGCGTTTTCGACCGACAACTCGAGATGCTCGGGGGCGATGCGGTTGGCCACTTCACAGGCCTCGTCGAGGTCGCGGGTGAGGATCAGCGCGCCGCGCCGCGACAAGGAGGCGGCAATCACCGCCTTGCGCGGCATGGTCGGGAGCAGCTTGTCCATGCTCGCCGCCACACGCTCGAGAAATGCGGCATCGGGCGAGAGCAGGATGGCTTGCGCCGCCTCGTCATGCTCGGCCTGGGAGAACAAGTCCATGGCGATCCAGTCCGGATCGGTCTTGCCGTCACAGATCACCAGGATCTCGGAGGGCCCGGCAACCATGTCGATGCCGACGGTGCCGAACACCCGGCGCTTGGCCGCGGCGACGTAGGCGTTGCCCGGTCCGACGATTTTGTCGACCTGCGGAATGCTCTGGGTGCCGTAGGCCAGCGCGCCTATGGCCTGCGCGCCGCCGATGGTGAATACCAGGTCAATGCCGGCGATGGCCGCGGCAGCGAGCACGAGGTCGTTTTTTTCACCGTCGGGCGTGGGCACCACCATCACCAGTTCGGCCACGCCGGCCACCTTGGCCGGAATAGCGTTCATGAGCACCGAGGACGGGTAGGCAGCGCGTCCACCGGGCACGTACAACCCGGCCCGATCGAGCGCGCTGATGCGCTGGCCGAGCACCGTACCGTCGGCCTCGCGGTACTCCCAGGACTGCGCGACCTGGCGCTCGTGATAGCCGCGCACGCGCGCCGCGGCCTGCTCCAGGGCTTCGCGCTGCGGCCTGCCGATGCGCGCCAGGCTGGCCTGCAAATCCGCGGCACCCAGCTGGAGATCGGCCATGGACGCGGCTTTCAGGCGATCGAACCTGGCGGTGTATTCGAGCACGGCGGCATCGCCACGCGCCTTGACGTCGGCAAGAATGGACGCGGCGGCGGCCTCGACAGCCGCATCGAGCGATGCGTCAAAGGCGGTCAGCGCCTTGAGTTCGGCGTCAAAGCCGGCCGCGGCGGTCGACAGGCGCCTGATTTCAGCCACGGGACACCGCACCGGCGATGCTGTCTATGAGCGGCTGCAAGGCGGCGCGCTTTAACTTCAGCGCCACCTGGTTGACGATCAGCCGCGAACTGATGGGCGCGATTTCCTCGACCGCGCGCAACTTGTTGGCGCGCAGCGTCTCGCCCGAAGAGACCAGGTCGACAATGGCGTCGGCAAGCCCGACCAGCGGCGCCAGTTCCATCGAACCGTAGAGCTTGATCAGGTCGACGTGCACGCCCTTGGCGGCAAAGTGTTCGCGCGCGGTCTGTATGTACTTGGTCGCCACGCGCAGGCGCGCGCCCTGCTGCACGGCGCGCTCGTAATCAAAGCCCTCGGGCACCGCCACCATCATGCGGCAGCGCGCGATGCCAAGGTCGAGCGGCTGGTAGAGGCCGGCGCCACCGTGTTCCATCAGCACGTCCTTGCCGGCGACACCGAGGTCGGCCGCCCCGTACTGCACGTAGGTGGGGGTGTCGGAGGCGCGCACGATGATCAGCCGCACATCGGCACGACTGGTGCCGATGATGAGCTTGCGCGAGCTTTCCGGGTCATCAGCCGGCACGATACCGGCGGCCTTGAGCAGTGCGGCGGTCTCGTCAAAGATGCGGCCCTTGGACAGGGCGATGGTGATTGTGGACACGGCAGTGCCTGGGGCAAAAGGGCGATTTTACCGCAAACAGGGCGCGGAACGCGAAGGAAACCCTTATTTTTCAGGGTGTTCTGATGAAGCACGCGCAGCGCACCCGCCCCGTCAGCAGCTCAATGCACGCGGCGAATCCTGGCGCCCAGCTGCGAGAGCTTTTGGCTATGGCCGCTCACTATGTTCGCTTAACGTCGCGCTGCGCGCGAGTTAGCCTTCGCCGAAAGCTCTAGAACCTTGAAAAATAGGGTATTGCCGCGACCCTCAGTGCACGCGGCGAATCCTGGCGCCCAGCTGCGAGAGCTTTTCCTCTATGCATTCATAGCCGCGGTCAAGGTGGTAAATGCGGTCTATGGTGGTCTGGCCGTCGGCCACCAGGCCGGCAATCACCAGGCTGGCCGAGGCGCGCAAGTCGGTCGCCATGACACCGGCGCCGGTAAGGCGCGGCACGCCGCGCACCACCGCCGTGTTGCCGGAGATTTCGATGTCCGCGCCAAGGCGCTGTATTTCCTGCACATGCATGAAGCGGTTCTCGAAAATCGTTTCAGTCATCACGGCGGTGCCCTCGGCGACGGTGTTTAGCGCCATGAACTGCGCCTGCATGTCGGTGGGAAAGCCCGGATAGGGCGCGGTGCGCACGCTGACGCTTTTCGGTTTTGCGTTCATGGCAAGCTTGATTTCACCCTCGGTGACGCTGATTTCAGCGCCCGCCTCGCGCAATTTGGCCAGCACCGCGTCTAGTATGCCGGCGTCGGCGCCAAGCAGCCGAACCGAGCCGCGTGTCGCCGCCGCCGCCGCCAGAAAGGTCCCGGTCTCAATCCGGTCGGGCATGATGCGATGGGAGGCGCCATGCAGGGCCTTGACGCCCTCGATGGTGATGACGTCGCTGCCGGCGCCCTTGATTTTTGCGCCCATGGCAATCAGGCAATCGGCGAGGTCTATGACTTCGGGCTCGCGCGCGGCGTTCTCGATGACCGTGGTGCCCTCGGCAAGGCAGGCGGCCATCATCAGATTCTCGGTGCCGGTGACGGTCACCAGGTCGGTGATGATGCGTGCACCCTTGAGACGTTTGGCGCGGGCGCTGATGTAGCCGTTTTCGACCTGGATTTCGGCGCCCATGGCCTGCAAGCCCTTGAGGTGCTGGTCGACCGGACGCAGGCCAATGGCGCATCCGCCGGGCAGGGAAACCCGCGCCTCGCCGCAACGCGCGACCAGCGGGCCTAACACCAGGATGGAGGCGCGCATGGTCTTGACCATGTCGTAATCGGCTACCGGCGCGCTGATGGCCGCGGCGCGCAGCACGATGCCCAGCTTGTCGTCGAGCGAAGCCTCGACGCCCATGCCGGCGAGCAGGCGGATCATGGTGCTGACGTCGCGCAAGTGCGGCGCGTTGGCAAGGTGCAGCGGCGCGTCGGTAAGCAGTGCCGCGCACATCAGCGGCAGGGCGGCGTTTTTCGCGCCGGAGACGCGTACTTCACCGCGCAGGGGGAGCCCGCCCTCTATGACCAGTTTATCCATTGCCGCCTTCTGCACCGGCGTCGATCTGCTCAAACTCGGCCGGGGTGAGGGTTTTCATCGACAAGGCGTGGATTTCCTCGCGCATGCGCTCACCCAGGGCGGCGTAGACCAGCTGGTGGCGCTGCACGCGGTTCTTGCCGGCAAAGGCGCCGCTGACAATCAAGGCTTGGAAGTGCTGCCCGTCGCCGTCGACCTCGACCTGTTCGCAGGCAAGGCCCTGCTCGATATAGCGCTTTACGTCGTCGGGTTGGACCATGGGGCTGTCTGCCTGTGATGAATTAATCGGGAAGTGTGGATTGTATGGCGATCACGCCGCCACGGTAAGCGCCGGCGCGTCCGCGGCTCAACTGCGAAGCTTGTAGCCGGAGCGCAGCATGGACAATGCCAGCCATATCAGCATTGCGAGGAAAGCCAGAACGATGGCGAGCGAAACCACGGGATTGACGTCGGAGACGCCGAAAAAACCGTAGCGAAAACCGTCGATCATGTAAAAAAACGGGTTCAGGTGCGACAACTGCTGCCAGAACGCCGGCAGGGAATGAATGGAATAGAACACACCGGAGAGAAAGGTCAGCGGCATGATGATGAAATTCTGGAAGGCGGCGATCATCTCGTACCGGTCGGCCCAGACCGCGGCGATCAGGCCGAGCGCGCCCAGCAAGGCGCTGCCGGCAAATGCAAAGGCGAAGATCCACAGCGGATGCTGGAATTGCAGGTCAACCAGCCAGAGCGTGCAAAGGAGCACGCCGACGCCCACCACCAGCCCGCGCACCACCGCGGCGAGCACGTAGGCGGCGAAGAACTCGAGGTAGGACAGCGGCGTCACCAGCATGAAAATCACGCTGCCGGAGATTTTCGACTGGATCATGCTGGACGATGTGTTGGCAAAGGCGTTTTGCAGCACCGACATCATCACCAGGCCGGGCACCAGGAAGGCGGTGTAGCGCACGCCCTCATAGACCTGCACATGGTCTTCCAGCACGTGGGAGAAGATCAGCAAATAGAGCAAGGCCGTAAGAATGGGGGCGGCAACGGTCTGGAAGCTCACCTTCCAGAAACGCAGCAACTCCTTGTACAACAGCGTGGGAAAGCCGCTCATGCCAACGCCGTTTTTTCGGCGGCGCTTTCACGCTGCATGATTTCGACAAACACTTCCTCGAGGTCGGGTTGGGCGACCTCCATTTCCTCAATGCGGCAGCCGGCGGCGCGCAGTGCGGCAAGCCTGGGCTCGACCTCGTCAAAGCTCTTGAGCTTGAGGACATGCCCGCGGTCGTCGGCATGGTGGACCAGTGCGGCAAGTTCGGGCGGCAGGTCGTTGCCCGACAGGCGCACACGCAGGTGGACGTGGTGCTGGAAGCGATTGAGCAGGTTGCGCGTCGTATCAAGGGCGACGACACGCCCGGAGCGCAGCATGGCGATGCGCCCGCACAAGGCCTCGGCTTCCTCGAGATAATGGGTGGTAAGGACGATGGTATGGCCGTCAGCGTTCAGGCTGCGGATGAACTGCCACAAGCCCTGCCGCAATTCGACATCCACGCCGGCGGTCGGCTCATCGAGCACGATCACCGGCGGCTTGTGCACCAGCGCCTGCGCCACCAGCACGCGCCTTTTCATGCCGCCGGAGAGCGCACGCATGTTGGCATCGGCCTTGTCGGTGAGGTCAAGGTGGTGCATCACCTCGTCTATCCACGCGTCGTTTTTGCGCAGGCCGAAGTAGCCCGACTGGATGGCAAGGGTCTCGCGCACGGAAAAAAACGGGTCGAATACTAGTTCCTGGGGTACAACACCCAGCGCGCGCCGTGCCGCGCGGTAATCGGCGGTGACATCGTGGCCCATGACGCGGGCGCTGCCCGAATCGGCGCGCGTCAGACCCGCCAGCACACTGATTAATGTTGTTTTCCCGGCGCCATTGGGCCCGAGAAGGCCGAAGAATTCACCGCTCTCGACTTTGAGGTCTATGCCCGCGAGGGCCTGGAGCGAGCCGTAGCGCTTGCCGATCTGCCGGACTTCGATTGCTGGGGTCATGCGGGCGGGGTCACGACGGGGGCGCGACCCGGATTGAAAAGGCTATTGGAGGATTTCCGTGACGGCGTAGAGCTTGGCCATGTTGCGCATCGACTCGGGCAGGTTGGCGAACTGCAACTTGCGTCCCGCCGCCGCGGCCTGGCGCTTCCATTCCACGGCCAGGGCGATGGCCGCCGAGTCGGTGCTGGTCACCGCGGCAAAATCGACAACGCTTACGCCGTCGACAAGGAGGGGCGCGCTTTCGGCGAGCATCGCCGCGGCGACACCCAGCGTCACCGCCCCGTCCAGGACCAGGCGATCGCCTTCGCGCCGCATCAGGTTTTTGTTTCGAGCTGCTTGTTCTTGCTCGACAGCGTCTTGATCAGCCCGTCAATGCCGGCGCTGCGGATTTCGCTGGTAAAGGTCTCGCGGTAGTTGGCCACCAGGCTGACCCCGCCCACTTCGACGTCAAAGACTTTCCAGCCGGCGGGGGTTTTTTCCATGCTGTAGTCGATCGTCACCGCCTGCGTCCCCGGTTGCTTGATTTCGGAGCGTACCTTGACCTCGGCATCAGCCGCCTGGGCGCGCAGCGGCTTGAACTCGATGACCTGGTTCTTGTAGGAGGCAAGCGCGGTCGAATAAGTGCGCACCAGCAGGGTCTTGAACTGCTCGACCAGCAGCTTTTGCTGTTCCGGGGTGGCGCGGCGCCAGTTGACTCCCACGGCGTAGGCCGTCATGCGGTCAAAATTGAAATGCGGCAGGACTTTGACTTCGACCAGTTCGACGATTTTCCTGGTGTTGCCGCTCTGGATTTCCTTGTCCTTGCGGATGATGTCCAGCACCTCATTCGAAATACCCTTGACCAGCGCATCAGGCGCCACTTCCTGGGCGAGGGCGGGCAGCGGGGTCAAGGCAATGAACAACGGGAACAAGTAAGCAATTAGCTTCATGGTTATCGGATCTGCAGGATGACATCATCGGAAAAACGCACCACGGCAGTGGCGGTGACTGGCGAGGCAGTAATGAGCGTTGCCGTTACATCTGGCGCGGCGTTCGGCGTCCTGAGGGCAACGCCGTCGGCAAACACGGTATAGGTTACCGGGAAGGCAATCAGCTCCGAACCCGCGGCGGACGGCGTAACGACCGCAGCCGAAGCCCGAACAGGTGGCAATGGCGCAATGGCGGCAGGCACAGCAGCCGCAGCAACATCGCCGGACTGGATCGGCAATACCGCCGTCTTCGGCTCGGCCTCATCCGGCTCAATCGCGGCATCCGGCTCCAGGGGCGGCGCATTGCCGTCGTAAATCTGGTTGCGGCGATATTGGAAAAAAGCATCGCGCGTAAAGGAATACTTATCCAGTGCCGCCTCTTCAAGCAGATTGCTCGCCTCGAGCAGGTTGGCACGCGTGCTCACGCCTTGCAGGGCGATGAGCGAATTGCGCACCGAGATGTCTTTTTCCATCAGCAGCGGGCTGGCTTCCCAGTCCACCACCAGGCTCAGACCATCGCGCACCGAACTGGGACCGAAAAAAGGCAGCACCAGGTAGGGACCGCTGCCGACACCCCATTTTCCTATGGTCTGGCCGAAATCCTCATTGTGCTTTTGCAGGCCCGCCTCGCTCGCTATGTCGAG
>CAMAWC010000017.1 GCA_945861875.1 Bordetella parapertussis
ACTGGTTGACGTTCTACAATCACAGAAGGCTTCACTCGACGTTGGGCTACATCAGCCCGATGCAGTTCGAGAATACCTGGCTCGCGGCACAGTTGAAGAAGGCCGCATAATGGTCCGACTAAGAACTCCGGAATTCAGGGGCAAGGTCATACCTCGATTACATGCTGCGTTTTCTAAAGCTGCAACCGATCGATTGCACGTTTTATCCGCATCGGCTGATCCGCTCGGACGTGCGTTATGTCGCCGACGTCCCCTCGGGCTACATGTCGGTGGTGTGCCGGGCAAATGATGCGGTGCTACCCGCCGGAGGCGAGGTGTGGATGGGCAAGGCGGTGACCGAATCCTGGGAAATGACCGGGCTCACCGACTGGGAGCGCGCATCCGGCCAGTCGCGCTCGGCCATTCGTTATAAGAAGCAGCCGGATGCGGCTTTTTGGCGGCCGGACGGCGGTGGCATTGATTTGCATGCGGCGGTGCTGGCGGCGCCCGAACCGGCACCGGCGAGCGATCTTGCCGACGCGCACTTTCTGCGGCTGGCGCATACGAGCTAGCGCCGGCTGGCGCGGTGTCGGGACTGTTTCCACGGGGCCACCATCGACTGGAAAGCCGCGACTGGCAAGGGTTTCGAGTCGGTTGCCACTGTAAAAAAGACGTTTTCCGGGTGTCTTCAGGTTTGAATTGACTACCGAACGTTCGTTCGGTAGTCTTGCCCCATGCCTGCCAGCGCTTCCCCCGACGCCTTTATTGGAGCTGCCCTGCTCCCGCGCCGGCCGCTGTTTGCAGCCCCTGCGGATTGCAATGCACGATCATGACTTCCCTTGCCACCATGTTGCAGACCGGCCGGGTCTGGCGCGGCGCATCTGTCTCGGCCGGCGGCCAAGCCGGCCTTCCCAGCGGCTTTGCCGCGCTTGATGAACAACTCCCCGGCGGCGGCTGGCCGGCAGGCGTACTCACCGAAATCCTGCCCGCCCACGAGGGCATAGGCGAGCTGCGCCTGCTCGGGCCGGCGCTCGCGCGCCTGTCGGCGCAAGGGCGCACGCTCGCCTGGATCGCGCCGCCTTACCTGCCTTATGCGCCGGCGCTGGCCGCCGCCGGCATCGCCTTGCCGCGCATCGTCATCGTGCGCACCGCCAATGCCCGCGACGCGCTGTGGGCGGCCGAGCAGGCGCTGCGCTCCAACGCCTGCGGCGCGGTGTTGTGCTGGCTCGAGCGCCCGCGCTACCCGGACCTGCGCCGCCTGCAGGTGGCGGCCGAGGGCGGCGATGCGGCGGGTTTTGTCTTTCGAAAACCCGTGGCGGTGAATGAATCATCACCGGCGCCGCTGCGCTTGTCACTGGCCACCGACGCGGGCGGCCTGGCGGTGCACATCCTCAAGCGCCGCGGCGGGCCGCTCACCCGGCCGGTGCTCATCCCGGCGCTCGCCGCGCCTTTCAGTTCTCCGTATACGCAACAGCATGCGCAACAGCGCGCACAACAACAAAGCCACCATGCTCTGGATCGCCTGCCACCTGCCGCGGCTGCCGCTAGAACTGTTCGCCTCGCCCACGCCTGAGCCCTTTGCCGTCGCCCAGGGGCGGCGCATTGCCGCCTGCGACAACAAGGCGCTTGCGCGCGGCGTGCGGTCGGGCATGACGGTAGCGGCGGCCACCGCCATCGCGCCGCGGCTGCGGGTGAAGCCGCGCGACGCCGCCGGCGAGCCCGAGGCGCTGCTCACCCTTGCCGCCTGGTGCGGCCAGTTCACGCCCAATGTCGCGCTGGAGTTTCCCGACACGGTGCTGCTCGAAGTGTCGGCCAGTCTGACGCTGTTCAAGGGGCTTGATCCGGTGCTCGATGCGCTGCGCACCGGGTTCAAAGGCATGCATTACAGCGCGCAGATCGCCTGTGCGCCCACGCCGCTGGCCGCAAGCTGGCTGGCACGGACGGGGGCGCCGTATGCCGTTGGCGAGGACATTTCACCGGAGAGCGTGCTTGCCGGGTTGCCGGTTGCCCTGGTCGATACACATACACAAACACATACACAAACGCAGGGCGACTGGCTCGACGCCTTTGAAAAAATGGGCATCAGCACCATTGGCGCGCTGCTCGCGCAACCGCGCGCCGAACTCACGCAGCGTTTCGGCCATGCGCTGTGCGAGCGCCTCGACCAGGCACTGGGGCGTATCGCCGATCCGCGCATCTGGGTGGTGCCGCCGCAGCAATTCGCCGCCAACCTCGAACTGCCGGCCGAGGTCAGTCAGGCCGAAGCGCTGTTGTTTGCCGCGCGCCGCCTGCTGCTGCAGCTGGGCGGCTTCCTGCAGGCGCGCGCAAGCGGCGTGCAGCGTTTCAGCCTGCGCCTCGCGCATCGCGAGCGCGCCACCGAAATCCACATCGGCCTGGTCACCCCCTCGCGCGACGCCGAACATTTCACCCTGCTGCTGCGCGAGCGCCTTGGCGCCACAGCACTGCCCGAGCCGGTGCGTTCCATGCGCCTTGAGGCCACCGACATCCAGCCGCTGGCGGGCGAGTCGCAGCCGCTGTTTGCCGGGTTTGGAACCGGAACCGGTGGTGAAAAGGGCGACTGGCAGCGCCTGGTCGAACGCCTGCGCGCACGCCTGGGTGGTGAGCAGGTGGGCGGACTCGCACTCGTGCCCGAGCACCGACCCGAGCGCGCCAGCGTCAGTGTCAACAGCG
This sequence comes from Bordetella parapertussis, assembly GCA_945861875.1. Classification (GTDB taxonomy): domain Bacteria; phylum Pseudomonadota; class Gammaproteobacteria; order Burkholderiales; family SG8-39; genus CAITSH01. The sequence goes on from CAMAWC010000017.1 coordinate 2,671, forward strand.
GTGCCGGGCTGGGTGCGAAGCAGCTTGCATTGCGCTTCGGTGACCGCCCGCTGTGGCTCTTGTCCGAGCCGCAGCCGCTGCCCGAACTCGGGGCCGCGCCCCAGCACGAAGGGCCGCTCGCCCTCATCGCCGGCCCCGAACGCATCGAGTCGGGCTGGTGGGACGATGGCGGCATCAAGCGCGACTATTTTGTCGCGCGCACCCAGGCCTTGTCCTACGTCTGGATCTACCGCGAGCGCCAGCCGGCGGGACGCTGGTATTTGCACGGTTTGTTTTCCTGAACTAAAGCATGTACTCCGCCTTGCCCGCCTATGCGGAACTGCATTGCCTGTCCAACTTCAGCTTCCTGCGCGGCGCATCGCACGCGGCTGAACTGGTCGAACGCGCGTTTGCGCTCGGTTACACGTCGCTTGCCATTACCGACGAATGCTCGCTCGCCGGCATTGTGCGCGCGCATGTCGCCGCGAAGGAGGCGGGGCTGCACCTTGTTGCCGGCAGTGAAATAAAACTCGCGGACGGTCCGCGCCTGGTGTTGCTGGCCACCGATCGCGCCGGCTACGGCCGGCTCTCGGCGCTGATCACCCTTGGCCGGCGGCGCGAAAAAAAAGGCGGCTACCGTCTGCTGCGCGCCGACCTTGACGAGCAGGCCGGCCTGCCCGGCTGCCTCGCGCTGCTGGTGCCGGATGAAACCACCGGCTCCGCCGAGGCGCGTTGGTTCGCACAGTGTTTTGCCGGCTGCGGCTGGATCGCCGTGGAGTTGCACAAGGGCGCGGATGACCGCGCCCGCCTCGCACAATTGCGCGAGCTTGCGCGAGACAGCGGGCTGCCGCTCGTGGCCGCAGGTGGCGTGCTGATGCACCGGCGCTCGCGCCAGCCCTTGCATGATGTGCTCACCGCCATCCGCCTGCGCACGAGCGTGGCGCGCTGCGGCCATGCGCTGCAACCCAATGCCGAGCGCCACTTGCGCCAGCGCATGCACCTGGCGCAGGTCTATCCGCCGGAGTTGCTCGCGGCAACGCTGGACATCGCCGCGCGCTGCACGTTTTCGCTTGACAGCCTGCGCTATGAGTATCCGGAGGAGCTGGTGCCAGCGGGCGAAACACCGGCCGGCCATTTGCGCGCCCTCACACTGCGCGGCCTCGCCAAACGCTTCCCGCAAGGCGTGCCGGACAAGGTGGGTGTGCTCATCGAGCGCGAACTCAAGCTCATCGCCGAGCTCGGTTACGAACCGTTTTTTCTCACCGTCGAGGACATCGTCGCCTTTGCCAAAAGAAGCGGCATCCTGTGCCAGGGCCGCGGCTCTGCGGCCAACTCGGCGGTCTGTTACGCGCTGGGCATTACCGAGGTCGATCCGGCGCGCATGTCCATGCTGTTCGAGCGCTTTATTTCCAAGGAGCGCAACGAGCCGCCGGACATCGACGTCGATTTCGAGCACGAGCGGCGCGAAGAGGTGATCCAGTACATCTATGCCAAGTACGGTCGCGAGCGCGCCGCCCTTGCCGCCACGGTGATCTGCTACCGCCCGAAAAGCGCGCTGCGCGACGCCGGCAAGGCGCTGGGCCTGGAAAACGACCAGGTTGAACGCCTGTCGCGCGCCATCGCCTGGTGGGATGATCGCAAGGATCTCGCGGCGCGCTTTCGCGAGGCCGGCTTTGACCCGGAGTCGCCCCTGATGCGCCGCCTGCAGGTGATTGCCGACACGCTGATGGGTTTCCCGCGCCACTTGTCGCAGCATGTCGGCGGCTTTGTCATTTCGCGCGGCCCCTTGTCCGAACTGGTGCCGGTGGAGAACGCCGCCATGGCCGACCGCTCGGTCATACAGTGGGACAAGGACGACCTTGACGCCCTCGGCCTGCTCAAGGTCGATGTGCTGGCCCTCGGGATGCTTACCGCCATACGCCGCGCCCTCGGCATGGTTGCGCAGCGCCATGGCCGGCCCTTTGGCATGGGCGAGGTGCCGCCCGAGGACGCGGCGGTGTACGCCATGCTGCAGCAGGGCGATTCGATCGGCGTGTTCCAGGTCGAGTCGCGCGCGCAGATTTCCATGCTGCCGCGCCTGAAGCCGGCGAATTTTTACGACCTGGTGATCGAGGTGGCGATCGTGCGCCCGGGGCCGATACAAGGGGGCATGGTCCATCCGTATTTGCGCCGCAGACAGGGCCTCGAAAAAGTGTCCTACCCGAGTGAGGCGGTGAGGGGCGTGCTAGCACGCACCCTCGGTGTTCCCATCTTCCAGGAACAGGTGATGCAGCTGGCCGTGGTCGCGGCGGGATTTTCGCCCGGCGAGGCCGACCAGCTGCGCCGCTCGATGGCGGCGTGGCAGCGAAAGGGCGGGCTCGTGCATCTGGAATCGCGCCTCATCAACGGCATGCTCGCGCGCGGCTACACGGCCGAATTCGCCCGGGCGATTTACCGACAGATACTGGGTTTTGGCGAATACGGTTTTCCCGAGTCGCACTCGGCGAGTTTCGCGCTGCTTGTCTATGTGTCGGCCTGGATCAAGTGCCACGAGCCGGCGGCTTTTCTCGCCGCCCTGCTCAATAGCCAGCCCATGGGGTTTTATGCCCCGGCGCAACTGGTGCAGGATGCACAACGCCACGGCGTGGAAGTGCGCGCCGTTGATGTGCAGGTGAGCGCGCACGAATGCGTGCTCGAGGCCGCCGGTAACGGGGTCGCAGTGCGCATGGGTTTGCTGATGGTCAAGGGCTTGTCCGGCGGGGGTGCGGTGCGCCTGGTTGAAGCGCGGGCGCGGGGTGAATTTGAGTCGGTTGCCGATCTTGCCGCGCGGGCGAAGCTCGATGCGCGCGACCTGAAGGCACTTGCTGCCGCAGGCGCGTTCGTCGCGCTGTCCGAACACCGGCGCCGCGCCTATTGGGACGTCGCCGGCATTCAAAAGCAGGCCGGACTGTTTGCCGGCATGCAGGTGAACGAATCGGACCCCGTGCTTGCCATGCCGTCCGAGGGCGCCAATATCGTCGCCGATTACCAAAGCACCGGCCTCACCCTTGGCCGCCATCCGCTGGCCTTGCTGCGGACACGCCTTGCCGAACTGCGTTTTGCCACCGCAGGGCAAATCGGCGCGCTCTCCAGCGGTCGCAGCACCCGCGCCTGCGGCATCGTCACCTGCCGCCAGCGACCGGGCACGGCATCGGGCGTGGTGTTTGTCACGCTGGAGGACGAAACCGGCTGCGTCAACGTGGTGGTGTGGAAGGACGTCAGTGCGCGCCAGCGCCGGGAACTGCTCGGTTCAAGCCTGCTCGGTGTGGAAGGCGTGGTCGAGCGCGAGGGCGGGGTGGTGCATCTCATCGCGCGGCGGCTGTTCGACCACAGCCGCCTGCTGGGCGGGCTCGACACCGCGAGCCGGGATTTTCATTGAGGCGTGCTGCGAAAAAACAGGGTGATGGCTGCAAACGCCCGTCTGGCGCGGGTTTCCAGGCGGTGTGCCGGTTTAAACAGGCATTTAAGCTTGAAATGATATACAATGGAAGTTGTATATCTATTATGCCGGAGGCGGTCATGCAAATCTCAAAATGGGGTAACAGCCTGGCGGTTCGCCTGCCTGCTGCTGTCATCGAGGCCCTCGGCCTGAAGGAGGGCGACGATATTGAAATTCATGTCGCCGGGCGCGGCGCGTTCGAGATCGCCAAAAAACCCGGTGCGCGCGAAGTGCTGGCGCGACTGCGCAAGTTTCGCGGTCGCCTGCCTGCGGACTTCCGCTTTGACCGGCTCGAAGCGAATGAGCGTGGCTGAGCGATTTTTCGACACCAATGTTCTGCTGTATCTGCTCTCTGCCGACGCCGCAAAGGCCGATCGGGTGGAGGAGATGCTTGCTGCGGGGGCGACCATCAGTGTCCAGGTGCTCAATGAATTCACGTCGGTAGCCTTGCGCAAACTGGGCTTGACCGTGGCCGAGGTGCGCGAGGCGCTCGAATCGCTTACGTCCATCTGCAAAGTTGTGCCGGTCACGCTGGAAATCCACCAGCAGGCGCTGCAAGTGGTCGAGCGGTATCGGTTCTCCATCTATGACGCGTTGATCGTGGCCGCCGCAATCGATGCGGGTTGCACGACCCTCTGCACCGAAGACTTGCAAGACGGTCAGGTGATAGCGAATACCCTCACCGTCAGGAATCCGTTCCGCACTTAGGGTTCGTCCCGCTTTACTTCGTCTCCGGTGCCGCGTGATAGCGTAAAATGCGCTCGCCCCATCTTTCCTCTTTCCCCCGCCTCTTACGCGCGCCGCCGCGGCGCAGAACGGCTTACATCAAGACTCCCAAGCGACTCATCCCCCTCGTCGAGGAAGGCCTCGTCGACGAGGTCGTGCGCCAGTTGATGAGCGGCAAGGAGGCCATCGTCTATGTGGTGCGCTGCGGCGACGAGGTGCGCTGCGCCAAGGTCTACAAGGAGGCCGACAAGCGCGCCTTTCGCCAGGCTGTCAGCTACACCGAGGGGCGCAAGGTCAAGAACAGCCGGCGCGAGCGCGCCATGCAAAAGGGCACGCGCTACGGACGCAAGGAGCAGGAGGCGGCCTGGCAAAGCGCCGAGGTCGACGCCTTGCACCAGCTGGCGCGCGCCGGTGTGCGCGTGCCGCAGCCGTTTAATTTCCTCGAGGGTGTGCTGCTGATGGAGCTGGTAACCGACGCCGAGGGCAATGCCGCGCCGCGGCTCAACGACATTGCCCTTTCGCCGGAACTGGCGCGCGAATATCACGGTTTCTTGATCGCCCAGGTGGTGCGCATGCTGTGCGCCGGCATCGTCCACGGCGACTTGTCGGAATTCAACGTGCTGGTCGGCGCCGAAGGGCCGGTCATCATCGACCTGCCGCAGGCGGTGAACGCCGCCGGCAACAACGCCGCCAAGGCCATGCTCGAGCGCGATGTCACCAACCTTGCCACCTATTTCGGCCAGTTCGCGCCCGAACTGCTGAAAAGCGACTATGGCCCGGAAATCTGGGCGCTGTACCTCGCCGGCAAGCTCTCGCCCGAGGCGGCGCTCACCGGGCGTTTTGTGCATGACACCAGGCCGGTGGACTTGCACGGGGTGATGAATGAAATAGAAGAAGTCATCAAGGACGAGGACAGGCGGCAGCGCTATCGTGCGCTGGAGCAATGACCTCACAGCTTGGTCTGTCGGTAATGGTGCTTACTTCACACGCGTTACCCTTCTCCATAGCCCTCATCCCCGCGCAAGCGGGGATCCATGGGGTTGGGCTTATGCATAAGCGACGAACCCCATGGATTCCGGGTTCCGCTACGCGGCCCCGGAACGACGGGGGTCACTTACGTAAGTGACCATTCCCGTCTGGCGGGTGTTTTCAGCTGATTTTCGGCTGACAACGGGGAATAATTACCCGTGTTTACCTGTTCGTACTACGTGGTGTAAAGTTCGCTTTTATCGAGTGGTTTCATTAAATGAGGGGGGTAGTAATGAATCGCAAAACCAGGTTGTCCGTCATCGCCGCATCCGTACTGGTTTCCATGGGGCTTGCCGCCGGCGTGTATGCCGCCAAGGGCGACTCCGCTCCGAAAATGGGCTTTTTTGTCAGTAGCACGGGTTCGGGCAAAGGCGCCGACCTCGGCGGCCTCGCCGGTGCCGACAAGCTGTGCCAGTCGCTCGCCGCAGCCGCAGGCGCGGGCGGCCGTACCTGGCACGCCTACCTCAGTACCACCGCCAGCGGCAGTGAAAAAGCCGTCAATGCACGTGATCGCATCGGCAAGGGTCCCTGGTACAACGCCAAGGGCGTGCTCATCGCCAAGAATGTGGATGACCTTTACAGCAATCCGAACCTGACCAAGCAGACGGCGCTGACCGAAAAGGGCGCCGTGGTCAACGGGCGCGGTGACACGCCGAACATGCACGACATCCTGACCGGTTCGGATACCCAAGGCCGCGCTTTTGTCGGCGGCTCGTCGGATACCACCTGCGGCAACTGGACCAAGAGCACGCCCACCGGTTCGGCGCAGGTGGGCCACTCCGACCGCACCGGCCTGCGCGAGGACGTTGCCGCCAAGGCCTGGGCCAACTCCCACCCGTCGCGCGGCTGCAGCCAGGACGCGCTCAAGAGCTCCGGCGGTGACGGCAGGTTCTACTGCTTTGCCGCGAAGTAATCGTATTCGTCAGCGATCAAGCTGACGCGCAAGGCAAAAAGGGGAGCGCATGCGCTCCCCTTTTTTATTTGGCAGCGCTGTCATTGCGGGCGCAGCGAAGCAATCTCGTCACGTTTGCAAAGTCCGCAGCATTGCGACGAGATTGCTTCGTCCCCTCCGGGGATTACCTTCGGGGCATCGCCTTCGCTCCTCGCAATGACCGCGCGCTGCTACAGCTTTTTCTGCTCCAATCCGACCTTGGCGTAGATGGCGTTGATTTCGTCTTTCACGTCCTGCGGCGTGTCGTCGTTGGCCTTGGCGTGGGCCCAGCCGATTTTCGCGCGCGCGTACTGGCCCATGATTTCGTCCTGCCCCGAGGTGCCGCCGCTGATGCCGTAGGCGCCCACCAGCGTGTCGCCCTTGAATATCGGCGCACAACCGCCGGACACCACCACCCGGCCGCCGGTGAATATGGACGCGTTCATCAGCATTTGCGGATTGCGCTCCTTGAACCATTGCTGGATGGTGAGCCCGTCGGGAAAGCGCGGGCTCATGGAGCGGAATGCCGCCACGGTAAAGGCCTTGCCCCAGGCGATTTCCGGCGTGATAAAGCCCGCTTCGTCCATGCGTTCCAGGGCCAGCAGGTGGCCCTCGGCGTTGACCACGGCCATGGCCACCGGCACATGCATTTCTTCGGCCTTTTCAGCCACCGCCTTGAAAAAACGCCGGCATTCGATCACTTTGAGTTTTGCCATGTCTCTATTCCTTGCTGGTGTAGGATTGCGTGGCATTGTGAATGGGGATTGGGAAATAGGGAATAGGTAAGCCCTGATTAAGTCCGTCATCCCCGCGAAGCTTGTCCTCGAATGCTTTAATCGGGGAGCGGGGATCCACCTTGACCTAAAGCGGGGATTCATTGAGTAAAAATGGATTCCCGCTTTCGCGGGAATGACGATTTATGGACTTAATCAGGGCTTCCCTTCCATAGGTAATTTCACGCTTGGAGAAGTCATGAAAAAAAGCATCGCCCTGTCGTTTGCCGTTGGATTTGCCTCCTTTCTCACGCTCGGCGTGAGCACGGCTGCCATGGCTCAATCCTGGCCGGCCAAGCCGCTGCGCATTGTCATCGGCTTTCCGCCCGGCGCATCGGCCGATGTGGCGGCGCGCCTGGTGGCGGCGAAAATGAGCGAATCACTCGGCCAGGCTGTGCTGATTGAAAACAAGCCCGGGGCAGGCAGCAACATTGCGACCGAGTTTGTCGTGCGCGCACCGGCCGACGGCTACACGCTGTTGCTCGGGACCATCGCCAACACCATCAACGCCAGCCTGTCGAAGAACCTGCCGTTTGATTTTGGCCGCGACCTGGCGCCGGTGACCTCGCTCGCTTCGCTGCCCAATCTGTTGGTGGTGAGTCCTTCGCTGGGTGTATCGACGGTGCAGGAACTCATTGCCGCGGCCAAGCGCAAGCCGGGAGACATTCTTTATGGCTCCTCGGGCAATGGCACTGGTCCGCACCTTTCCGGCGAATTGTTCAACCTCATGGCCGGCGTCAAGCTGACGCACGTGCCCTATAAGGGCAGCCCGCAGGCGATGACCGACCTGCTCGGCGGCCGCGTGCAGGTGATGTTCGCCCCGGCCTCGACCGCGCTGCCGCACATCAAGGCCGGCACGCTCAAGGTGCTGGCGGTATCGAGCGCCAAACGCACCGAGTCCTCGCCCGATTTGCCGACCATCGCCGAGTCCGGGCTTGCCGGTTTTGAAACATCGGTCTGGTTCGGCCTGCTCGCCCCGGCCGGTACGCCGAAAGAAATCATCGAGCGCCTTAACCGCGAAGCCAACCGCGCCCTCGCCGATCCGGCGGTCAAGGCGCAGTTCACCGCGCAAGGCATAGACGCCATGGGCGGCACGCCTGAACAATTTGCCACCTACATCAAGGACGAAACCGCCAAGTGGGCGCGCGTGGTGCAGGCCTCGGGGGCGAAAATAGACTGACATTGCCGGCTGCCGCCGGCGCGGCAGCGAACGCCGGTTTTGCGCAGACAAGCGTTCCTGTGTAGACTGGACGCCCGGCCGCGCATACGGCGCACCATTGCGTCGGTCATCGCTTCATGTCGCACCCGCCGGTATTCGCGGCAGTGCTTTGTCCCGCCAAGAAACAAGTCCGATCAAGGAGACCTTCCAGTGCAAGTCTATTTTCATCCCGCATCTACGACCAGCCGCCCCATCATGCTCTTCGCCGCCGAAAAAGGGTTGGCGATCGACTTCACCGTGGTGGATTTGTTTACCGGCGAACATGTCAAGCCGGCATACGAAGAGATCAATCCCAGCCGGCTGGTGCCGGCACTCGATGACGGCGGTTTCCGTCTTACCGAAAGTTCGGCCATCCTCAAGTACATCGCCGACAAGTTCGATGCCCCCGAGTACCCGAAAGACCTGCGCCAGCGCGCCCGTGTGAACGAGGTCATGGACTGGATCAACACGCAGCTGTGCCGCGATTTCGCCTACGGCCTCGTCTACCCGCAGATTTTTCCCATGCACAAGCGCCCGGACGACGCCGTGCAGGCGGCGACACTGGCATGGTCAAAGGAGCGCGCGCAGGGCTGGATGAAGATCCTCGACCAGCGGCTGATCGGCGCGAAGAACGCCTACCTGTGCGGCGACAAGATCACCATCGCCGACTACTACGGCGCGTCTTTTGTGGCCCTGGGCGATGCCGTCGGCTGTGATTTTGCCGCGTACCCGAACGTCAAGCGCTGGCTCGGCAACATGAAGGCGCTGAAGAACTGGGCCAAGGTGAACGAGGTCATCAACGGTTACGCCTCTTCGCTCAAGGGTCCGTTCGAAACGCTCTGACGGCGGGCCGGTCCGAGTCGTTGTTTATCCGGTAAAAGCCTGCCAGATCGAATGGCTGCGGCGCCGACGTCCCGCGCTGCAAATCGTCGACAGGCTGCGCCCGGTCATGTCAGGCCGCGCGCTCCGCCTCATTGCGATACCACAGGCTGCTCATTGCGCCGAACTCGATGACGTCGGGCTTCTTTTTCGCCGCCAGCGCCTTTTGCATGATCTTGTAGATATCCAGGTCGAACAGCGGCGCGGCGCGCACTTCGAGTTTTTCGTAGACCTCGGTTTCGCTCGTCGCGGTGCCAAGAAAGCACCAGCGGTCGAAGAGGTGAATGTCGCAGCGTTCGCCGCGCTTTTCGCGCACGCCGATGGCACCGCGCCACGGCCATTGCTTCAGGCGCAATGACTGCAGTGCTTCGATGAGGCGCAGGTTGTGCGCGGCGAGGGGCTCCTTGCCGCAGCAGGCGCCGCGACAGCGCCCGATCTGGTGGGCAAAGCAGGCGCTGCCCTTGGCGCGGCGGGCTTCAAGTCCGAGTAGTGCGGGACACAGGCCTTGCGCCAGCGCAATGGCGGCGAGGGCGTCCTGCGCCATGCGCTTGGTGCGAAAGGTGCCAAAGAGGTTTTCCAGGCGCAGCGTCTCGCTGCGGCCCGAGGCCAGCAGTCGCAGCGGTTCGGCGCTCGCCATGTCGCCGTTCCACTCAAACCCAAAAAAGCCGCTGGCGCGCCGCTCGGTGCGGTTGAGCGCCGGCAGCAGTTCCTTGATCAGGCGCGCCTCGTTGAGCAGGGCGCCCAGTTCGCCGGCGGTTTCTATCCATTCGACGCGTTTGACTTCCTGGCTGATGCGCATGTCCTTGGCGGCGCGCAGATCGCCGGAGAAGTGTGACAGCACGCGCTTGTGCAGGTCCACACTCTTGCCGACATAAAGGGGCAAGGCGTTTTTGTCGGAACTGTCGGCATAAAACAGGTACACGCCGGGTGCCTCGGGAATGGCGTCGAGGGCTTGTTCGGTCAGGCCGGGCGGCAGGCTGGGCCGCGCGAATTGTTTTTTTACCGCGGCGGCGATGCTTGCCGCAGGCAGCGTGGCGTGGATCACCTGGACGAACTGCCACATCGCCTCGGTGTCGCCAAGGGCGCGGTGGCGTGCCTTGCATTGCAGATTATGGCGCGTGATGAGGCTGTCAAGATTGTGCCGGCGGTCTTCGGGAAAGAGCGCGCGCGACAGTTTGGCGGTGCACAGCACGCGTGAGCGGTAGTCGATGCCGACACGGGCAAATTCGTTTTTCAGGAAGCCATAGTCAAAGCGCGCGTTATGCGCCACCAGCACTTTGCCCTCGAGGCGCGCGTACAGGCGCACGGCGATGTCGGCAAAGCGCGGGGCGTCGGCCACCATGGCATTGCTGATGCCGGTGAGCGATTCTATGAAGCCCGATATGCGCGCTTCCGGGTTGACCAGGCTGCTCCACACACCGGTCTGCACACCGTTGTTGACCTCGATCAGCCCGACCTCGGTGATGCGGTCAAAGTTCGCGGTGCCGCCGGTGGTTTCGAGGTCAAGAAAGACGAGGGGCAGGTCGAGCATGAGGTCCGTGCTTTTGCGTGCCTGGGCGCCTGCGCGCTCAGACCGGTTGCGGGGCGACGGCGCGCACCCGAACCAGGGGCCGCCCGTCTATGGGCAGGTTGACCAGGCCGGCGATGACCCCGAGGCCTATCGACAGCCACCACACCACGTTGTACGAGCCGCTCTTGTCGTAAAGGATGCCACCCAGCCAGACGCCGAGAAAGCTGCCGATCTGGTGGCTCAAGAGCGCAAAGCCGGTCAGCGTGGACAGCCAGGCGACGCCGAAAATCTGTGCGATCAGGCCGCTCGTTAGCGGCACCGTGGCGAGCCACAGCAGTCCGACCACCGCGCCGTAGACGTAGATCAGCGCCGGGCTGGGTGGCAGGGTGATGAGCAGCAAGGTGACCACGGCGCGGCCGAAGTAAATGGCCGAGAGCAGGTATTGCTTGGGCAGGCGTTGACCAAGCATGCCCGACATCAGGGATCCGAAGATATTGAACAAGCCCACCAGTGCGAGCGCGGTCACCGCGACATTGGCATTGAAGCCGAGATCGGCGACATAGGCGGGAAAGTGGATGGTGATAAAAGACAACTGGAAGCCGCAGACAAAGTAGCCGGTGATAAGCAGCAGGAAACCCTTGTGCGCGAAGGCTTCGCGCAGCGCCTGCCTGCCCGATTGCTTGACATGCCCCGCCGGCGTTGCGCCGGCGTTGCGCTCCACCAGTGCAAAGGCGAGCGGTGCGATCAGCGCGACGGTCAGGCCGATGACCAGCAGCGCGTTATGCCAGCCAAAGGCGCTGATCAGTGTTTGCGCATACGGCAGGATGGCAAACTGGCCGAAGGAACCGGCGGCACTGGCAATGCCAAGGACCATGCTGCGTTTTTCCGGCGGGTAGGCGCGGCCGAGCACGCCAAAGACCACGGCAAATGCGGTGCACGATTGCGCCACGCCGATCAGCACGCCGCCCGAGAGGGTCAGTTGCCAGCCGGTGGCCGCCTCGGGCATCAGTATCACGCCGGCGGCATACAGCAGCGCGCCGCCAAACAGCACCCGCCCGGCGCCCCAGCGGTCGGCGATCATGCCGGCGACCGGCGTGGCCAGGCCCCAGACGAGGTTTTGTATTGCCATGGCAAAGGAAAATGTTTCGCGGCCCCAACCCAGTTCCATGCTCATCGGCTTGAGAAACAGGCCGAAGCCGGCGCGCGTGCCGGTGGACAGCGTCAGGATGATGCCGGCGCACACCAGCACGAGGAGCGGCGTGCGCCATTGTTTGGCGGTCATTCGATGGTGCTTTCGGTGCGGTGTGGTGCGCAACTGCCGGCGCAGGCGGGGATGTTACCGGGGAGGCAGTATACCCGCTGCGATTAAACCCATGGATTACCCCCCGCTTTCGCTAGGACAAAAATTGGGCGTGAATGGCGCTTGAACCCAAGCAAGCTCCCGTCATCCCGGAGCCGCGTAGCGGAACCCGGAATCCATGGGACTCGTTGTTTCGGTGCGAGCCCAGCCCCATGGATTCCCGCTTGCGCGGGAATGACGGTTAACCTGATAGGTGACTGGAAAGCCCCTTGCAGGGCGCGCTTTTTGGGCGTGAATGGCGCTTGAACCCAAGCAAGCTCCCGTCATCCCGGGGCCGCGTAGCGGAACCCGGAATCCATGGGGCTCGTTGTTTCGGTGCGAGCCCAGCCCCATGGATTCCCGCTTGCGCGGGAATGACGGTTAACCTGATAGGTGACTGGAAAGCCCCTTGCAGGGCGCGCTTCGGCCGGTAGGCCGAACCCGCTCGACGGGCGCCGAGAATTCTCGGCGAAACTCCCGTCTCGCCTCCAGTATTGGCTTTCCAGCTTATCGTCCCCAGCGCAGCGCGAGCGGCGCGGCTTCGCGTGCGAGCTCGAGCAGGCCGGCGCGGGTGGCCGGGTGCAGTGCTTCGAGCGGGTGGCGCACGGCATCGCTCTTGATCACGCCGCCTTCCATCATCACCGTCTTGGTGGCGCGCAGGCCGCACTGGCGGTTCTCGAAGTTGATGAGGGGCAGGATGCGGTTGTAGGCGGCCACCGCCTCGGTGCGCCGGTGGCTGCGGCTTTTTTTGGAGCGCGCCGCGGCAATCTGTGTTGAGTAATGGCTGCAGGTGGCGATCACCGGTACGCGGCCGGCGACTTGTGCGAGGCACAGATCGAGCAAGGTGTTGCGCTCGGCGTCGGTGAGCAGGAACTGCTCGGAATAATTGGCGAGGATGCAAATGCCGTCGACACCCGGGTGAGCAGGCAGTCGATGATGCGGCGCATGCCCGCGGTGTCGAGCTCACCGGGCGAGGTGAAGGGCGTCGGCGCAATTGGGTAGACGCCGGTCCACGCCTTGCCAGTGCCAGTTGCCATGGTTCCTTGCTTTCTGACGCGCGGCTAGATCGCCTTGTCGCTGATCTCGGCGGCGCGCACCATTTCTTCCCACATGCCCTCGGTGTCCTTGGGCATGATTTGCTCGGGGTGCGGATCGACCACGTGCCAGAGGCCGCGTTTGAGCTCGTTATCCAGCTCACCGACACGCCAGATCACGCCGCCCATGAAAAAGCGCGCGTGCTCCGGGTCGGTTTCGATGATGCGATCGACGGTGACGCGCGCAGTCGCCACGAACAAGTCACTGGCGATCCGGCTGGCGTCCTTGCCCGGACTGGTGTTCGTTTGCACCAACGCATACACCGCGCTGATGCCGGCCGGGCCGCCAAGGTACAGCGGTTCGCGCACCGCCTTGGACGGCGCGTGTTCGGGAAAGGCCGAGGCGAGGGTGACGTTGGTGCGCTTGTTCAGGATGAAGCCGATGTGGCGGCCGTCGCCGGTTGGGCGTGCCACCAGCACGGTGGCACGGTATAGCGGGTCGCGCATGCCGGACTTGGCCACCAGCACCACGGTGCTGGTCTCGTTGGCGCCGCTGTCGGCCTCGGCGGCGCGCGCCGGCAGGCTGGCGCAGGTGAGCGCGAGGCCGGCGATGAGCAGGGCATGGCGCAAAATTCCGGCGGTATCGGGCATGACGGCTCCTTGGGTGGTGCGCGGGCGGTGCTAGAAGATGCGATTAAACCACAGCAACGAAAGCAGGGCACCGAGCATGGCCAGGGCCGCGCCCAATGCGACAAACAGCGCGGTGACCTCGGTCGACTGGTGTTTTTCAAACGCCAGTTGCGCGCTCAGGGTCTTGTAGATTTTTTTCAGGTCGGGGGCGGTGCCGGCGCGGAAGTACTCGCCGCCGGTGATGCTGGCGATTTTTTTCAGCGTGTCCTCATCCAGGCGCACGCGCATCGACCAACCGTTGAGTGTGAGGGTGGCGCCCTCGGTCGTGCCCACGCCCACGGTGAACACGCGCACGCCCTGGTCGGCGGCGACCTGGGCCATCTTGAGCGGGTCGGGGCCGATGTTGCTGGCACCGTCGGAGAGCAGCACGATTGCCGCGGCGCGGTTGGAGCCCGGTGCTGCCGGCGCCGCCGGGCCCGCCTTGGCGGCGGTACCCGGCCGGGCCGCCGGGCCGCCGCCCAGTTCGCGTCCGGCCGGGGCATTGGGATTGGGCCCGTCGCGCGGGTTGATCAGTTTCTCGACGTCGATCGTCCCCTGCGGCAGCAGTGTCGCCAGGGCGATGATCAGGCCGCTGCCAAGGGCGGTGCCGCGCTGCAGCTGGAAGCGGTCGATCGCCTGCTCCAGTTCTTCACGGCTGTCGGTGGGCGGCTGCACCACCGCCGCGGCGCCGGCCACGGATACGACGCCGATGCGCACGTGGCCGGGTTGCTCGGCGATGAAGGTCTTGGCCGCGGCCTGCGCCGCGCTGATGCGGTCGGGCTTGACGTCGGTGGCGCGCATGCTGCCCGAGGCGTCGATGGCAAGAATAATGGTCTCGACGCGCGAGGGCAGCATCACCACCGCACTCGGGCGGGTGATGGCGAAGAGCAGCGAGGTGAGCCCGAGCAGCAACAGCACCACCGGGACGTTGCGCTTGAACGCCGACTGGCTTTCGCCGGCGCCGACCAGCCTGGCGTAGGGCAGCGTGCTGCGCCGTCGCCGCGCCAGCAGGTAAAAGTACAGTGCCGCAGCAAGCGGCACCGCCGCGAGCAGCCACAACATCAGCGGCCAGGCGAGGGTGATCGAACGCGGGTCTATCATAATGACGACCAGGCCTTCATAGCGACCGGGCCTTTACAGTGCCGGCGCCCGCGGCGAGCTGGCTGCGGCGCTTGCGCAGCCGGGTAAAGCGCAACAGCGCCGCGGCGACATCGTCGTCGGTGGCCAGTTCGAGGCAATCGACGCCGGCCTCGGCAAGGGCGGTGCGCAGGTTTTGTTCGCGCTCGGTGGCGAGTTTGGCAAAGCGCTTGCGAAAGCCGCCGTCGTGCATGTCGACAAACAACTGCTCGCCGGTTTCGGCATCCTGCATCACCATCAGCCCGAGTTCGGGCAGCGCCTGTTCCATCGGGTCATACAGACGCACTGCGACCACCTCGTGGCGCCTGGCGAGCAGCGCGAGGGCGCGTTCCCAGCCCGGTGTGCTGATGAAGTCGGATACGACAAAGACCACCGATCGGCGCTTGATCACCTGCTGCGCTTTTCTCAGCAGTTCGGACAAGTCGGTTTGTTTGCCGGCCGGGGCGGCCTTGGCTGAAGGGACCGCTGAATTGAGCATGCGATCGAGCAGGTGCAGGACGTGGCGCCGCCCGATCCGCGCCGGGATCACGGCGTCGGTGCCGTTGGAATAGAGCACCGCGCCGACGCGGTTGCCGTAGCGCGTCAACAGGCGCGCGAGCACGGTGACAAAATCCGCCGACAGCGTGCGCTTGGTCGTTTCGGCCGAGCCGAAATCGACCGAGCCTGACAGGTCGAGCAGGAACCAGGCGGCGACCTCGCGGTCCTCCTGGAACTCGCGTACATGCGGCACCTGCAGGCGCGCGGTGACATTCCAGTCGATGTAGCGCACGTCGTCGTGCGCCTGGTATTCGCGCAGGTCGGCAAGGTCGATGCCAAAGCCGCGAAAGAGGGTGCGGTAATCGCCCTGCAACAGGCCGTCCAGGCGCCGTATCACCGTCCATTCGAGGCGGCGCAGGATGCGCTCGGGGTCGAGGCGCTTGGGTGTGACCGGCGCTCCGGGCACGACTGCGCCCGCCTCGTTGGCGGCACTGCGTCGGCGCAGGCGCGCAAGCACGCCGCCGAACATGGCGCTAGCCCGCGGCGACTTGAACATGGGTGGCGAGGGGGGCGTCGGGCACCGGCACCGCCTGCATGATGCGCTTGATGATCTGGTCCGGCGTCTGCGCGTCCGACAAGGCCTCATAAGAGAGCACCAGGCGGTGGCGCAGCACATCGGGCACCAGGTCCGTCACGTCCTCTGGCAGGGCGTAGCTGCGCCCGCGCAGGAAGGCCAGGGCGCGCGCGCCCTCGATCAGGTTGATGGTGGCGCGCGGGCTGGCGCCAAACTGCAGGTAGCGCGAGAGCTCGGGCAGGTCGAAGCGTTCCGGATTGCGCGTCGCCGACACCAGTTTCACCGCGTACTGGATCAGGTTCGGGTCGACATAAGTCTTGCGGCATTCGGCCTGCAGCGCGCGCAGCTGCTCGGTGGTGGCGATGGCCGACACCGCCGTGGCCGGGCCGGTGACGCGTTCGACGATGACAAACTCCTCCGCCTCGCTCGGGTAGCCGATCAGCACTTTCATCATGAAGCGGTCGATCTGCGCCTCGGGCAGCGGGTAGGTGCCCTCGGTCTCGATCGGGTTCTGCGTCGCCATGACAAGAAAGGGCTCGGGTACCTTGTGTGACTCGCCGGCGATGGTGACCTGGCGCTCCTGCATTACTTCGAGCAGCGCGCTTTGCACCTTGGCCGGCGCGCGGTTGATCTCATCGGCGAGCAAGAGGTTGCAGAACACCGGGCCCAGCACGGTGCTGAACTCGCCCGACTTCTGGTTGTACATGCGCGTGCCGATAAGGTCGGCGGGCAAGAGGTCGGGGGTGAACTGGATGCGCTTGAACGAGCCGCGCACGGTGCGCGCGAGCGTGTTGACGGTGAGCGTCTTGGCCAGGCCGGGCACGCCCTCGACCAGCAGGTGGCCCTGCGCCAGGATGGCGACAAGCACGCGTTCGAGAAAATGGTCCTGCCCAACCACCACGCGTTTTACTTCGTAGAGGACTTGCTCCATCAGTGTGGCGACTTCGCTGCGGCCGGTGGTGTTCTGGGTCATGGCTGGCATCCTGGATAGGTGAGGAGTGAAGGGGTGAAAGGTGAAGGTTAGAACGGCGGCAGACCGACCGCCATGCCGGCGCTCTCCATGGTCGCGGCAAAGCCGATGCCGATGAAGGTGCGCGCCTTGGTCGGGTTGAGGATGGCGGTGACGATGCCCACCACCTCGCCGTCCATGGTTACGAGCGGGCCGCCCGAGTTGCCCGGGTTGGCCGCCGCGTCAAACTGTATGAGCCCGGTAAGGGTGCGTTTGCCCTCTGGCGATTCAAAGCCGCGATTGAGCCCGGAGACGACGCCGGCGGAAACCGACGGGCCGATGCCAAAGGGAAAGCCCACCGCGACCACCTCGTCACCGGGGCGCAGCTTTGCGGTCGAACCCATGGTCGCCGGCGGCAGGTCGTCGGGGATGCTCTTCGCCTTGATCACGGCGAGGTCGTTCTCGGGTTGCGCGCCGACGAAGCTTGCCTCCGATTCCATGCCGTCGGAAAAGGTCACCATCACGCGCTTCATGCCCTGCACCACGTGCAGGTTGGTGAGGATGGTGCCGTTCTCCAGGATCACCACGCCGGAACCGACGCCCACTTCTTTTTCCTCTGTTTCGCCCTTGGGTTTTTTCGGGTCCTTGGGCACGTCGCCAAAGCCGCGCACGCGCACCACCGACTGGCGCACCAGTTCGGCCGCTTTCGCAGCGCGCGAGGGCAGGGTCTTGTTTTCGATGGTGTGCAGTACCGCGGCGTCGATGTCATCCTGCTCGAGTTGGCGCGGCGGGGTCTGCATGGCGTCGCGGCCCAGTACCACCGCGAGGGCGAGCAGGATACCGCCGAAAAAAAGCAGCGGACGTTCGTAGCGCGCGGCGATGCGGCTTGGCCGGCCGGGGGGGCGAGGCGCCGCCGCTGGTGCCGCGGCCGGTACCGCCGCCGACTTGGGCCCCTGCTTGGGCGAGCGGTCGGTGCCGCTATAGAGCGCTGCTCGTTTCATCGACCATCCATGCGGGTGCGTTACGGCGATTTCGTAGCTAGAAGCGTACCATCAGGGCAAGACGGTAACACGATCTGCCGGCGGGTACATCTCTTGCACCAGTGATAAAGTGGCGAATCGCCGGGTGCGCCACAGATGCGACATCAGCGTGCACCCGGGTGGTCTTTTAAGGAGTTTCGATGCGGTTTTTATGGCCGGAACTGCTCTGGCTGTTGCTATTCGTGCCGGCGCTGGTCGCCGCCTACGTCTGGGCCATGCGGCGCAAAAAGAAGGCGGCGATCCGCTACGCCAGCCTCATGCTGGTGCGCGGTGCGCTCGGGCCGGGCCAGGGCCTGCGGCGCCACCTGCCGCCGGCGCTGTTCCTGGCGGCGATGATCGCCGCCATTTTCGCCATTGCCCGGCCCAGCGCCGTGGTGACGCTGCCGGCTGACTACCTGACGCTGATCATGGCCATGGACGTGTCGCGCAGCATGCAGGCGGCCGACGTGGCGCCCAACCGCATTACCGCGATGCAGGTGGCGGCCAAGTCATTTATCGAAGAGTTGCCGGCCAACGTGCGCCTTGGCATCACCTCCTTCGCCGGCACCGCCGCGGTGGTGCAGCCCATCACCGACAAGCGCGAGGACATGATCGCCGCCATCGACCGCTTCCAGTTGCAGCGCGGCACGGCCACCGGCAGCGGCCTCATCGTGTCGCTGGCCATGCTGTTCCCCGATGACGGCCTCGATGTCGAGACCGCGGTCTATGGCAACAGTTTTTCGCGTTACGGCGACGGCGGCGCGCCGCTGTCGAAAAAAGCCGACACGGCCAAGGCAAAAAAGCGCGATTTCAAGCCGGTGCCGCCTGGAACCTACACCTCGGGTGCCATCATCCTGCTCTCGGACGGGCGGCGCACCACCGGCCCCGACCCGGTCGAGGCGGCCAAGCTCGCGGCCGAGCGCGGCGTGCGCGTGTTCACCGTCGGGTTTGGCACCAAGGAGGGCGCGCAGATCGGCTTCGAGGGCTGGTCGTTCTTTGCCATGCTCGACGAGGAGGCGCTCAAGGCCGTGGCCAAGGCCACCGGCGGCGAGTATTTCCAGGCCGGCACCGCCGACGACCTGAAAAAAGTCTACAAGGAGTTGAGCTCCAAGTTCGCCCTCGAGCGTCGCGAAACGGAAGTGAGCGCCTTGTTCAGCGCCGTCGCGGCGTTGCTGGTGTTGATTGCCGCGGTGTTGTCGTTTATGTGGTTTCACCGTCGCGCTTGATCTTGGCGATGGCTGGAAATGCCCGACTGGCGGGCGTTTCCAGCCAATCGGCTCTCTCAGCAAGTAGCCGTCATTCCCGCGCAAGCGGGAATCCATGGGGTTGGTTCTTCGCTGCGCTAGCAACTTCTCATATCTGGAGTTGGGTGGTTTCACTCCCCTGCGGGGAGCGAGTCACTTTTCTTGCTTCGCTGAAAAGTAACCAAAAGAAGGCGACCCGGAGGTGACGGCCCTTCGGGCTTCCCTCCGATGCTCGCGCCAATGGGCCGGGACCTAAACTCGGCCCACAAAAGCGTGGGCCTCAGACATAGGTCCCGGACTGCTCCCATCGGCGCTGCGCTTCTCGGCGTCCCCTACGGGAGGGTGGGTCAAAAGCCAAACATCGTGAACGCGACGACCGTTGCATTGTGTTGTTCTGGCTTTTGACTTCTGGGCCCCTGCGGCGCCGCCGAGGAGCGCAGGCGAAGCGGGGGCCTTCCGGCGCATATGTCTGAGGCCCGCAGGGCCGAGTTTATGCGTCGGCCCGTTTTGCCGAGCACCGCAGGGAACCGCCGCAGGCGGCGGTGACGTGGGGTGTGTTTTCTTTGGTTACTTTATTTTGCACACAAGCAAAAGAAAGTGACTCGCTCCCCGCAGGGGAGTGAAACCCTAAACTTAAGAGAAATAAACTGCCGGCGCAGCGACTAAGGCAAAAAATGGATTCCCGCTTTCGCGGGAATGACGGCAGAGAGCCGAATGGCTGGAAACCCGCTACCAGAGCGGTTTCCCAGCCTATAGCATTGCCATTGCCGAGACCGGCAAACCTAGATCTTGCCGCTCCCGAAGGTCGGCTCCGGCGGCTTGGGCGGGGCCGGCGGTGGGGGTGGCAGGACGATGTACTCGAACAACTTGACCACCTTGGTCACGCCGCCGGTGGTGCGCGCGATTTCGGTGGCGTCGTCGCCTTCTTTGCGCGTCACCATGCCGAGCAGGAAAACGGTACCCGCCTCGGTCACCACCTTGACGTGATTGGCCGAGAACTTGTTGGCATCGACAAAACGCGCCTTCACCTTGGAGGTGAGGTAGCTGTCGTTGGTGCGCACGCTCATCGTGGTGATGGGGGCGATCTGCACTTCGTTGACCACGCTCTTGACGTTGGCCACTTCGCTGGCGAGCTTTTCGATGTCGGCCTTGACCTCGGCCGTGGCGACCTCGCCGGTCAGCAGCACGGTGCGGTTGTAGCTGGTGACGTTGATGTGCGCGCCGTCCTTGTACTTGTCGTTGATGCGGCTGAGCGCCTTGTTCTCTATGCCTTCGTCCTCGATGTAGGCGCCCGAGGTGCGCCGGTCGGTGGCGACCAGAACGGTGGCGCCGGCGCCAACGCCGACGGCGATCGGCACGCAGGCTTGCAGCAGTGGCAGGGCGGTGGCAAGTGCAATGATTGCGCTATGAAGCTTGTTCATTTTTCTTCTCCAAACAAGAGTTGATCGATGCCGTCGCACAGGCAATGGAGCATCAGCAGGTGCACTTCCTGGATGCGCGCGGTACGGGTGCTGGGGACGCACAGGCTGGCGTCCTCGGCTTTGAGCACGGCGGCTATTTTGCCGCCGCCGTTGCCTGTCATGGCCACCACGCGCATGCCGCGCGCGTGCGCCGCGCTGATCGCCTCGACCACGTTGGCCGAATTGCCGCTGGTGGAGATGGCAAGCAGCACGTCGCCTTTGCGTCCCAGGCCGCGCAACTGCTTGGCGAAAATGTCCTTGTAGGCGTAATCGTTGGCGATGGCGGTGATGGCCGAGGTGTCGGTGGTAAGTGCAATGGCCGCCAGTTCGCGCCGCTCGCGCTCAAAGCGCCCGAGCAGCTCGGCGGCAAAGTGCTGCGAGTCGGCGGCCGAACCGCCGTTGCCGCAGGCGAGGATCTTGCAATCGGCCTGCAGTGCGTCGGCCATGATGCGGGTGGCACGGGCCACGGGCGCGCTGAGTGCGGCCGCGGCGTCGAGTTTGGTCTTGGCGCTGTCGTGGAAATGCTGGGTGATGCGCTGGGTGAGATCCATGCCTTGTGTATCGTTTGCCGCCGTGTCGGGGCCCGGCGCCGTGGTTACGAAGGACGTAGTTTACACCAGCGCATGCCGGGCCGACGCCCTTGTTGGACTTATTCGACAATACCGGACTTATTCCACAAAGACCTCGAATTCGACGCGTTTGCGCGGATTGCGCGCCTCGCGCAGCACGCTGATGCGCGCGGCCAGCGTCTCGCCGTGGTCCATTGCCCAGGCAAGGGTGCTGTTTTGCGTGCGCGGCACATAACCCAGTTTGTGGCCCTGCCAGAGCACTGCAATGGCGCTGGCGTCGTACGGATTACCGGCCTCGCGCCAGAGCACCAGCGCGTCGCCTTGCGCGAGCCGGGGCCACAGCGCCCGCGCCTCGTGATAGCGAAAGCCGGCCAGCGGCGAGCTTTGCACCAAAAGGCGCACCTGGGCCTGGGGTGTTGGTGGTGCCTGCGCTGGCGTTTCGGCGCCTGCCGGCCTGAATTGGCACAGCAACAAGGGTACGAGCAAGGCGGCAAGGCAAATAACGCGACCGGTTCTATTCACTTTTCACTCCTTCACTCCTTCACCGCCTCACGATTCGCCCTTTTACGTCTCACCGAAGGCATCGCGCAGCCATTCAACCGCGGCTGGATCCAGCCGGTCGAGCACGATGACATCAAAGCGGCAGGCCCGTTCGGTCTTGCCCCGCAGGTTTTCCATCAGGTAGTAACGCGCGGTGGTGATGATGCGCTGACGCTTTTTTGCATCAATGCTCGCCGCCGCGCCGCCAAAGGCCTTGCCGCTGCGATAGCGCACCTCGGCAAACACCAGTTGGTCGCCGTCTTCGAGCACCAGGTCGATCTCGCCCGCCTTGCAGCGAAAATTGCGCGTCAGCAGTCGCAGTCCGCGGCGCTGCAGCCAGGCGGCGGCGATGTTCTCTGCAGCCGCGCCGGGGCTAGTGCTCAAGGGCGTTTTTCCCGGCCTAGCGCGGCACCGCGGCGCCGTCGCGAAACTGCGTCGCCAGGGCTTCGCGTTCGACCTGGTTACCGGTTGTGGACAGCCCGAGCCTGCCGGTCACGCCGTCGAGGTTGATGCGGCCGCGGTTGAGCATGATTTCCGCGGCGAGGCGGTAGGCGTCTATGCCCAGGGCGAAAAAGCGCTGCAACTCCGGGCCAAGGCTGTCGAGGCGCGCATAGCTCATGACCGCCGGATGGTCCGGCTGCACCAGCCAGGGCATTTCAACAAAGCGTATGCCGTTAAGGTCGACGTTGGCGAGCGGTTCGGCGCGGCCGGAGTGCAGCAGCGATGTGGCGTAGGTCGGCAGCACGTTGGACATGAAGGGGCGCGCCAGGCGCGCCTGCTCGACATCGGCGGCGAGGAACAGCCCGTCGGCGTCGCTCTTGGCGACCATTTGCTTGAGCACAAGCAGGTCGGAGGCCGGCGTAAATTCAAGCGTATCGAGTATGCGCCCGCCGAGGGTGCGAAAGCCCTCGGCAAACGCCTGGCTGGCGCGGCGCGCAAGCGGCGAGGCCGCGCTGACGACCAGCATCTGGCGGATGCCGTCGTCCCAGGCCTGCACCGCGACCTGGCGGGCTTCGAGCTCGACGGACAGGCCGAAACCATAGAGCTTGGCCGGCATTTTCGGTTGCGCTTCGGGGTAATTGAGCGCCAGCGTGGGCACGCTGACGCGGTTGCTGGCGGCGATAGCTGATACGCCGGAGCGGGTCAGCGGCCCGACCACCACTTTTGCGCCGGCGCGCACCGCCGCTTCATATTCGAGCAGGATTTGCTCACCCGAGGCGTCGGTGCCGCGTATGGTCACCGACAACTTGTTGCCGTCGCGTTCGCGCGCCGTCATGAACCCGAGGCGCAAGGCCTCGGCGGCGGCCTGGAAATCAGCCGATTTGAGCGGTAGCAACAGGGCGATCTCGCTCGCCGGGGGAGCCGGTGTTTCGGGGGTGGCTGCAGCGGCCGGCACGGCTGCGCTTGCCTGTCCCTGCTGGGCCGCGCACAATGCCGGCGCCAGCAGCGATAATGACAACAGCACCGCGCGCAACAGTGAGGACGGCGCCAGCCGAATCGAGCCAAGAAAATGACCAAGCTGCATGAGCAAATACCGGTGAGCGGGGGCCAATTATATGTGGTCGCCACGCCGCTTGGAAACCTTGGCGACATCACCCTGCGCGCCCTCGACATTTTGCGTGCCGTCGACCTGGTGGCCGCCGAGGACACGCGCACCACCGCCAACCTGCTTGCGCACCACGGCATCAAGGCGAAACTGCTGGCGCTGCACGAACACAACGAGGCGCGGGCCGCGGACAAGCTGGTCGAAGCGCTGGCCGCCGGGCAGTCGGTGGCGCTGGTGAGCGACGCTGGCACGCCGGCCATTTCCGACCCCGGGGCGCTGGCCGTGGCACGCGTGCTCGAGGCCGGCTTCCGCGTCACGCCCATTCCGGGACCCAACGCCGCCATCGCCGCGCTCTCGGCCGCCGGCATGGCCGAGACGGCGTTTTTGTTTTACGGTTTTTTGCCGGCCAAGGCCGCGGCCAGGCGCAAGGTGCTCGAGGCCTTGCGCGGCCTGCCGCATACCCTGGTGTTCTACGAGGCGCCGCATCGCATCGCCGAGTGCATCGACGACCTCGCGGCGGCCTTCGAGCCGGATCGTACCGTGGTGCTGGCGCGCGAGCTGACCAAGCTGTTTGAGAGCATTCATCGCTGCCCGCTCGGCGAGGCCGCGGCCTGGCTCGCCGCCGACGACAACCACCGCCGCGGCGAGTTCGTGCTGGTCGTATCGGGCGCGCCCCAGAGGTCAGGAGCGCGCGGCGGTGAAGCCGTGCTCGACGCCGACGCCCAGCGCGTGCTCGCGCTGCTTGCCACCGAGTTGCCGCCGGCCAAGGCGGCCAAGCTCGCCGCCGCCATCACCGGTGTGCCGCGCGACGTGCTGTACGCGCATGCGCTGGCCAGGGTCGGCGGTTAAAATCAACCCATGCAAACCCTGACCCTCACCCGCCCGGACGACTGGCACCTGCACCTGCGCGACGGCGACACGCTGGCCGCAGTCCTGCCCGACACGGCGCGCCAGTTCGCCCGCGCCATCATCATGCCCAACCTCGTGCCGCCGGTGGTGACCACCGACGATGCCATGGGCTATCGCATGCGCATCCTTGACGCGCTTCCCGCGGGCAGCAGGTTCGAGCCGCTGATGACGCTGTATTTCACCGACCAGACCACGCCGGACGAAATCGCCCGCGCGCGCCAGTCGGGCATCGTGCACGCCGTCAAGTATTACCCGGCCGGCGCCACCACCAACTCGGACTCGGGTGTGACGCGCCTGTCGCGGGTGTTCCCGGCGCTCGAGGCGATGCAGCGCCACGACCTGCCGCTGCTGATACACGGCGAAGTCACCGACCCGGCGGTCGACGTGTTCGACCGTGAAAAAATGTTTGTCGAGACGGTGCTCGCGCCGCAAATCGTCGAGCGCTTCCCGGAGCTGCGCGTGGTGCTCGAGCACATCACCACGCGCGAGGCGGCCCAGTACGTCGCCGCCGCCCCGGCCAATGTCGCCGCGACCATCACCGCCCACCACCTCCTGCTCAACCGCAATGCCCTGTTTGTCGGCGGCATCCGCCCGCACCACTACTGCCTGCCCATACTCAAGCGCGAGGAGCACCGCCAGGCCCTGCTCAAGGCGGCCAGTGGTGGTGGCGCGAAGTTTTTTCTCGGCACCGACAGCGCGCCGCACTCGCGCGCCAACAAGGAAACAATGTGCGGCCACGCCGGCTGCTACAGTGCCCACGCCGCCATCGAGCTCTACGCCGAGGCCTTCGACGAGGCGAAGGCGCTCGACAGGCTGGAGGCCTTCGCCAGTTTCAACGGCCCGGACTTCTACCGCCTGCCGCGCAACCAGGGCACCATCACCCTGAAAAAAGACCCGTGGAAGGTCGCCGCCACGCTGCCCCTCGGTGGCAACGGCGGCGAAGATGATGAATTGGTCCCCCTGCGTGCCGGCGAGCAGATTGCCTGGCGCCTGGTTTAACGTCATTGCGAGGAGGCGAAGCCGACGCGGCAATCTTGTGGTGTTGTGACGGTGGTCACAAGGACGATGAGATTGTTTCGCGAAGTTTATCCCCGGAGGGGACTTCGCAATGACAGAGCGGCTGGCTTTTTTGATGAATCTTCACGAACTCAACGCCCTGGCGGCGGCGCGCGGCCTTGTCTCGGGCGGCGGCCGGCCCCTGCGCTTTGTTGCGCCGCCCGATGATGGCGTCAATTACGAGCTGCGCATCCGCGACAGCGGTGCCGTTGCCACGCGACCGGGCAGCACCCACGACTTGCTCAACGCCAGAGCGTGGCTGGATTTCCCGCAGGCCAAGGCCGCGCTTAACCGCCGCCATTGCGAGGAGCTGGAACAACATCCCGGTGCGCAGCGCAGCCGGCTGCGCGACGCCCTGACCCTGTTCGACGAGTCGGGCATGGTGGTGCTGTGCGCCGATCCGGCGCTGGCGCTGCTGCTGCGCAATTTCCAGTGGAAGGAATTGTTCTGGGGGCAACGCGCGGCGGTGCGCCGTTCAATGCGCTTCCTCGTCTTTGGCCACGCCCTCGCCGAAAAACTCCTCGCCCCTTTCAAGGGCATTACCGCGCGCGCGCTGATTCTCGTTGCCGGCGTTGACCGGGTCGATGCGGAAGGTGCGCGGCAACTCGCCTTTGCCGACGCGCAGGCCGCGGCGTGGCTGGCGCGGCCTGACGCGCTGGTTTCAACGCGTGAACTCGCGCCCCTGCCGGTGCTGGGCATTCCCGGCTGGACACCGGACAACGAAAACCCGGCTTATTATGACGACACCACGCAGTTCCGGACCGGGCGGCGCTGACCGGGCATAGGCTGGAGACCCTTGCCAGACGGACCTTTCCAGCCAGTCGCCGGTGCTGGGCCGGGTAAAATAAGCCGGCTGATGCGGGCTAAAAATGAAACCGAGGGGACCACATGTTTACGCCAGGGTACTTCAATAAATTCGGTGCCGACCATTTGCCCGGGCACCTGGGCATCGTCATTACCGACGTCAAACCGGGCGAGATACACGCCGAGTTCCAGGTGACCATGGCGCTGATGGCCCCGAACGGCTTCCTGCACGCCGGCAGCGTCGTCACCCTCGCCGACACCGCGGCCGGCTACGGCTGCGTCGCCAACCTGCCGCAGGGCGCCAGCGGTTTTACCACCATAGAGTTGAAGTCCAACCACATGAGCACGGTGCGCGAGGGCGTGGTGCAGTGCGTGGCAACGGCGGCGCACATGGGGAGGACGACGCAGATCTGGGACGCGGTGGTCAGCGACAAGGCCAGCGGCAAGACCATCGCGCTGTTTCGCTGCACGCAGATCATTCTGTACCCGAAGTAGCGCAGCCGCCGGGTGCGGCCGCGTTTTTGTTGCGGCACCAAGTCTCATGGCCGAGGGTGTGGAGACGCCGGTGCAGCACGATTTTCCTGTCAGCATTGGTTGTGATGCCTGCCGGGGCTATTTTTTCGGACGCCCCGTGGTGACCGATGAGCTGGCCGCTTTTGTCGTCCCCGGCCAGGCCGCTTAGTCGCGCGGCAAGCAATTTTGTCGCGGCAGGCGTAATCTGGTCCCGTTGCACCCGCCAGCGTGTTCCCGTCCTTAACGTTGTGCCACGCAAGGAGAACCACCATGACATTGTGTCCGATCGCCCTCGCTGCGACCTGCGCCAAGTGCCCCGCCGTAAGCGTCTGCCCGCTCAAGGGCGTGCTTGGGGATTACAAAAAGCCCGACGATGCCCCGCCGCCTGCTTCCGCACCGGAGAAGGGTGGCAAGTGAAAGGTGAAAGGTGAAAGGTGAAAAAGGGCGCGGCTGGCGCCCTTTTTTATTGCGCCGTGCGCGCACGCAACTGCGCCAGCAGCGCGGCGAGGCCGCGCAGGATGGCGCGCAGCAACAGCGCCGCGGCCAACGCAAACACCAGCAGCATGACGAGGAAGATCGCAGGGTGCGCCAGTGCCAGCCACAGGCCCGAGGGCACCAGCAGGTCTTCGGAGAGGGATGCCGCCCAGTTGCTGAAGGGCTCGGGGGAGGCGTTGAGTGCGGCGCGGCCGCCGGCCTTGGCGAAATGCGTGGCCGCGGCGATGCCGCCGCCGAGTACGGCCGCGGCGGCGGTGATGGTCGCGTTGTCCGCACCTAACACGGCCGCGGCGAGGGCGGCTCCCGCGGGGATGCGGACAAAGGTATGCACCGCGTCCCACAGGCTGTCCAGCCAGGGCAGCTTGTCGGCGCCAAATTCGGCCAGCGCCATCAGTCCGCTCGCGCCCAGCACCGCCGGATGCGCGAGCAGCGACAAGTGCGCCGGCAGGACAAGCCATTCCATGTGCCCGGCAAGCCCGAGCAGGAACAACACCAGGTACAGGCGCAGGCCGGCGCCCCAGGCGAGCGCCGCGGCGAGGGCGATGTCGGGCAGGTGCTGCAATAGTAATTGTGCGGACATGGGCGATTGTTCTCGTGCTGCGGGCGTCAGGCGGGTTTGCCAGGTTCGAAAAACCGCCTTGTCTCGAACACCGCCGCGGCGAGGCGCTTGCCGCCCGAGCGCAGGCGGCGTTTCAATACAAAATCAAACAGCAGCGGGTTGTGGCCGCGCAGCGCGCTCAGCGGTGCGACATCGGCGGCATCGAGCAGGCCGGTGTCCGCGAGCAGCCGCGGCGAATACAGCGGCATGATGCCCGGCAGCGGATAGTCCGAGCCGTTGAGCAGGCGGGTGGCCCATTCGCCTGCCATGCCGCCACCGTCGGCGGGCGCGCCGGCGCGTTCGATCACGCGGCGCAGCGGGGCGCCGGCACGCGCGCTTTGTGTCATCGCCGAGAGGTCGCCAAACAGGCGGCCGAAGTAGCGCGGCTCATCCATCATGCGTTCGAACAGCGTGAAACTGCCGGTCCACGGGCCGTTGGCGCCCCGGTCGGTGTCGCGGCTCTCACCCATCGAAGCGCAGTGCGCCACCACCACGCGCACGCCCTGACCGAGCGCGCGGCGCAGTTGCAGCGGGTTGCCCAGCGCATCATCGCCGGGCGCGGCCCGCTCGGCGCCGGCGTGGCTGATCAGCGGCAGGTCGAGGCGGGAGAGCGTTGCATAGAAGGCATCGCAGCGCTGCGCGCCCGGATCAATGCCCTGCGCCGCGGGAATCCATTTGATGGCGCGTGCGCCAAGCGCATGCACGCGCTCGAGTTCGGTCGTCGCGTCCTTGCGGTAGGGGTGCACCGAGGCGACCCACTCAAAGCGCTCCGGCCAGGCCCTGGCCACGGTGGCGCAGTAGTCGTTGCCGACCCAGGCGTGGGTGTGTTCGGGGGCGGCTTGCCCGGACGGGTCGTGCCAGAGGTCAAGTGCAAACAGCAGTATTTTCTGGCCGCGGGGTAATTCTCCGCTGAGGGCGCGCAAGCGTTCGACATAGGCCGCGTCCAGCTTGCCGCGGTTGACATCATTGCCCAGGCAGGCGGCGTCGAGAAAGAAATGCCGTTGCACCGCTGCGAGCGGCCAGTAGAGCGTGCCCTGGTGTTCATTAAAGCCGGCGTCATTGAAGCCCGCGTTCTCGGCATGGTCGCCGACACCGAGAAGGTGGGCATGTGCGTCCCAGACCTGGTGGTGATCCAGTCCGACAATGGCGTCGCGCACGATGGGATGCGCGGCCAGTTGCGGCGGCAGGGCGCCGAGGCAGGGATTGGACAGGCCTTGTTCGGGCCACAGCCGCCAGCCGGTGAGGGCGAGCGCTGCAGCGCCCGTTCCGGCGAGGCCGGCAGCGAGCAGCAGGCGGCGGCGTCTTGAAATCATGCCTGCTATCATCGCAGAAAAGCGGTTGCAAGCCCTGCGGGCAAGCCAGAATGGCACGATTGGCGCGCCGCGCCATACGCCGCGATGTGATCGAGGAGGAATTCGCTACGAACGATCCGGTGCAACTGCCGTTGTGGGCCGTGGTGCTGCTTGCCGGCTTTGCCGCCTGGGCGGTGCTGGTGTTGCTGCTTGCGCCGGGCATGCGCTGGTTTTTTCGCCGCCGCATCAACAGCGTGCTGCGCCAGGTCGGCGGCCGGCTCGACGTCGAGCTGCCCTCGTTCAAGCTGACACGCCGCCAGGTGCTGATAGACCGGCTGTTCCACGACCCCGCGGTGCAGGCTGCGGCCTCGACGCAGGCGCAAAAAGACGGCGTGCATCTCGGCGAGGTGTGGCGGCGCGTCGACCGCTACGCACGCGAGATCGTGCCCTCCTTCAACGCCTACGTTTACTTTCGTATCGGTTACAGCCTGGCACGCGGCCTCGCCCGCCTGCTTTATCGCGTGCGCATCGGCTACATGGACGAGGCGGCGCTGGCACGTGTGGACCGCCTGTCGACCATCGTCTTTGTCATCAACCACCGCAGCAACATGGACTACATCCTGGTGAGCTTTCTTGCCGCCGAGCGCACCGCGCTGTCGTATGCGGTGGGCGAGTGGGCGCGCATCTGGCCGCTGCAGCAACTGGTGCGCGCCATGGGCGGCTATTTCGTGCGGCGCAATTCGGGCGATACGCTTTATCGAACCGTGCTTGCCCGCTATGTGCAGATGGCCACCGCGGCCGGTGTCACCCAGGCGGTGTTTCCGGAGGGCGGTCTCAGCGTCGACGGGCGCTTGCGCGAACCGCGTTTCGGCTTGCTCGATTACATGCTCAAGGGTTTTGACGAACGCGAGGGCGAGGGCCGGCGCGACCTGGTGTTCATTCCGGTCGGGCTCAACTACGACCGTGTGCTGGAGGATCGCAGCCAGTTGCTCAAGCTGGCGCGTTCGGCGCCAGAGGGTGGCGCCGGCCCGCCCCTGACCCGGGGCGCGCACCCGGGCAAGCTGCGTGGCGTCATTACCAGCGGCGTTTTTCTTTGCCACAACCTGTGGCTTGCGTTGACCAGGCGCTGGTTTCGCTTTGGCTATGCCTGCGTGAATTTTGGCACGCCGCAGTCGATGCGCGCTTACGCGCGAGAGCACGGCGTGCATTTCCCGGCGCTCGATGAGACGGCGCGACGCGCCGAGGTAAGCGCCATCGCGGCACGCTTGATGGATGCGATAGGCGGCGTGATTCCGGTGTTGCCGGTGTCGCTGGTTGCAAGCATTTTCGTGCGCGACCCGGCGCGCGCCTTTGACGAACTCGAACTCAAGGCCGCGGTGCGCGAAAGTATGCTGCAGTTCGAAGCACGCGGCGCGCGCCTCTACATTCCGCGTCAGGACCAGGACTACGCCTTTGGCGTGGGACTGCGCATGCTGACATTGCGCCACGCGGTGATCGAGCAGGACGGCCTCTACCGGCCGGCGCCTGATCAGTTGCAGTTGCTCGCCTATTACGCCAATGCCATCGGGCATCTTGCCGGGCCGTCGTGACGATTCTTTGCCACTGGGCGATGGCTGGAGAGCCGCTCTGGTAGGGGGTTTCCAGCCGATTTCATGGCGGACCAGGTGAAGCGTGTAGAATCGCCCCACATAAAAACGATTTCCCAGGAGGATTCTGCAATGTCCCGATTTCGCCTTGTATTGCTAGGCACAATGTTTTTTTTCGGCGCGATCGCAGGTAGCGCGGTCGCGCAATCGGACTACCCGAGCAAGCCGATACGCGTGGTGGTGCCCTGGCCGGTGGGCGGCGTCGCCGATATCGTGCTGCGCGTGATCGAGCCGCGCCTGCGCGCCGAACTCGGCCAGCCCATCATCATCGACAACCGGCCCGGCGCGGGTGGGGTCATCGGCGATGACATCGTCGCCAAGTCGGCGCCCGACGGCTACACGCTGCTGTTTACCTCGCCCGCGGTGAACATGAATATCGCCATCGGCCGCGTCATGCCGTATGACCTTGATCGCGACCTGGTGCCGGTGTTGAACGTCGCCTGGGCGCCGATGATCCTTGTGGCGACGCCTTCGTCCAATTACAAGGACGCCAAGGACCTTGTGGCACGCGCCGTTGCCAGCGGCGGCAAGACCACTTACGGTTCATCCGGCTCCGGATCCCCCTCGCACCTGACGGTGGAATTGTTCCGCGAAAAAGCCGGCTTCACCGGAACGCACATCCCCTACAAGGGATCGCCGCAGGCCCTGACCGACCAGATTGCCGGACGTTTCGACTTTCATTTTGTCAATTCGGCCACGGCGCTGCCGCAAATCAAGGCCGATCGCGTGACAGCCCTGTTTGTCACCGCGAACAAGCGCCTCGCCGTCGCGCCGAACATCCCGACCAACGCCGAGGCCGGTTTTCCCGGTGTGCAGGCGAGCCAGTTCGAGGCGTTTTTCGCGCCGCGCGGCACGCCGCGCCCCGTCCTGGACAAGATCACGGCGGCGGTGAACAAGGTGCTGGCGATGCCCGAAGTCATCGCCGCGATGGCACCCCATGCGCTGGAGATAGACGGTGCCAGTAATCCGGACAGGTTTGCCGTGCTGGCGAAAGAAGACCGCGAACGCTGGGTGGCCGTGGCCAAGATCGCGAACATCAAGGCCGAATAGGGCTGCGCTTTTGCGGGGAGGCGAAGCTGACGCGGTAATCCGGTTTCAGTCGTCATTGCGAGGAGGTGCAGCCGACGCGGCAATCTTGTGGTGTTGCGACGGCAGTCACAAGAACGACGAGATTGCTTCGCTGCGCTCGCAATGACAAGAATCACTGCGCTCGCAATGACAGCCCAAGGAAGTCTCCATCATGCGCAGGCCTTCCTGATTTCATCGAGCAGGCCGCGTGCACGGATGAATTTTACGATTTCGTCCACGCCGTCGCCGGCCTTGAGGTTGGTGAAGACGAAGGGCCGTTCGCCGCGCTGTTTTTTGGCGTCGCGCGCCATGACTTCGAGCGAGTCGCCGACATGCGGTGCGAGGTCGGTCTTGTTGATGATCAAAAGATCCGAGCGGGTGATGCCCGGCCCGCCTAGCGTCGCTGCCGTACAATGGCGGGGTGAAGTTGGCCAGACGGTCGCTGTACGGAGAGTTTCTGTGCAGAGGAAAGTCCGGGCTCCATCGGGTAGGGTGACGGCTAACGGCCGTACGTCGTGAGACGAGGAATAGGGCCACAGAGACGAGTCGCCATGCGCAAGCATGGCGGGTGAAACGCGGTAACCTCCACCCGGAGCAACACCAAATAGGCAGACGTTGACGTGACCCACGGAGTCTGCGGGTAGGTGGCTTGAGCCCCGGGGTAACCCGGGGCCCAGATGAATGATCGTCAGGGGAGCGCAAGCTCCTGAACAGAACCCGGCTTATCGGCCGACTTCACACTTCTCATCGTTCCGACGCCATATTCTGCAACGCAACATCGGGCCCGCACCGCGGCGAGGCATGCATGCATCCGGATGGGCGCGCCAATGGCCAAAATCAGGCCAAAATCAGGCCAAAATCAGGCCAAAGTCAGGCCAAAGTCAGGCAAATACGCAGTGCACTTACCGGTTTCCCCGGGGAATACCCCGCAACCGGCGCATTTCGCCGCTTGGCACACGCGTTGCTAAGGTATTCAGGCAACAGCTTTGCCATAAAGTGAGCCCATGAGCTTCGAGCGCTACATCAAGGAAATCGGCCGCGGTACCAACGGCAGCCACGACCTCGGCAACGAGGACGCGCACCAGTTGTTTGGCGCCATGCTCGATGGCGGCGTGCCCGATCTTGAATTGGGCGCCATCCTGCTGGCGTTGCGCGTAAAAACCGAATCGGTGCCCGAATTACTTGGTTTTGCCCGGGCCGCAGCCGAGCGCGTCCACCACCTGCAGATGCCCGCAGGCGCGGGCGAAGTGCGGCCGGTGGTGATCGCCAGTTATAACGGCGCACGGCGCCAGCCCAACCTCACGCCGCTGGTGGCGTTGCTGTTGCAGCGCATGGGCCTGCCGGTGCTGGTGCATGGCACCCTTGAGGGGCAAGGGCGGGTGGCGAGCGCCTATATTTTTCGCGAACTTGGAATACTGCCCTGCGCTACGCTGGGCCAGGCCCAGGCGGCGATGGACAACGACAGGCTCGCTTTTGTGCCCACCGCGGTGCTCGCGCCCGGCCTGGCCAACCTGCTGTCGCTCAGGAGCCGGCTTGGCGTCAGGAACAGCGGCCATACCGTGGCCAAGCTGATCGATCCCTTCGTTGGCGGAGGCGGAAATTCACTCAAGCTGGTGAGCGTGACGCATCCGGAGGTATTGCTCAAGCTGCGCGAATATTTCATCGCCACCGGCGACACCGCGTTGTTGATGCGCGGCACCGAGGGTGAGCCTTACGCCAATCCGCGACGGCGGCCGAAAATAGAATTTTTCCGCGATGGCGCCGGCCAGGTGCTGTTCGAGCAGGAACACACGCCGGCCGACCAGCTCGCGCAGCTGGAACAGAACATCGACGCCAAGGCCACCGCAGAATACATACGCAAGGTGATGGGCGGCACCGCCCACCTGCCGCTGCCTATCGTCAACCTGCTTGCCTGCTGCCTGCATGGTGCCGGTTACACCACCGACTTCAACCAGGCAAAGGCGATTGTCGCGGTGGAGACGCGCAGCGTCGCCGCGGCTTGAAGCCTTGCGCCAGTTCCCGCCCCGGACCGGGAATTCCCTTGTTCTCCCCGGTATTGCGCAGGAACTTTTGCGCCATGCCGTCGGACCGATAGCGCAGCCGCCGCGGTACACCTTCGCCAACCTGCGCCGCGCCGTCACCGCTGCGGGCGGGCGCATGCAGGATGTCGCGCAGGTGCTTATCTACCTGACCGAGGTGAGCGACATGAAGACAGTCGATCACGTCTATTGCGAATTCTTCTCGGCACGCGCGGGAGGGCCGACTTTCCCGGAAATTATGATTCCTGACCAGTGCCCGGCCTGAATCAGTCACAATGCCCTCTCCCGCGCCTTGCGCACCCCACGCTGGTGAGACATGTTCTATCCCTGGTTGCTGACTGTCGGTGCCTTGATCGTTGTTTACTTTGCCGCCTCCGGTGCGTTGTCGGGCGAATTCGGCGGCAAGTACTACATCGTGCGGCGCGCCACCGAGCCCTTCGGTTTCTGGCTGCGCATCGGCCTTGCCGCCGTCGCCGCGCTGACCTGCCTGGCGGTGGCCTGGTTGCCGCTGGAAATGCGCGGCGTCGTCGTCGGCCTCGGTCTCGTGCTGATGCTGTGCAGCGCCATATCGGCGTTATGGGGGGAAACCGTCGTCTATCGCCGGGTTCCGCTGCGACGGCGCGATTCCCCGATACGCTTCTGGTTGCACGTGCTGTCAATGCAGGCGGCCGGTTGCGCCGTGCTGCTGCTGCCCTGGCTGCTGCGTAAGTAAAGACTGGCAATGCTATGCTTTCGCCTTGCCGGGGCTTCCGGCCCCCTGCAAAGCAAGCTTTCCTGATGCCTTCTGAAAACACCTTCACCTGGACCGACGCCTACCTGCTCGGTTTCCAGCCCATGGACGACACCCACCGCGAGTTTGTCGAGGTCGTCAATGCCATGATCAACGCCGCGGACGCCGATTTCGCCGCCTGTCTGGCGGCTTTTGCGCGGCATGCCGAAACGCACTTTGAGCAGGAACGGGTGTGGATGGAAAAAACCGAGTTTCCGGCCAGGGACTGCCATAACGACGAACATGCCGCCGTTCTCAAATCGGTGCGTGATGTGATGGAGGTGGTCGCCGCCGGCGATATTGCCGAAGGCCGCCGTCTCGCCGAGGCGCTGATCGGATGGTTTCCGGGGCACGCCGATTATCTTGACGCTTCGCTGGCGCAGTGGATGGTCAAGAAAAGCCTGGGGGGCGCGCCGATTGTGCTCAAGCGAAATGTCGTCGTGCGCGACGAGGCTTAGGGCGCCACTTTCGAATCAATATCCGTCATTCCGGGGCTGCGCAGCAGAACCCGGAATCCATGGGGTTCGCTGCGCTTGCATTGGATTGACCCCATGGATTCCCGCTTGGCCGTTCCTCGAAACTTCGCATCGCTCCGCGAGTCTCGTTTTCGCAGGAATGACGTATCTTTTATCCGGCAGCGCCTAAAGTTTTTAATGTTCAGCGGCGCTCCTGCTTTTCGCGGCGGCTCAAGCCGCGGCACCCGGCCTGTGGCCGCGCTCCACGCAGAGGCGTTTCAGTGCCGGCACGCAGAAACCGCAAGACGTTCTGCATTTCAGTGATGGACTGCAAACCCGCGCCAGTCGTGGCTTTCCAGCCTATGCCCACGGCGCTAATCGCCCGCCTGCTTGTCCCTCAGGGCCTTAGCCGTCTCCTTGGCGCGATCATTTTCCGCGCGCAGCCTTGCCACCTCTTCCGGGCTGACCTTGGCAATATTGCTGTAATCGCCCTTCCACGCGTGCGATTCGTCCCAACTTAGCGGTGACTGCACCGTCGTGCGCGCCGCCGGCGCTGCTTCGAGCACACACAGCGCGCGTTCCAGCGTGTCGGCCTGTGACATGGAATCGTGCGGCCGGCCGGCGGCGTTGCCCAAGGGGAAGTCGCTGAACAGCATGCGCGGCACACCGCAGTGCTCGACGATGTCCTTGGCGCAGGCCATGATCACCGTGGCGATACCGTTTTGTTCGAGATGGCGGGCGATGAGGCTCACCGTCTGGTGGCAGACCGGGCAATTGGGCACCAGCACCACGGCATCGACGCCGTCTTCCCGGCAGCGACGCAGTATTTCCGGGCAATCGACATCAATGGTGTGTTGCTGGCTGCGGTTGGTCGGTGCGCCGTGAAAGCGTTTTGCCAACGCGCCGATGCGACCCCGTTGTTCAAATTGACGCAGCAGCGGCAGCGGAAACCAGCAGCCGGGGTCTTCCATATTGGTGTGCTTGCGGTCGATGGCGACATGCGAGACGCGCACATCGTGGTCGAGGGCGCTGTCGCCCGAATACACCGCATAGAATTTTGCCGCGGCGTTGTAGGCCGCGCCCGGGCCCTGGTTGCCTTTGTCGGGTTGGTAAGGGGCGGCTGTTGTAATCAGTGCGACTGTCGACTGCGACAGCGGCTTTACCAGGGCCTGGAAAGGCACGTCGCGGTAATGCGCCCAGACATAGGGGTTGTCGTAGCCGAGGGCGAGATACCAGTCGCGAGTGCGCTGCAGGTATGGCACCGGCACGTCATCGTCGGGTACGATTCCTGGCGGCGTGGTGATACTGGATTGTCCGGGCAGGGCCATATCGCTTTGTTCCTGGGGCGGTGCGTGCAATTGCGGCAATCTTAGCACCGGCGCCGGTCGCAACGGACGCATTCGAGGCGTCGCCCGACTGCCGCTTGATGTTATATTTTGCGCAACGGGCAGAGCGCGAAGCGCCGTCAGTGCGGGCATTACTACAAAGGGGACGGGATATGCCGAAAGTTCTCGGCCATGAGGCGGTTGCCGCCTACCGGCGCGACGGTTGTTGTTTCCCGGTGCCGGTACTCAGTGCCACCGAGGCGGCGCATTACCGCGCCTGCCTTGAGCGGCACGAGGGGAGGACCGGCGGCCCGCTGCAGGGCAACTGGCGGCACAAGTCCCACCTGTTGTTCACCTGGGTGGATGAACTGGTGCATCACCCGCGCATCCTCGATGCCGTGGAAGATGTGATCGGCCCGGACATCCTGTGCTGGACGACGAATTTTTTCATCAAGGAACCGGGCAATCCGGGCTTTGTCTCCTGGCACCAGGACTCGACTTACTGGGGGCTTGACCCGGACGACGTGGTCACCGCCTGGGTGGCCTTCACCGACGCCACGCCCGCGAACGGCTACATGCAATTCATTCCCGGCAGCCACACCATCGACCAGTTGCCGCATCTGGATACCTTTCACAAGGACAACCTGTTGTCGCGCGGCCAGGAAATCGCCGTCGAGGTGGACAAGTCGAAGGCGGTGGGCATAGCGCTCAAGGCGGGGGAAATGTCCCTGCACCATATCAAGGTGGTGCACGGCTCCGAGCCCAACGGCAGCACTGACAGGCGCATCGGCCTTGCCATTCGCTACATTCCGACTTACGTGCGCCAGACCAAGGTGCGCGATGCGGCGACGCTGGCGCGCGGCACCGACGCCCACCATCATTTTGACTACGAGCCGCGACCCAAGGCCGACCTCGATGCGGCGGCGCTGGCGGCGCACGCCGATTCGGTCGAGCGCCAGGTCAAGGCCTTGTACTCGGGCACCGACAAACAGGTGTTTCGCAGTTAGCGGGACGGCACTTCACAAGCACGGGAAAACGACATGAGCGAAGAGCGCAAGAAACTCACCATCCCCGATCTCAAGGCGGCGAAAAAAGCCGGGCGCAAGCTGGCGATGGCCTCGATACCGGACTACCCCTCGGCGGTGTGGGCCGAGCGGGCCGGCCTCGATATCATCGGCATCGGCGACAGCCTGGGCATGGTGAGCTACGGCTTTTCCAACACCCTGCCGGTGACCATGGACATGATGATCCAGCACTGCCAGGCGGTGCGTCGCGGCGCGCCCAACACCTTTAATCTTGTCGCCATGCCCTACGGCAGTTATCCCAACCCGGATGTCGCGGTGATGAACGCGTTGCGCTTCATGAAGGAGGGCGCGGTCGATTGCGTCAAGATGCAGGGCGGCCGCGACAAGTTTCCCATCATCAAGGCCATCGCCGATGCCGGCGTGCCGGTGATGAGCCATGTCGGCATGTGCCCGCATTTCGTGCACCAGTACGGCGGCTTCCGCTTGCAGGGCAAGACCGCCGATGAGGCGATGAAGATCATTGATGACGGCGTCGCCATCCAGGAGGCGGGTGGCATCGGCTTCGAGATCGAGGCGGTGCCCGCGCCCGTCGCCGTCGCGGTGGATGCCGCGGTGGACATTTTCACCTTTGGCATCGGCGCGGGACCGGCCAGTTGCGGCCAGTTGCTGCTCGCCTATGACCTGCTCGGCGTATTCGACCAGTTCAAGCCCAAGTTCACCAAGCGCTACGCCGATGTTTCGACCATCGCCGTCGACGCGCTGAAGAAATACGCCGCCGAGGTGCGTGGCGGGCAGTTTCCGGATGCGGATCATTCCTACAGCATGAGTCCCGAGGAAACCGCCAAACTGGAAAAGGCCACGGGCAGGACGCTGAAATGAAAACGGCGCGAAATCCGCGCCGTTCCTTCAAACTGCACGCGTCAGCTTTACATCGCCGCCGCTTTGCCGCGCGCCGCCGCCGCGTCCTCTTCCTGCTGCAGTGAAAAAATCGAGGTGTAGCCGCCCGACCAGTCCGGCGGAATCAGGCAGGGGCGCGGGTCGTGGTGGGCGAAGGCGGCGCGCTGTCCGCGGATGATGGTCTGGTCGTGCCTGGGCTTGATCGGATTGACGGTGTAGGGGAAGGCATCGGCCGAGGTCAGTGTGTAGAGCAGCAGCGGCCGGCCGAGGTCGGAATCATTCGGCGGCGAACCATGTATGGTGCGGCAGTTGTGCAGCGTCAGTGAACCGGCCGGTCCGGTGAGATAGACCGCCTTGGAGAGGTCGATCCCGGCGATGTCGCGCTCGGCAAGGCAACCGACCCAGTTGCCCTTGTCATCGTATTGCGTGAGCATGGGATCGAGCTCGTGGCTTTTCGGGATTACGCCGAGCGGGCCCTGGTCCATGCCGCAATCGTATATGTAGGTGCCGACCGTCAGCGGCGAATAATTGGTATGCGGCCAGAAAGAGATGTCGTAATGCCACTTCACCTCCTCGCCGCCGTTGCTCCATTTGAAATTCAGCTTGGAGTGGTGGAACTTGACGTCCGGGCCGACCAGGTCGGCCACCGCGTCGGGCATCACCGACTTGGTGACGTACTCCCAGAATACCGGGTGCTGCTCGGTCGGGTTGGAGACGCGGCGCAGGCGCGGGCTGTCGGGGCGGTGGTCGGGCTCCAGGTCATAGATGGTGTCGGACTTGCTCACCTTGCGGCTGCGCTCGACCAGTTCTTCGGTTGCATCACGCAGTTTTTTAATCCACTCATCACCGATGATTTTTTCCAGCAGGATGTAACCCTCGCTGAAATAGGACTCGCGCTGCGCCTGCGTCAGCACACGCGGGGGAATGGCCAGTATCTGTTCGGGTGTCATGGGGGTCTCCTTATCGGAAGGT
The DNA here is from genome assembly GCA_945861875.1 of Bordetella parapertussis. Lineage (GTDB taxonomy): Bacteria > Pseudomonadota > Gammaproteobacteria > Burkholderiales > SG8-39 > CAITSH01. The sequence goes on from CAMAWC010000017.1 coordinate 41,573, forward strand.
GAGCATCACGCTGGGCAACCAGGTTACGAGTACGGGGAAAATCATCACTATGGCGAGGGTGAGGCACTGCAGGGTGATGAAGGGAACGACGCCTTTGTACATGTGCCGGATGGTGATCTCTGGCGGCGCCACCGCGCGCAGGTAAAAAATCGCCGGCGCCATCGGCGGGGTCAGGTAGGAGGTCTGGATCATGATGAGGAACAGGATGCAGAACCACACCGGATCGAAGCCCGCCGCCTTGATCAACGGCGTAAAAAGCGGCACGAAAATCAGCACTATGGAGATCCAGTCGAGGAAAAAACCGGCGATGAAAATGATCCCCATCATCAGCGACAGTAGCATCCAGGGTGTGAGTTGCATCTTGTTGATCAGCACGCTGGCGGTGTTGATGCCGCCGCCGCCGATGAACACCCCGGTGAACAGCGTGCCGGCGAGCAGCACCGTCATGATCATGGTGGTGATGAGCAGCGTCTTGACCAGCGCATCGTAGAGGCCGCGCCAGCGAAAGCGACCGTAAAGTATGGTGAGCAGCACCGAGGCGATGGCGCCGATGGCCGCGGCTTCGGTTGGTGAGGCCCAGCCGAACAGGATAGAACCGAGCACGGCGACGATCATCAGCAGCGGCGGCACCAGGTTGCGCGTGGTGATCCAGAGTTTTTCGCCAAAGCCGGGGTCGCCGGGTTCGGGCGGAATGCGCGGACCCATTACAGGGTGCATCAGGCAGAGGAAGAAAATGTAAATAAGGTAAAGGCCGGCCATGATCAGGCCGGGGAAGACCATGCCGTAGAGCAGGTCGCCGACCGACACGTCGGCAAGCGGTCCCATCACCACGGCCACCACGGATGGCGGGATGATGGTGCCAAGCGAGCCGCCGGCGCAGATGCAACCCGAAATGAGGCCTTTGTCGTATTTGTAACGCAGCATGATGGGGATGGTCAGCAGGCCCACCACCGACTCGGTCGCGCCGATCACGCCGCTGGAGGCGGCGAAAATAATGCACATGATGATGGTGGCGAGCGCCAGGCCGCCGGGCAGCCGCCGCGTCCAGATGTGGATGGCCTCGAACAGCTTGTCGGCGATGCCGGACTTTTCCAGCATCGCACCCATGAAGACAAACAGCGGCACCGCGGCAAAGACAAAATTGGAGGAGATGTCCTCGATTTTTTCGATGAACTGGAAAATCACCCGGTCGCCGAAAATGATCAGGCCGAAGAGCACGGCGGTGATCATCATTGAAAAGGCCACCTGCACGCCGAGGAACATCAGCGTGAAGGCCACCGGCAGCATCAGGAAAGGCAGGATGTCGATCACGCCGTCTCCCCCTTGAGGCGGCGCGTGGTTTTCAGCACCTCGGCAAATATCTGCAGGGCGAACAGCGCAAAGGCGGTGAGGAACACAATGCGAAACGGCCAGACCGGCAGGTTCATAGCCGACTGGCCGCTGTGCTCGTTGCGCAGGTAGCCGGTGGCGAGGTGCCCGAACAAGGCGTAGGTGAGCCAGAGCATCAACGGCAGGATGATGGCGTAGGCGACAAGGTCGATGATGGCGCGGGTGCGCGGCGCAAATGCCGCACTGAAAATATCGATGCGGATGTGTTCTCCGCGTTGCAGGGTGTAGGCCATGCCGAGCAGGAAATGCGAGCCGGTGAGGATGTAGCCCACTTCGTAGGCCCAGACGGTGGGCGCATCAAAGAGGTAGCGGGCAAACACCTCGTAGCAGGTGGCCAGCACCAGCGGCACGATGGCAAAGGAGGCGAGAATGCCGACGCTGCCGGTAACGCGTTCGATGTTTTTGACCAGCGCATTCATGGCGCTTTCTCCCGCTGTGTATTGAAGTGGTGGGCTGAGGACGTAAAAAAGAAGGGGCGCGGACGCGCCCCTTCGGTCATGCACGTCGCATTCAGCTCTTTACCCTGACAGTGCGCCAGCCCGCGGCGCCCTTCCACAGCGCGTCCAGTTCCTTCTGGCTGGCAAACACCGGCGCAAAATGCGGGTACTTGCCCTCCTTGGCGGTTTTTTCCGCCCAGTCGAGGCCGATCTTGCGCCCGGCGTATTGCACCTCCGGGGCGAGTTCGATGATGGTATTGCCGGCCTTTTTATAGAAGTCCAGCGCCTTGGCGTCCTCCTGGCCTATTCTGAGCCAGCTCTCGAAGGTCACCAGCTTGGCGACCATCTCGGTCAGTTTTTTGTCGGCATCGGAGAGCTTGGCCCAGGCCTCCTTGTTGATGCACAACTCAAAGGGCGCGGTCGGCTGGTGCACCCCCGGGTAAATGATGTACTTGGCGACCTTGTGGAAGCCCATGGAAATGTTTTCGTAGAGCGTGCCCCACTCCGTGGCGTCGATGGCGCCGCGCTCGAGCATCGGATAGACGTCGCCGCCGGCAGTGGTCACCGGTGCCGCGCCCAGGCCCTTGGCCATTTCCAGCCAGGCACCGGCGGTGCGCAGCTTGAGGCCCTTGAGGTCGGCGAGGGTCTTGACCGGCTTTCTCGAGTGCAGGAAGGCCTCGGCGGTGCGGATGAACAGCGGAATCGACACGATGCCGTCGGATTCGTCGCGATACTTGCGCTGCATTTCAATGCCGCCGGCCTCATACATCCAGTGCAGCATGCGCTCGGTATCGAAGGAGCCGGCATAGCCGCCAAAGAGCACCGTGGTCGGGTCCTTGCCCCAGTCGTAGCCCATCCAGGTGTGACCCATTTCGGCGACGCCGTTTTTCACCGTTTCGGGCACTTTCAGGGCGTTGCCGAGGGCGCCGCCGGGAAACACCTGGATCTTGAACCGTCCGCCGGAGAACTGGTCCATTTTTTCGGCGAAGGCTTTGGCGCCGATGTCCATCAGCGGGCCGCCCCCCCAGCCGGTTGCCATCTTCCAGTTGTAAGTGGCCCCTTGCGCGCGGGCGCTGGCGGGGATTGCAAGGGCGGCCGCAACCGCGCCGGCTTTCAGGAAATCGCGCTTTTTCATCTAACTCCTCCTCTAGGTTATTTGAATGCGATCAGGCTGGCTGCTGTGTGAGCGGCTGCCCTTTCTGGCTGTGCTTCTCGATGGCCTCTTTGAGTTCGGGCTTGATGTATTTTTCGTTGTAACCGTTGAACACATGGCCGAGCAGGCCGCGTTTGAGGTCGCTCGTTCCCATCAGCCAGTCGGCCATTGGAAAGGTCAGGTTCATGTTGATATCCATCATGATGCCCTGGTTGTGGTGGGCGGTATGGTGGCGGCGGATGGTGTTGACGCAGGGCATGTTGCGCACGAACCAGTTCTCGTGCACGTGGCAGCAGTAGTGGAAGGTCTCGTAAATGAGGTACTGGCCGACCATGGTCACCAGCAGGATGTAGCCGGCATTGGCGTTGATGAGCCAGGCGAGCGCGAGCGCGGCCGGCGTGCCCATGGCGATGAAGGTAAGCATTGCGCGCCACGGAAAGAAAATGATGCGAAACTCGCGCGTCGAATCAACGGTCATCACGCCGTCGGTGAAATACTGGTGGTGCTGGCGCGTGTGACGGTCGTAGATGGCGCGCAGTGCCCACACGTCGACCAGGCGGTGCATCACATACTTGTGGATCCACCACTCGAAAATATTCGACACGAAAAACACCGGCACCACCAGCAGCCACTCCCAGCCGGCGTTTTGCAGGCGCGAGACGCAAAAGGCGATGACCGCGATGCCGATTGCGTACATCACGCCGACGTGCAGCAGGCCGCTGTAAAGGGGGTGGACTGCGGCCATGTATTCCCTGCGGAATGTTGCCTGGCGCTCGGACATCTGGGCAGTGCTCATTGGGTTCTCCGTTTCAAGAAGCCGGTGCGGGGCTGGCATCTGATATATCACACGTATATCTGGCGCAAAGCATAGCCGTGGAACCGGGATTATTCAAGCTATCCCGATCGCCGGGATTTGTCCGCTTTGGCTGCTGTTTTCTTTCCTTTCGCGCCGGTTTTGGTCGCCGCCCGTCAGAATTCCGTGGTCACCGTGGCACGGGTAAATCGCTCGATGTTGTCGAGCAGGCAGTCCATGGCGCCGCCTGCCGCCTTGTCGTCACCGGCGGCAATCGCGCGTGCAATGTCGGCATGCAGCTTCGCCGTCAGCGGCATGTCGGCCGCCTGTTTGTAATGTATGTACCAGAAGCGCCGTGACAAGGCGTGCATCAACCCCATTGCGCCGGCGGCAAATTCATTGTGCGAGGCCGCCACCGAAAGTTCGTTGAACTCGCGGTCGACGCGCATGAAAGTCACCTCGTCGTTGTTTTTTGCGCTTTTTTCGAAGGCGCGCGCAATTTCGGTGAAGCGCGTACGTTGCTCCGGAGTCGCGCGCCGCGCCGCGTTCTTTGCCACCAGACGCTCGACCTCGCGCCGTACTTCGAGAAGGCGTAACTGGCTCTTGACGTTGACCTCGGACACGATGATGCCGCGCCGCGGGAGGATGGTCACCAGGCGCTCGCGGGCGAGACGTTGCAGCGCCTCGCGGATGGGTGTGCGGCCGATGCCCAGGCGCTGCGACAACTCGGCTTCCGACACGGCGTTGCCCGGAGCGAGGCGCAGTGTGACGATGAGTTCCTCGAGGTCGCTGTAGGCGCGGTCGGCAAGGCTCAGGCCGGCGTCGGTAGCGCTGTCGGCCTTGCTGCCCGGCCTGGTTTTGCGCTTGGCTGTCGTCGGCATGGTTGGCTGCTCTGGTGGGGCGATGCCTAGAGCTGCCGGCGTTTTTGCACCAGGCCGAGGAATTTTTCGTATTCCTTGTCGTCCACGCCGTAGCTGTGGTCGTCGTCCGGAAAGCTGCCGCCCTTGACGTCGGCGATATAGGCCTTGATTCCCGCCACCGCGACTTCGGTCAGGTTGGCGTAACGCTTGGTGAACTTGGGCTTGAAATCGGTGAACACGCCGAGCAGGTCGTGGCACAGCAATATCTGGCCGTCGGTGCCGACACCGGCGCCGATGCCGATGGTAGGGATCTCAAGTTGTTGCGAGATCACCGCGGCGATTTTCGCCGGGACCGCCTCGAACTCGAGCATGAAGCAACCGGCGTCCTGTATGGCGAGGGCGTCCTCGAGGATTTTCATCGCCGCCTCGGCGGTGCGTCCCTGAATGCGAAAGCCGCCGAACATTGCCACTGTGTGCGGCGTCAGGCCGATGTGCGATGCGGTGGGAATGCCGGCGTCGACCAGGGCCTTGAGGATGTGCGCCTGCGACTTGCCGCCCTGCGGTTTGACCGCGTCGCTGCCGGCGTCCTGCATGAAGCGCGTGGCGTTGGTCAGGGCGCGCTCAACGGTGTTGTAGCTCTGGTAGGGCATGCAGCCGAGCACGAAGGTGTTGGGCGCGCCGCGGCGTATGGCGGAGGCGTGCATCACCATCATATCCATGGTGGCCGGAATGGTGTTGGGGTGGCCGTGCGCAATCATTGCCAGGCTGTCGCCGACCACGGCAACATCGACCCCGGCGGTTTCGGCCCACTTGGCGGCGGTGTAGTCGGGCACCGACATGTACACCATCTTTTCACCGCTTTTCTTGGATTCGCGGATTTCCTGGATGTTGCGCTTCTTGCGCTCTGCTCCCTGCGCTGGCTGGGCCACGGCGGTCTCCTGGTCGGCTTCTGATATACGACTAGTATATCAAGGGTGGCAATGGCAGGGGATGCAGCGCATTGCGCGCATGGATTAGCTGCGCGGGGTGGTTTCCCGTGCGACGGAAATCTCCGCCATGACGCGATCGGGCGCGAGATCGTTCATGCACTTGAAATGGCCGAGCGGGCATTCGCGTTGGTAGCAGGGGCTGCATTCAATGCCGGTGCGCACGATGCGCGCCGCCGCCATCGGCGGGGTGTGCTCCGGGCTGGAAGAGCCGTACAGCGCCACCAGCGGCCGGCCCAGCGCGGCGGCGACATGCATCAGGCCTGAGTCGTTGCTGACCACGCTTTCCGCCAGGGCCATCAGGTCTATGGCGCCGCCAAGGTCGGTGCGGCCGGCGAGGTTGAGGCAGTATCCGCCCGAGCCGGCGTCGGCGACGATTGCGTCACCCAGGTCGCGCTCCTTTTCCGAGCCGAATATCCACACCGTGCGACCGTGGTCTATGAGGTTTTTTGCGAGGGCGGCAAAGTGGCGCGCCGGCCAGCGCTTGGCCGGACCGAATTCGGCGCCTGGACAAAAGGCCACGACCGGCCGGCTGCGCTCCAGGCCCAGGCGCGACAGGGTAATGAGCTGGTTGGCGGTATCGACTTCGAGTTGGGGCGCCGCGAGCGGGCGCTCGGGTGTTTGTCCGGGCACCTCGGCGAGCTGGGCGTAACGATCGGCCATCAGCGGCATGGCTTTTTCGTCCAGCCGGTGCACGACATTGAGAATACCGTAACGCGACTCGCCGACATAGCCGACACGCAGCGGAATGTCGGCAAAAAACGGCACCAGCGCCGACTTGAAATTATTTGGCAGCACGATGGCCGAATCGTAGCGGTGCGCACGCAAGTCCTTGCCAATGCGCCAGCGCAGCCGGAGATGCAATTTGCCGTGCTGGAAAGGCACCTGGATGACAGCGGTCACTTCGCGCATGCGGTTGAGCACCGGCGCGGTCCAGGCCGGCGCGAGTACATCGAGCTCAAGGCCGGGAAGCTTGCGTTGCAGTCGCGCAAACAGCGGTTGCGCCAGCAGTGTGTCGCCTATCCAGTTGGGGGCGACGATCAGTATTTTCGGCACTGGGCCTCGGGCGGGGCTAGGCCGATCCGACCGGCTCAGTGCCCTTTGGGCGCGCTGCCCTTGTAGACGTATTTGGTGCCGCAGTAAGGGCACAGCAACTCGCCGGCGTGCACCACGTCAAGAAAGACGCGCGGGTGCAGGTTCCATACCGGCGTGTCAGGACGCGGGCAGTGCAGCGGCAAGTCCTTCTCGGTCACGGCGACCGGAATGTCCTTGGGCACGCTGCTCATTTGCGCCTGCCTTTGGCCGCCTTGCCCGGTTTGCCGAGTTTTCCGACGGGGGCGAGCCAGTCGCTGTGCTTTTTGCTCTTGCCGGTGACGACGTCGAAAAACGCCTTTTGCAGTTTTTTCGTGATCGGCCCGGCCTTGCCGGCGCCGATCTGGCGGCCGTCGAGTTCGCGGATCGGCGTCACTTCGGCGGCGGTGCCGGTGAAAAAGGCCTCGTCGGCGATATACACGTCGTCGCGGGTGATGCGGCGCGACACCACCTGGTAGCCGAGGTCGGCGGCAAGGGCGATGATGCTGCCGCGGGTGATGCCCACCAGCGCAGAGGTCAGTTCGGGTTCGTACAGCACGCCGTCCTTGACGATGAAGATGTTCTCGCCCGCGCCTTCGGCGACAAAGCCGTCCACGTCAAGCAGCAGGCCCTCATCGTAGCCGTGGTCTATGGCTTCGGCATTGGCGAGGATGGAGTTGGCATAGGTCGCGGCGAACTTGGCCCGCGCCATGGTGACGTTGACATGGTGACGCGCAAAGGACGAGGTCTTGACGCGTATGCCCTTGGCGAGCGCCTCGGGGCCAAGATAGGCGCCCCAGGGCCAGGCGGCGATGGCCACGTGCACGCTCGCCCCCTTGGGCGAGACGCCCATTTTTTCCGAGCCGTAAAAAGCGATCGGGCGGATGTAGCAGGACTCGAGATTGTTGACGCGCACCACTTCCTTGTGCGCCTCCATCAGCACTTCCTTGGTATAGGGCAGCTTCATGGCGTAGATGTGCGCCGAATTGAACAGGCGGTCGGTGTGTTCCTTAAGGCGGAAAATCGCCGTGCCCGAGGTCGTCTTGTAGGCACGCAGGCCCTCGAATACGGCGAGGCCGTAATGCAAAGAGTGGGTGAGCACGTGCGTGGTGGCATTGCGCCAGGGCACCAGCTTGCCGTCGTACCAGATAAATCCGTCGCGATCCGCCATGGACATGAGACAAATACTCCTAATGTTTCCCTGTTTCTGCAAAAACAGCGTGAAGGAGTGATTTTAGCGGAATTTGGCGGCAAACTCCCGCACAAGGCATTGCTCCGGCCGCAAGGCCGATGAGGGCTGTGCCGAGCGCATGGCTATGCGCCCAAACGGCTCAGCAGGTCGAGCACTTCAGGAAGTTCAGGAACAACACCGAGCGCGGCTGACTGGTGCCGCTGGTCGTATCCTGGACGGCGTTGGTCAGTGCGCCGTTAACCACCATGGCCTTGCCGCCGGCGAAGCCGGCGTCGAACTTGCCGTTGGTCGTGTTGGGGCTGGTGGACATGCAACCGCTGCCGGTGCAGGTGCCAATCAGGGATGCGTTCTGGAATTCGTTCTTGCCGGTAAGGAGGGTGACGCTGCCACCGTTAATCGCCATATTCATGCTGGCGGCGCCCCGACCCGGAATGGTAATGTCCAGTCCCATGTTCAGGTTGGTCAATGTGCGGGTGGTGAAGTTCATCGTTCCCGACATGTTGTTGATGCTGCCGACGTTGCCCGCCGTGTCGGCCGGACGGGGTCCGCCCACCAGCACAAAATTCACAATGCCGCTGCTTGGTGTGTTGTTGCCGGAATTAACATTGGGATCGTTGGTAAAGCCAAAAAAGACGCCGGATTTTGCCGTCGCCCCGGTAAAGCTGCCGTTGGTGTCGGTCACGCTGAAATTGCCCACCCAGCGCCCCCAGCCGTACTGGGCGCCGGCTATGGTGGCGGTGCCGGCATCCACCACCGTGCCGCCGCCCAGTGAGCCGCCGAAATTGGCGCCCGAATAGCTGATGAGCTGGTTGTTTGCGAAACTGAACTGGCTGGCATCGCCGCGCAAGGACCCGGCATTGAATGACATTGTGTAGTTGGAGTTACACCCGCCGCCGCAGTCACCGACAAATACGCTATTGGTGCCATTGGAGTAAAAACCGATAAAGCCGGTGACATTCGAAATGATCGAGGTGCCGCCGCTGGTGTTTTTTTGCTCCGTTACGACGAACACCGGTTGCGGTATCTCGGTGGGTACGGTTTGCACCCGCCCATCGGCACTGATGCCCGAGGACTGCGACGTGGACTCGGCGGTTTCCGTGCTTTTTTGCGTGCCGCGGCGCGAGGCGCCCTCCAGCTTGTCCTGCAAAAAGGCCGGCGGCGCGATCAGCGCCTGCGGCGGCGCGCTCAGGCTGGCGACGTAAAAGAATTCATCCGAACCAAAAGTTTTTTCACCCGACTGGTTTTCCACGCCGATGCGCCCGTCGAACACGCCGCCATAGGTACCGGTGGCGGCGCGGCTGCCGTCCTGGTTGACGCAACCGCCGTCGCAGTGCACCAGGTTGTAATTGGTGCCGCGTATGCCCACGGTGGAGGTCGGGGTGCGCACCAGGTAATTGCTGCGGTTGAGCTTGCCGATGAGGCCGGTGACCGTGCGCATGCCGCCCTGGATGAGGTTGAACACGGCTTTTTCGGCACCGTCCTGGCGTCCGGCGAAGTTGTATTCGTCGATGCGAAACACCGTTTGCGGCCGCAGCGCGACCACGGCCTCGTCGTCAAAGCGGATTTGCGCATTGCTCGCCTGGCCGACGCGGATAATGTCGCCGTCCTCAATGGCGGCGCCGGTGCCGAGGTTGACCGGCTGGCCGGCGCGGGTGGCGGAAACATCGCCCACGGCGATCAGCACGCGGCCGATCACGGCCGCATTGGCAGCGCCCGTCAGGGCCAGCAACAAGACCAGCAGCAACAAACGCGGGTGACTGCGCATCATGCCCTCACTTGAATTCATAGCGCACCTTGAACGCCGCCACGTTGCGGTTGTATTTGTACAGTTCGATGTTGGAGTAATTGTCCGACACCAGGGCCTCGCCGATAAAGGTGAGGTTCTTGGTCTGCTTGTAGCTGACGGTGAAATCCGCGGAGCTATAGCGGTCATAGCGTTTGACCTGCAGCGTGGGGTCGGCGCCGGTGTAGCGGCTCTCCTGCACGCCCAGCCCCACCGACAGGCCCCATTGCGCCGCCGGTGTAATGGCCGCCGACACGCGTATCCCGGAGATATCACGCCCCAGGTCGGGGCGGTTTTCCTGGTTGGCCTCGGTGCCGTAGTTGATGTGCCCTTGTATAACCGGCTGCAACTTGCCGATCAAGATCTGGCGCCAGCCGGCCGCGCCCGACCACAACTGCGCATCGCGCACCTGGTTGGCGCCGATATAGTGCAGGTCGGCGTATTGCACCGAAGCGAACGCGGTGGCCATTTCGCTCACCTGGTTGTGCCATTCGCCGGTGACCCCGGCGACGTTGCGATAGCGGTTGTTGTCAACCGTGACGGTGTTGTAGGTGAAGTTGGCGCGGTAATAGTTGTCGTTGCGTGTCACGCTGACGCCGCCGGTGCCGCTGAAGTTGCCCTGGTTGTACTGGCTGAGATTGGCGTTTTTCTTTTCCTCGAAGGCGAGGCCGCCGAACACGGCGACACCGGGTGCGACCGGCTCGGTCTGCAGTATGCCCAGCGCGATATTGGCGTAGTTGTCGCCCTGCTTGATGCCCGCCGGGGCAATGGTGACGAGGCCGAAATTGGGCAGGTTGACGGCACTGTTGCCGACGCCGCCGTTGACGTTGCTGTCGGTGCCTACGCCCAGTTCGCCGTAGATGAGCGTGGTGGCGGTGTAGCGCGCTTCCTTAAGCTTTATCGCCTCGAGATAGCGGTCAATGGTCGCCTGTACCGAGGGGGGCGGACCGCCCTTGCTTACTTCGGTGAATTCCTCGCGCGAGCGCACCAGGTCGCCGAGCACGTAGTAGCCGCGCGCCAGTTCAAGGCGGGCCTCGTTGCTGCCGGGAAAGGTGAGCAGGTAGCGCTCCAGTGCGAGCACGCCCTCGCCGGCATGGCCGGCATCCACGGCGGCAACACCGAAATAAAAGTCGAACTGCGGGTTGCCCAGTTGGTCGGGGAATTGTCTGCCCCAGTTGTAAGCCTCGGCCGACTTGCCCTGCGCCATCAGGGCTTTGACTTCGTCGGCGGGCGCGGCCCACGCCCCCTGCAGCGCCGTGGCGAGCAGGACAAACAGCGCAAAACGGCGGAAGTGAAGCATTACAAATACCCCTTCCCGTAGTATTGCCTTTCAATATACCTCAATAGTCCCCCGGTTTGCCAGCCCCCGAACATACCCAAAGGTCGAGGTTTCCGGAAGGCGGGTTGCATGGCAAGCACCTCCTCTGGCAATGGGGAGGCGACATCAGCGTGAGTGCCTGTCCCTTGCCCGGGTTCTCTGTCAGTGGGGCACCGTGCAAGCCCCGCCCCTGAGGAACATTCCTGATTGCAGCCTGCCGGTGGCCACGGGCTGTCTGATCAGACTGTTTGTGACCGCCGCCTAGGCGCTTGTCGGGCCGAACAGCTGCCGCCACAGCGCCAGTGTCGCTTCGCGCTCGGGTTGCACCTGCTCTACCGGAACGCGGGCGTACTGCGCGCCGTTGAGGCGCAGGCCATGCTGCAGGTGGCGGTAGGTGCGGTAGGCGTCGCGCACCGCATCGGCGAGCGCATCGGGGATCAGGCCGAGGCCCGCCGCCATTTTTAAGAGGGCGATGTTGCCGAGGTTGCGCGTGAGCTCGGGATGGGTGTGGGCGTGGGCGAGCACCAGGTACTGCACCGCGAACTCGATGTCTATCATGCCGCCGGCGTCATGCTTGAGGTCGAACAGGCCGCTTTTGTTGGGGTGGGCGGCGAGCATTTTGGCGCGCATGGCGGCAACTTCGTCGCGCAGCTTTGCCGTGTCGTGCGGCAGGCGCAGAATTTTTTCGCGTTCCGCCTCAAACAGCGCCCCTACCGCGGCATCGCCGGCGCAAAAGCGTGCGCGGGTCAGCGCCTGGTGCTCCCACACCCAGGCCGACTCGCCCTGGTATTTGCAAAACGCCTCAACCGAACTGACCAGCAGGCCCGAAGCGCCGTTGGGGCGCAGGCGCAGGTCGGTTTCGAACAGCGTGCCGGCCGAGGTGGTGCTCGACAGCCAGGTGTTCATGCGCTGGGCAAGCCGGGCATAGGTCTCGGCCGCAGCGTCATCGGCGTCTTCGCCTTCGTTTCCGTTGTCGCTTTCGTTACCGTTGTTATAGAGGAAGATGATGTCCAGGTCGGAGGCGTAGCCAAGCTCCTTGCCGCCGAGCTTGCCGTAGGCGATGACGGCGAAGCGCGGTGTGTCGCGCATTGTCGGACCGGGCTTGCGCGCAAGTTGCGACCAACACAATTCGATCACCACCTGCAGGATCAGGTCGGCCAGGGCCGAGAGGTGGTCGGCGAGCCGCTCGACGCTGAGCGCCCCGGCGAGGTCTTGGGCCAGCAGCCGGAACACCTGGGCGTG
>CAMAWC010000018.1 GCA_945861875.1 Bordetella parapertussis
TCCGTCGTTCCCGCGAATCTTGTCCTCGAATGCCTTAATCGGGGAGAGGGAATCCACCTTGACCTAAAGCGTGGATTCATTGAGTCAAAATGGATTCCCGCTTTCGCGGGAATGACGATTTATGGACTTAATCAGAGCTTCCCTAGGTATTGAACGCACGAAGACGGGCCGTTTTCTGTCAAAGCCGGGGAAGTATTACCGAGTCCGGCAATGGCCGTCAATCTGTGAATCGGCAGGAACATTACCCCGGAACAAGCACAACCCGTGCGCCGGTGGGTAGGGAGGCTTTGCTCTATCATTCTGCCTTGTCATATCGACATGGCACGTCTAATAATGGAGCGCAGCGTGGCACACAAATATTTTGTCAGGCAGCAGGATATCCCCGGCTATCACCCGGCCAACCACACCGGCACGCTGAACAAGCGCTTGATCGGCAGCGCGAACGGCGCAAAGCACATCGAACTGGTGCTCGGGCACATCCAAAAGGGCAAGGGCGCCCTGCCCCACGCCCACCCGGGCATTGAGCAGGTCTGCTACATGCTTGAGGGTCGTGCGCTGGCCGAGGTGGGCGGTGAATCATGCGAACTGGGCCCCGGCGACAGCTGCTTTTTCCCGGCGGATGTGATGCACACTTTTACGGTCATCAGCGACGAGCCGGTGCGACTGCTGGTGGTATATTCGCCCCCCTACGAAGAATCGCCGGATCGCGTCATTCGTCCGGCGACATAAAAGTGCAACCCCAAGGAGGATTCATGCCATTGTTCGTACGCCTGCTTTGCACAGCACTCGCCCTGGTTTGCACCGGAGCCTTTGCGCAGGACGCCTGGCCGTCAAAACCCATCAGCCTGGTCATTCCCTTTGCCGCGGGCAGCGGAACGGACTCAGTGGGCCGCGTCATCGCGCAAAAACTGTCCGAACGCCTGAAGCAGCAGGTCATCGTCGACAACAAGGCCGGCGCCAGCGCGCAAATCGGCGCGGAATACGTCGCCAAAGCCAGGGCCGACGGCTACACACTGCTCATGACCACCAACACCTCGCACTCGGCCAACCCAAGCTTGTTCAAGACCCTGCGCTACGACCCGATCCGCGATTTCACGCCCATCGTGCGTACCGGCGACCTGCCCTTTGCGCTGGTAGTGAGCGCGGCTTCCCCGGTCAAGACCGTAAAGGAACTGGTCGACTTCGCCCGCGCCAATCCGGGCAAGGTTTCCTATGCCACGCCCAACAGTACTTCGCTCGTCGCCTCGGAAACGATCCGCGTCATGGCGAAAATCGACATCGTTGGCATTCCTTACAAGTCCAGCCCGCAGGCGCTCACCGATTTGATGGGCGGGCAGTTGCAGATGTATGTCGCCGACTTCGGCTCGGGCCTGCCCTCTATCAAGGGCGGCAAGGTGCGCGCACTGGCCGTGATGGCGGCGCGCCGCTCCAGCATCCTGCCCGATACGCCGCCCATGGCGGACAGCCTGCCCGGGTTCGACATCATTTCCTGGAACGGCATTTTCGGCCCCGCCAACCTGCCGCGGCCCATCGTCGAGCGCCTGTCAAATGAAGTACAGGCCATTCTTGCCGAAAAAGACGTGCAGGAAAAGCTCAGCAACATCGGTTTCGAAGTATCGCCATCCAGGTCCCCTGAAGAATTCACCAAATACGTCGGTGACCAGCTTGCGCTGTGGACGCGCCTGATCAAGCAGGCCAATATCCAGCCCGAATGAGCCTGCCCATGAGCCTGCCCATGAGCCTGCCCATGAGCCTGCCCTCGTGAGCGACACCCCGGCCGGACCGCTGCAAGGCGTACGCGTCCTCGATCTCACCGCGGTGGTGATGGGCCCCTACGCCACACAGATCCTCGCCGACCTCGGTGCCGATGTGGTCAAGGTGGAATCGCCGCAGGGTGACAACATGCGTGAAGTCGGCCCGATGCGCAATCCGGGCATGGGCCACATCTACCTGCACGCCAACCGCAACAAGCGCTCCATCGTGCTCGACCTGAAACAGCCCGCCGGACGCGACGCGGCGCTGCGCCTGGCCGAAAAAAGCGACGTACTGGTGTTCAATGTGCGGCCGCAGGCGATGGCACGGCTGGGCCTTTCCTACGAGGATGTAAAAAAGGTCAATCCGCGCATTATTTACGCCGGCGCGGTCGGCTACGGCGAGGGCGGCCCCTACTCCGGCAAACCGGCCTACGACGACCTGATCCAGGGCGCGGCGGCGGTGCCGGCATTGACGCAAATGTCCGGCGCCGACCTGCCGCGCTATGCACCGGTCACGCTCGCCGACCGCAGTGTCGGGCTCAACGTCGCCATCGCCATCAACGCGGCGCTCTATTACCGCGAAAAAACCGGCCGCGGTCAGTCGATAGAAGTGCCGATGTTCGAATCGCTGGTGCAACTGGTGCTGGGCGATCACCTTGGAGGCCTGTCCTTCGAGCCGCCGATCGGCGAAGCCGGCTACGCCCGCCTCCTCGCCGAACACCGCCGCCCCTATGCCACCAGTGACGGTTACGTCTGTGTGCTCATTTACAACGACAAGCACTGGAAGAGTTTTTTCGACCTGATAGGCAAGCCGGAACTGAAGACCGATCCGCGCTTTCGCAGCCATACCGAACGCGCCGCCAATATTCACGCGGTCTATGCCTTCGTCGCCGAAATCATGCAAACGCACAGCACCGCACACTGGCTGCAGGCGCTCGAGGGCGCCGACATCCCGGTAATGCCCATGCACACGCCGGACAGCCTGGTCCACGATGCGCATCTGGAAGCAACCGGTTTTTTCCAGACCGTCGATCACCCCACCGAAGGCCGCCTGCGCATGATGCGCCCACCGCTCAGGTGGTCGGAAGGCCCGCTTGCGATACGCAGCCTGCCGCCCACGCTGGGGCAGCACAGCGCCGAGGTGCTGCGCAGCGCCGGCTATAGCGACGCCGACATTGCCGCAATGGTGAAAAGCGGTGTGACACGGGTGGCGGACGAATGAATTTCGACCTTTCGGAAGACCAGCGCGCCATCATCGATGCGGTGCAAAAGACCTGCAGCGGGTTTGGCGCGGATTACTGGGGCGGACACGACGCCGACCACAAGTTCCCGCACGAATTCCACAAAGCCATGGCCGATGCCGGCTGGTTGGGCATCGCCATGCCCGAAGCGCAGGGGGGTGCCGGACTTGGCATCACCGAAGCGGCACTGATGTTGCAGGCGGTGAGCGCCTCGGGCGCGGGATTCTCCGGCGCCTCGGCCATACACATTAATATTTTCGGTCTCAACCCGGTGGTGGTGTTCGGCAGCGAGGCGCAGCGCAAACGCTTCCTGCCGCCGCTGATCGCCGGCCGCGACAAGGCCTGCTTTGCCGTGACCGAGCCCGATGCCGGACTGGACACCACGCAACTGAAGACCCAGGCGGTGCGCGACGGCGACCATTACATCCTCGACGGCCGCAAAATCTGGATTTCCACGGCGCAAGTGGCGAACAAGATGCTGATACTCGCCCGCACCACGCCGCTGGACAAGGTGGACAAGCCGACGCGCGGCCTGTCGCTGTTTTACACCGATCTTGACCGCGAACGTGTCGAGGTGCGCGAAATCGATAAAATGGGTCGCGGCGCGGTGGATTCGAACATGCTGTTCATCGACAAACTGCGCGTGCCTGTGGCCGACCGTATCGGCGAGGAAGGCCGCGGCTTCGAATACATCCTGCACGGCCTCAATCCCGAGCGCATCCTCATTGCCGCCGAAGCCGTCGGCCTGGGAAAAATCGCCCTGGAGCATGCAACGCGCTATGCCAAGGAACGTGTCGTCTTTGGCCGCCCCATAGGCCAGAACCAGGGCATACAGCACCCCCTGGCGCAATGCTGGATGCAGCTTGAAGCGGCCGACCTGATGACCATGAAAGCAGCGGCGCTCTACGATGCAGGCAAGCCCTGCGGCGCGGAAGCCAACGCCGCCAAATACCTCGCCGCCGAAGCCGGGCACAACGCCTGCCAGACGGCGGTGCTGACCCTGGGGGGCATGGGCTATGCGCGCGAATACAGCGTCGAGCGTTTTTTGCGCGAGTCCTATATCCCGCGCATCGCCCCGGTGAGCCCGCACCTGATCCTGTGTTTTATCGCAGAAAAAGTGCTGGGACTACCCCGCTCCTACTAGGCACATCCGCCCCGACACACGCCAGTCATGCATCGCACCATCTTTGACACTCCGGTGGTCAACACCCTGTTGCGCGCCCTGTCGGTCGGTTTTCTCAAACTGGCCGGCTGGACGGTCGAGGGTGCGCTGCCTCCCGGTGCCGCCAAGTGCGTGCTGATCGCCGCGCCGCATACCAGCAATTGGGACCTGCCCTTTACGCTGATGGTTGCCTTTCAGCTGCGACTGCATGTGTACTGGATGGGCAAGGCGTCGATTTTCCGCTTTCCGTTTCACGGCCTGATGATGTGGCTGGGCGGTATCCCGGTGCAACGGGAAAAATCCAACAACCTGGTGGCGGCTTCGGTTGAGGCGATCCGGGCCGCGACACCGCCCCTCGCCCTGGTGGTGCCGCCGGAGGGAACGCGCAGCAAGACCAGTTACTGGAAAACCGGCTTTTACTTTATCGCCGTCGGCGCCGGTGTGCCCATAGTCATGGCCTACATGGACTATGCCCGCAAGCGCAGCGGGCTTGGCCCGGTGTTCGTACCCAGCGGCGACCTCGACCAGGACATGCAAGCCATCAAGGCCTTCTACGCGCCCTTTCGCGGCAAGAACGCAGAGCAGTTTGATCCGAAGTAGGTGCGATTTTCCAAACAGCGCGTGCGGAAAACCTTATCCGTCCCCCGCTTCTTTAATCGGACATAGGCTGGAAACCCGCGCCAGGCGGGCCTTTCCAGCCTGTGGCACTCAGTCCGGCTTGATACCGGCGGTATCCACCACCTGCTTCCAGCGCGCCAGTTCGCCCTTGAGGAACTCGGTGAATTGCTCCGAGGAATTGGCTACCACCTCAAAACCCTGTGCATCGAGCCTGGCCTTGTTGTCTGGCGCGTTAAGCGCGGCAACGATACCGGCTTGCAACTTGGCCATGACGTCCTTGGGCAGGCCCTTGGGCGCCACAACGGCCTGCCAGGAGTAGACCTCGAATCCGGAAATGCCGGCTTCGGCCATGGTCGGCACGTTGGGGAATTGCGGAACGCGCTTGTCGCTGGTCACGGCAATGGCCTTGAGGCGGCCGCCATTGATATGGCCGGACGCCGCCCCGAGGTTCTGGAAGGACACGTCAACACCGCCGCCGATGAGGTCGGTCATCGCCGCCGAGCCACCCTTGTAGGGAACGTGGATGCCGGTGGTGCCTGTGCGCTGCCAGAACAACTCCGCGGAAAGATGGTCGGACGAGCCGGTGCCCGAGGACACAAACGAGGTCTTGCCCGGATTCTTTTTTGAATATTCGATCAGCTCGGCCACGGTGTTGGCCGGAAATTTCGGCGTTGCGATGAGGATGTTGGGATTCCTCACCGCGACCGAGAGCAGGTCAAAATCGCGCAAGGGCTGGTACGGCAGTGATTTGAACAGCGCCGGGTTGATGGCGAATACGCCGATGGACCCGACCAGGATGGTGTAACCGTCGGCCGGGGCCTTGGCCGTCATCTCCGCGGCAATCGCGCCGTTGGCGCCGGCGCGGTTCTCGACCACCACGGGCTGGCCCATGATTTCGGCAAGCTTGATGCCGATGGAGCGTGCAATGATGTCCGACGACCCGCCCGCGGTAAAGGGCACGAGGATCTTGATCGGCTTGCTCGGGTAGGCTTGTGCCAGCACGACCTGCGGCAGCAGCGCGAAAACAAGACACAGCAGGAATTTACGCAGCATCATTCACTCCTTGGTTATTTTTTCTGGCTTTTTTAAGCGTGTCGGAAAATTCAACGCGCATAGATGATTGCGCGAAAGCCGGGGCATGGCAAGCACATCCGTCCGTCGCACGAAGGATCTTCATACGGTGGTACGACATCGCAACACCGCCCCGCATGGGAAGAAGCCCGGCTAGAACTGCGCTTCGCTCAGCGCCATTACACCCGTGGCACCCTGCACAATGCTGTCGCGAATACCGGGAACCTGGGACATGAAGTGGTCGGCAAAGAAGCGTGCGGTGGAGATTTTTGCCTTGAGGAATCCGGCATCGCCCTTGCCCGCCTTGAGCTGTGCTTCGGCAACCAGCGCGGCGCGCGCCATTTGCCAGCCACCACAGGTGATGCCGGTCATCTTCAGGAAAGGCACGGCGCCGGCATAGACCGCCTTGATGTCGCTGCCATTGGTGGCGACTATCCAGTCCACGGTTTCTGCAAACGCATCAATGGCCGCGGCAAAACGCTTTCTAATCGCCGCAAGATCATCACCCGCAGCCTTGCCAAGTTCGGCTTCAACCGCCTCCATCACCTTGATCACCGCCTTGGCTGTGACACCGCCCTCGCGTGCAATCTTGCGACCGACCAGGTCATTGGCCTGAATGCCGGTGGTGCCTTCATAAATGGTGGTGATGCGGGCGTCCCGCAGGTACTGCGCCGCGCCGGTCTCCTCGATGAAGCCCATGCCGCCGTGCACTTGTATGCCCAGCGAGGCGACATCGATGCCCGTCTCCGTGCTCCAGCCCTTGACCACCGGAATCATCAGGTCGGCAAAGGCCTGGCTGCGCGCAACGGCCTCCTTGTCGGCACTGTGATGAACCGTGTCGAGTGCCGCGGCAACCACATAAGCGAGCGCGCGCGTCGCCTCGGTCTGCGCCTTCATGCTCATCAACATGCGCCGCACGTCGGGATGGTTGATGATGCTCACTGACGCGCGACCGCCGCCCAGGTCGCGGCTCTGGATGCGTTCCTTGGCAAAGTCACGCGCGCGCTGGTAGGCGCGCTCGCTCAGTGCGACACCCTCAAGGCCGACGGCAAAGCGCGCCGCGTTCATCATGATGAACATGTACTCGAGACCGCGGTTCTCCTCACCCACCAGGTGCCCGATGGCGCCGTCTTTTTCGCCGTAGACCATCACCGCGGTGGGGCTGGCGTGTATGCCCAGCTTGTGCTCGATGGACACGCACTTGGCGTCGTTGCGCGCGCCCAGGCTGCCGTCCTTGTTGACGAGGAACTTGGGCACCACGAACAGGGAAATGCCCTTGACGCCCTCGGGCGCATCGGGCGTGCGCGCCAGCACCAGGTGGATGATGTTCTCGGCGAGGTCGTGCTCGCCGTAGGTGATGAATATTTTCTGGCCAAAAATGCGGTAGTGATCGCCCTCCGGCACGGCGCGCGACTTGATCAGCGCGAGGTCGGAACCGGCCTGCGGCTCGGTCAGGTTCATGGTGCCGGTCCAGGTGCCCTCTATCATCTTGGGCAGGTAGACGCTCTTTTGTTCGTCGGTACCGCGCAGCATCAAGGCTTCGATGGCGCCGAAGGTGAGCAGCGGGCAGAGTGAAAACGACATATTGGCCGCTTTCCACATTTCCTGGACCGGCGTGGACACCAGTTTGGGCAGGCCTTGCCCGCCAAGTTCGACCGGGAAATGCAGCGCATTCCAGCCACCTTCGACGAACTGGCGGTAGGCCTGCTTGAAACCCTTGGGCGTGGTGACGGCGCCGTCCTTCCACTGTGCGCCTTCCTGGTCGCCCGGCCAGTTGAGCGGCGAGAGCACGCCGGAGGAGAACTTGCCGCACTCCTCCAGCACCTGCTCCACCAGCTCAGGCGTGGCGTCCTCGCAACCGGGGAGCTTCGCAATCTCGCCCAATCCGGCCAGTTCGTTCAGCACGAACATCATGTCCTTCAACGGTGCGACGTATTCGCTCATGGCGGCTTCTCCAAGTGGAACAGATCAACAATCACGTCATTCCCACGCATACCCTCCGGGTACCAGAGCGGGAATCCATGGGTTTGATCGAATCGCGAATATCCGAATCCCATGGGTTCCGGGTTCCGCTACGCGGCCCCGGAATGACGAATCCGGGGTGTGTATCCGGTACTTCCTAGCCCAGTTCCTTCACCAGTTCCGGCACGACCTGGAACAGGTCACCCACTATGCCGTAGTCGGCCACCTGGAATATCGGCGCCTCCTCATCCTTGTTGATGGCGACAATGACGCGGCTGTCTTTCATGCCGGCCAGGTGCTGGATGGCGCCGGAAATGCCCACGGCGATATACAGTTCCGGCGCGACGATCTTGCCGGTCTGCCCGACCTGCCAGTCGTTGGGCACAAAACCGGCGTCCACCGCGGCGCGCGAGGCGCCCATGGCGGCCTTGAGCTTGTCCGCAAGAGGCTCGAGCAACTTGAAGTTCTCGCCCGAGCCCATGCCCCGGCCACCGGAGACGATGATTTTCGCAGAGGTCAGTTCCGGGCGGTCGGACTTGGACAACTCGCGTCCGACCAGACTGGTTTGCGCCGCATCGGCGGGGGCCGCGATGGTTTCTACCGCCGCGCTGCCTCCGGTTGCCGCTGCGGCGTCAAAACCGGTGGTGCGCACCGTGATCACCTTGATCTTGTCTTTAGATTGCACCGTGGCAAGGGCGCTGCCGGCGTAGATGGGCCGCACAAAGGTATCGGGCGAATTGACAGCGATGATTTCGGAAATCTGCGCGACATCGAGCAAGGCGGCGACACGCGGCAGGAAATTTTTTCCCGACGTCGTGGCTGGCGCAAGAATATGGCCGTAGTTCGCGGCCAATGACACGACCAGTGCGGCCATGCTCTCGGCCAGGTGGTCCTTGTACTGGGCGGCGTCGGCCAGCAAGACCTTGGTGACACCGGCAACCAGCGCCGCCGCCTGGGCGACACCGGCGCACGCGCTGCCGGCAACCAGCACGTGCACGTCGGCGCCGATTTTCACCGCTGCGGCGACGGTGTTGAGGGTCGCGACCTTGAGCGACTGGTTGTCGTGTTCGGCTATGACAAGAACGCTCATGAGATCACCTTGGCTTCGTTTCTGAGTTTTTCGACCAGCGCCTTCGCATCGGCAACCTTGGCACCGGCCTTGCGCTTGGGCGGCTCCTCGACCTTGAGGGTCGCCAGCCGCGGCGCGACATCAACGCCCAGCGCATCGGGCTTGAGCACTTCCATCGGTTTCTTTTTCGCCTTCATGATATTGGGCAGCGTGACGTAACGCGGCTCATTGAGGCGCAGGTCGGTGGTGATCACCGCCGGCAGGGACATGGCGATGGTCTCCAGGCCGCCGTCCACTTCACGCGTCACCTGCATCGCCTGGCCGTCGATTTTCACCTTCGAGGCAAACGTCGCCTGCGGCCACCCCATCAATGCGGCAAACATCTGCCCGGTCTGGCTGGCGTCATCGTCGATCGCCTGCTTGCCGAATATGGCCAGGCCGGGCGATTCCTTTTTGGCGATAGCCTGCATCAGTTTGGCCACGGCCAGCGGCTGCAACTCGACATCGGTTTCAACCAGGATGGCGCGGTCGGCGCCTATCGCCAGCGCGGTGCGCAGCGTTTCCTGACAGGCCAGGAGGCCGCAGGAAACGGCGATAATTTCGGTGACAATGCCGGCTTCCTTGAGGCGCACCGCCTCCTCCACCGCAATTTCGTCAAAGGGATTCATCGACATCTTGACGTTGGCCGTCTCGACGCCGCTGCCATCCGCCCTGACGCGAACCTTGACGTTATAGTCGACCACGCGCTTGACGGGAACCAGGACTTTCATCACTACTCCGGCAGGATCAAAGGGGGCAATTATAAACGATGGGCGCGACCGTCCATTGTCCGCTTGCAGACAGTTTGCCCGCCCGTTACCCTGTCAAAACCGCCTCAATTCCACGCCTCCCAGACCGAAGAAAACGCCATGTCCCGCCCGCTCTCGCATATCCGCGTCCTCGACCTCACCCGCATTCTTGCCGGGCCCTGGGCGACACAGAATCTTGCCGACCTTGGCGCCGAAGTCATCAAGATAGAGCGCCCCGGCGGCGGCGACGATACGCGCGCCTGGGGTCCGCCCTTCCTCAAGAACAAGGACGGCAGCAGCAGCGGCGAGTCGGCCTATTACCTGTCGGTCAATCGCGGCAAGAAGTCGGTGACGCTGGACATTGCGACGGCCGAGGGACAGCGCATTGCGCGCGATCTGGCGGCCAAGTGCGACGTGCTGGTGGAAAACTACAAGGTCGGCGGCCTGAAAAAATACGGGCTTGATTACGTCTCGCTGCACAAGGTGAATCCCGGCCTGATTTACTGCTCGGTGACAGGCTTCGGCCAGGACGGCCCCTACTCCGCCCGGCCCGGCTATGACTTTATTTTTCAGGGCATGGGCGGCCTGATGAGCATCACCGGCGAGCGTGACGATCTGCCCGGCGGCGGGCCGCAAAAAGCCGGCATCGCCGTCACCGACGTGCTAACCGGCCTTTATGCCTGCATCGCCATCAATGCCGCCATCGTGCACCGTGAACGCACCGGCCAGGGCCAGCATATCGACATGGCCTTGATGGACACGCTGGTGGCCTTTAACGCCAACCAGATCCTCAATTACTGGTGCTCGGACAATATCCCCAAACGCTGGGGCAACGCCCATATCAACATCTGCCCCTACCAGGTGTTTGCCGTCAGCGACGGCCACCTTATCCTCGCAGTCGGCAATGACAGCCAGTTCCGCAGTTTTTGCAAGGCCGCCGCACGCGAAGAGCTGGCCGATGACCCGCGCTTTCGCACCAATCCGGACCGCCTCGGCCATCGTGAAGAACTGGTGCAGATCGTGCAGGAAATAATGCGCACGCGCAGCAAGCATGACTGGATCGTCGCGCTCGAATCAGCCGGCGTGCCCTGCGGCCCGATCAACAACATGCAGGAAGTGTTCGAAAACCCGCAGGTGCAGCACCGCGGCATGCGGGTGGAGATACCCCATCCGGCCGGCAGCGTGCCCACGGTCGCCAGCCCGATGCGCTTTTCCGAAACGCCGGTAACTTATGAGGTGCCGCCGCCACTGCTGGGGCAGCATACGGAGGCGGTGCTGGGGGAATTACTTGGACTGGATGCGGCCGCAATGGCCGCGCTGCGTGCCAAGGCCGTAATTTAGCGTCAGGGCCTCTTGCGTCCGAACATCGCCGCCAGTTCGCCGACGATGCCGCGGCGGAACGCCAGCACGCAAATCACGAAAATTACGCCCATGATCACCTGAACCCAGGAACCGACCTTGTCGGCGAGGTAGTTCTGCAGCGTGATGATGGTGAAGGCGCCGACAATGGGGCCGAACATGGTGCCCAGCCCGCCGACCAGGGTCATCAGGATGACCTCGCCCGAGGTGCCCCAGAACACATCGGTCAGCGTCTCAAAGCCCAGCACCAGGGTCTTCGCCGCCCCGGCCACGCCCGACAAGGCCGCCGAGAGCACAAAGGCCAGCAGTTTGTAGCGGTTGACGTCGTAGCCAAGCGACAAGGCGCGCGGTTCGTTCTCGCGAATGGCCTTGAGCACCTGGCCGAAGGGTGAATGGACGATGCGGTAGATAAGTAACAGGCTGGCGAGGAACACCACGAGGATGAAGTAGTACAGGGTCAGGTCGTCCTGCAGGTCAATGACACCGAGCAGCTTTCCCCTGGGCACGCCCTGCATGCCGTCCTCCGCGCCGGTGAACGGCGCCTGCAGGCACAGAAAGTAGATCATCTGCGACAAGGCCAGCGTGATCATGGAAAAATAAATGCCCTGGCGGCGGATGGCAAGGCTGCCGACCACCCAGCCTATGGCCGCGGCGACAAGCATGCCGAAAATGATGCCGGTTTCGGGGGTAAAGCCCCAGCCCTTCATGGCGTAGCCCGCGGCGTAGCCGGCGGTGCCGAAAAACGCCGCATGACCGAAGGACAGCAAGCCGGTAAAGCCGATAAGCAGGTTGAAGGCACAGGCAAACAGCGCAAAGCACAAGGCCTTCATCAGGAACACCGGGTACAGGCCGGCGAGCGGCGCAGCAATGCCGAGCAGGGCGAAGACGATAAAGCCGGTATAGGGCTGGCGCATCATTTTTCCTTGCCGAACAGGCCGGCCGGCCGGATGAGCAGCACGATGACCATGATGACAAACACCACCGTCGAAGATGCCTCTGCGTAAAAGACCCGTGTCAGGCCCTCGATGATACCCAGACCAAGGCCCGTCACCACCGAACCCATTATCGAGCCCATGCCCCCTATCACCACCACCGCGAACACGATGATGATGATGTTCGACCCCATCAGCGGATTGATTTGGATCACCGGCGCGGCGAGCACGCCGGCAATGCCGGCCAGCGCGACGCCAAAACCATAGGTCAGGGTCACCATCAGCGGCACGTTGATACCAAAGGCCTGCACCAGCTTGGGGTTCTCTGTCGCGGCACGCAACAAGGCGCCCAGCTTGGTGCGTTCAATGACGTACCAGGTCCCGAGGCAGACGATGAGGGAGGCCACCACGACCCAGGCGCGATAATTGGGCAGCATCATGAAACCGAGGTCGGTAGCGCCACGCAGTGCGTCGGGCACCGAATAGGGCTGGCCGGACACGCCGAACTCGTCGCGATAGACGCCCTCGATGATCAGCGACAGGCCGAAGGTGAGCAGCAGGCCGTAAAGGTGATCGAGCTTGTAAATCCACTGCAGCAGCAGGCGTTCGACGATCATGCCGAATACGCCGACGGCGATGGGCGCGAGCGCGAGGCTCCACCAGTAGCCGAGGCCAAACCAGCTTAGCGACATCCACGCCACGTAGGCGCCCATCATGTACATGGCGCCGTGGGTGAAATTGATGATGTTGAGCAGGCCGAAAATGACCGCCAGCCCGAGCGAGAGCATGGCGTAAAAAGACCCGTTGACCAGCCCGAGCATCAACTGCCCGAGCAAGGCCTGTATGGGTACGCCAAAAATTTCAGTCATTGGGAATTAACCAATTGGTCGATGTCATTCCGAGGACGCAGTCCGAGGAATCTGCTTTTATCCCATCAAAGCAGATCCCTCGCTGCGCTCGGGATGACATTCAGCTCTTGCTGAATATCATTTCTTGATCATCGGGCAGCGTGACAACGACAGCGGCTGGAAAGCCTGCTCCGCTGGGATCACCGCTTTCACCGTGTAATAGTCCCACGGGTACTTCGATTCCGAGGGCTTTTTCACCTGCATCAGGTACATGTCGTGGATCATCCGTCCGTCGGCGCGTACGTAGCCGTTCTTGGCGAACATGTCGTTGATTTTCAGCTTTTTCAGTTGCGCCATCACGGCATCTGAATTGTCCGTTCCCGCAGCCTGGACCGCCTTCAGGTAGCTTAGGGTGGACGAATAGACGCCCGCCTGCACCATGGTCGGCATTTTTTTCATCTTGTCGAAATAGCGGCGTCCGAACTTGCGCGTCTCGTCATTGAAGTCCCAGTACCAGCCGTCTGTGAGGTACATGCCCTGCGTCGTCTGCAGGCCCAGGCTGTGGATGTCGGTGATGAACACCAGCAGGCCGGCGAGCGCCTGGTTCTTGGTGATGCCGAATTCGTTGGCCGCCTTGATCGAGTTGATGGTGTCGCCGCCGGCGTTGGCCAGGCCGACGATCTGCGCCTTGGAAGCCTGTGCCTGCAGCAGGAAGGAGGAGAAATCCGAGGCATTGAGCGGATGGCGTACCGCGCCCTTGACCTCACCACCGCCGGCCTTGACGACGTTGGCGGTGTCCGACTCGAGCGAATGGCCGAAGGCGTAGTCGGCGGTCAGGAAGAACCAGGACTTGCCGCCCTGCTTGACGATGGCGTTGCCGGTGCCGTTGGCCAGGGCATAGGTGTCATAGGCGTAATGCACGGTGTAGGCATTGCAGTCCTCGTTGGTCAGGCGCGTGCTGGCGGCCCCCACGTCCATGAGGATGCGTTTCTTCTCCCCCGCGACCTTGGTCACGGCGATACCGACCGCCGAATTCAGCGCATCGGTGATCATGTCAACGCCCTCGCGGTCGAACCATTCGCGCGCCTTGTTGGCGCCGACGTCGGCCTTGTTCTGGTGGTCGGCACCGACGATTTCGATGTTCTTGCCCAGGATCTTGCCGCCGAAATCGGCCACCGCCATTTTCGCCGCCTCAACCGAACCCTGGCCGCCAAGGTCCGAATACAGGCCGGACATGTCGGTCAGCACACCGATTTTTACGATGTCGCCGGAAATCGCCCCGGCTTTGGCTGCCTGCGCGGCGGCACCGCCCGCAACCAGCGACATCATTGCTGCTCCCACCAGACTTGCAATCATTGTGCGTTTCATTTTTGTACTCCTCCAGTTAAATCCCGTAAAAAACCACTCAAATACCCAGATACTCGTGCAGCATGGCCATTTTTGCCTTGAGTTCGCCTGCGGCGAAGCCCTCGACGATACGGCCGTGCTCCATCACGTAAAAACGGTCCGCCAGCGGTGCGGCAAAACGAAAATTCTGCTCCACCATGATGATGGTGTAGCCTTTTTCGCGCAGCGTGCGGATCATGCGGCCCAGCGCTTGCACGATCACCGGCGCAAGCCCTTCGGAAATTTCATCCAGCAGCAGCAGCTTTGCCCCGGTGCGCAATATGCGCGCCACAGCCAGCATCTGCTGCTCGCCGCCGGACAGGCGTGTGCCCTGGCTGTGGCGCCGCTCCTTCAGGTTCGGGAACATTTCATACAACTCCTCCACCGCCAGGCCGCCGCTGCCCACCTTCGGCGGCAACTCGAGGTTTTCCTCGCACGACAGGCTGGCGAAAATGCCGCGCTCCTCCGGGCAATAGCCCAGTCCGAGGTGGGCGATCTTGTGCGGCGCCATGGCAATGGCCTCGCGGCCGTTGATCATGACCGAACCGCTGCGCCTGCCGACCAGGCCGAGTATCGCCTTGAGAGTGGTGGTGCGCCCCGCCCCGTTGCGCCCGAGCAAGGCCACCACCTCGCCGCGATTGACCGTCAGATCGACGCCGTGCAGGATATGCGACTCGCCGTAAAAGGCGTGCAGGTCGGTGATGCGCAGGAACTCCGTCGCTGCGACGCCCTCAGCCATGCGCGCCCTCCAGTTCCCCGTCGACGGTGCCCATATAGGCCTCCATCACCTGCGGGTTCTTCGAAACCACGTCATACGGGCCTTCGGCGATGACCTGGCCGCGCTGCAGCACGCTGATGGTGTCGGCGATGGTGGCGACGACGTTCATGTTGTGCTCGACCATCAGGATGGTGCGGTTGGCCGAGACCTTCTTGATCAGGCCGGTCACGCGGTCGACGTCCTCGTGGCCCATGCCCTGGGTCGGTTCGTCGAGCAGCATCAATTCGGGTTCCATCGCCAGCGTGGTGGCGATTTCCAGTGCGCGCTTGCGGCCGTAGGGTAATTCCACCGCCACGGTCGAGGCGAGTTCCCCAAGGTCAACCGATTCGAGCAACTGCATGGCGCGGTCGTTCAGCCGGTTGAGCGCCTGCTCGGGTTTCCAGAAATGGAAGGAGGTGCCCAGGTTGCGCTGCAGGCCGATGCGCACGTTCTCCAGCACGGTGAGGTGCGGGAACACCGCCGATATCTGGAAGGAGCGGATTATGCCGCGCCGGGCGATCTGCGCCGGCTTTTCCCCGGTAATGTCGCTGCCGTTGTAGACGATCTGTCCGGCCGTCGGGGTGAGGAACTTGGTCAGCAGGTTGAAGACCGTGGTCTTGCCCGCGCCGTTGGGCCCGATCAGCGCGTGGATCTGCCCGCGTGTCACCTTGAGATCGACCTCGCTGACCGCGACAAACCCCTTGAAATCCTTGGTCAGCTTGCGCGTTTCGAGAATGATGTCTTCGGCCACGGCTATCCGTTATTAAGTGACGAGTGGGCTATTTTAGCCGTTTGCACGCTGCAACGATGGCGGGAATGGTCTCATACCCACTCACGACTTGTTCCATACCGGTTTGCGTTTTTCCAAAAACGCACTCATGCCCTCCCGGCCCTCGGACCCGGCGGCATTGCAGGCGATCACCTCGCTCGCCAGTGCATAGGCCGGCACCAGGCCCATCTCGAGCTGCTGATAGAAAAGCCGCTTGCCGGCCGCCACCGCGCCCTGCGGCTTGGCCGCAATCAGCGCGGCAAGGCGGTCCACCTCGGCATCCAGCCCGGCTGCGGGAACGACGCGATTGACCAGGCCGTAGCTCCTTGCCGTGGTCGCATCGATGAATTCTCCGGTCAGCAGCATCTCCATCGCCTGCTTGCGTCCGAGGTTGCGCGCCAGCGCGACGCTGGGCGTGGAACAAAAAAGGCCGAAATTGACGCCGCTCACGGCGAAACGGGCGCTGTCGGCGCAAACGGCGAGGTCGCACTGCGCCACCAATTGGCAACCGGCCGCCGTGGCCGTCGCATGCACCTTGGCAATAACCGGCTGCGGCATGGCCACCAGGCTTGTCATCACCCGGCTGCATTTTTGAAAAAGCGCCTCAATGCGCGGCTGCGTTTGCAGCGCATGGATTTCCTTCAAGTCATGCCCGGCGCAAAAGCCGCGGCCGCGCGCGGCGATGACGACGACGCGGACACTCCCGTCCTCGGCCACCTCGTCCAGGGTGTCCTGCAACAGGTCGAGCAACTCGCCCGAAAGGGCGTTGAATTGCTCGGGCCGGTTCAGGGTCAATGTCAGGATGCCGTCCTGCTGCTCACGCAACAGGATGGACGATGCAGCGCTAGCGGGTGCCGGGGCGTTCATGCCGTTCTCCTCATGTCTATTCAATTGCCATTGCGGATTTTGCCTGTTGTCGCAGGATGAATTTCTGGATTTTTCCGGTCGACGTTTTCGGCAAAGGCCCGAAAATCACCTTCTTCGGCACCTTGAAGCGCGCCATATGGGCGCGGCAGTGCTCGACGATTTCCTGCTCGGTGACTGCAGCGCCGGGTTTGGTTTCGACAAAGGCACAGGGCGTCTCCCCCCACTTGCCGTCCGGTTGCGCCACCACCGCACAGACCATTACCGCCGGGTGGCGGTAGATGACGTCCTCCACCTCCAGCGAGGAGATATTCTCGCCGCCCGAAATGATGATGTCTTTGGAACGGTCCTTGATCTTGGCGTAGCCGTCCGGATAGAGCACCGCGAGATCCCCCGAGTGGAACCATCCGCCGGCAAACGACTCTTCCGTGGCCTTGGGATTCTTCAGATAGCCCTTCATCGTGATGTTGCCGCGAAACATGATCTCGCCCATGGTTTCGCCGTCAGCCGGCACCTGCGTCATGGTCTGCGTATCCATCACCGTCATGCCCTCTTGCAGCAGGTAGCGCACACCCTGGCGGCCGTTGCGCTCCGAGCGCTTGACAATGTCAAGCTCGGCCCAATCCTCCTGCTTGGCGCAGACCGCCGCCGGCCCGTAGGTTTCTGTCAGGCCGTAGACGTGGGTCAGGTCAAAACCCATGGTCTCCATGCCCTCTATCATCGCCGCCGGCGGGGCGGCGCCGGCCACCATGGCGGCAACCGGGTGGCCGATGCCCTCGCGCAATGCCGCCGGCGCATTGACCAGCGTACTGTGCACGATGGGGGCGCCGCAATAATGGGTCACACGGTGGCGCTTGATGGCATCGAAAATCGGCACCGGATCGACCTTGCGCAGGCAGACATTGACACCGGCATTGGCGGCCATGGTCCATGGAAAGCACCAGCCGTTGCAATGGAACATCGGCAGCGTCCACAAATACACGGCGTGACGCGGCATGCCCCAGGTGAGGATGTTTCCCACGGCGTTGAGATAGGCACCTCGATGGGAATAGACCACGCCCTTGGGATTGCCGGTCGTGCCCGAGGTGTAATTAAGGGCGATCGCCTGCCATTCATCTCCCGGCGGCTGCCAGTCATGGTCGGGGTCGCCGGCGGCGATGAAGCTCTCGTAATCGGTCTCACCCAGGCGCTTGCCATCGCCGGTGAATTCGCTGTCGTCTATGTCTATTACCAGCGGGCGCGTCTTTAACTGCGCCAGCGCCGCTTCCATGGTTGGCGAAAATTCACGGTCGGTCAGCAGGATTTTCGCCCCGCCGTGCTCGAGCATGAAGGCGATGGCGGCGGCATCAAGCCGGGTATTAAGGGCGTTTAGCACGGCGCCCAGCATGGGCACGCCGAAGTGCGCCTCGACCATTTCCGGCGTATTGGACAGCATCGCCGCCACGGTATCGCCGATGCCGATGCCGCGCCGCGAAAGCGCCGAGGCCAGCCGTCGGCTGCGGGCATAGGTTTCCCGCCAGGTGTAGCGGCGCGCACCGTGGATGACCGCGGTGCGCTGCGGATAAGCCGCGGCGGTCCAATCGATGAAGGTCAACGGCGTAAGCGGCGCATTGTTCGCCGCATTTCGGTCGAGACCGTTATCAAAAGGATTTGGCTTTGCAGCTGGCATGTAACTTCCTCCAGAGGCGCCTCATCCGGGCGCTGTTTGTATCACTTTATCGTAGCCATCTTTTCAGGCATGGCAACACTTCTTTCTAGCCCTGCCTCGTCCGCCATTGTGCCCGCAAATTCCGCCTGGCAAAAACTCAGCCTGCCCGGCGTTCGAGAAGGCGCCAGACACAGGCTCCCTTGCTCTCCTTGTCAATAACTGCGAGCTGCTTTTCATGCTCCGCCAGCTCTTCCTCGCTTGCGCACAGCACGATCAGGCCCGGCCGCTCGTCTGCGGCGGCCGTCACCTGTGCCTCGCCCCCGGCCAACTGGCCGGCCGGCGCTTCGATATCCATCAACAGGCTGTCCTGGCCGCGTGTCATCGCCAGGAACACCTCGGCCAGCAATTGCGCATCGAGCAAGGCGCCGTGCAGCGTGCGGTGTGAGTTGGCGATCTCGTAACGCTCGCACAAGGCATCGAGCGAATTTTTCTTGCCCGGGTGCAGAGATCTGGCCAGCTTGAGCGTATCGGTCACCGTCACGCCGTATTTGTCCAGCGTGTCCAGTCCGGCTTTTTGCAACTCCGCATCGAGGAACTCGATGTCAAAGCCGGCGTTGTGGATGATCAGCTCGGCGCCGCTGACAAAATCGAGGAAATCACGCGCCAGCTCCTTGAATTTGGGCTTGTCTTCAAGGAATTCATCCGCGATGCCGTGCACCGCGAGGGCTCCCGGCTCGCTTTTGCGCTCCGGGTTGATGTATTGGTGCCAGTGACGGTCGGTGACGCGACGGTTGAAAATCTCGAGGCAACCGATCTCGATGACGCGATCACCCAGCCTGGCATTCAGGCCGGTGGTTTCGGTATCCAGCACGATCTGCCTCATGCCGGCCCCACCAGCAGTTGTTCGACCCCGCGATTGGCCAGTGCGTCGGCACGCTCGTTTTCGACATGCCCGGCGTGGCCGCGCACCCAGTGCCAGCGCACCTTGTGCCGCGCCGCCGCCGCTTCGAGTTGTTGCCACAAATCGACATTCTTGACCGCCTGCTTGTCGGCGGTACGCCAGCCGCGCCGCTTCCAGCTGTGCACCCACTCGGTCATGCCTTTTTGCACGTACTGCGAGTCGGTGAATATATCCACCTCGCAGGGCCGCGTCAGCGCATCAAGGCCGCGGATGGCCGCGGTCAGTTCCATGCGGTTGTTGGTGGTGTCCGGCTCGCCGCCGAACAATTCTTTTTCGGTGGCGCCGGTAACCAGCAACGCGCCCCAGCCGCCCGGGCCGGGATTGCCCTTACAGGCGCCGTCCGCGTAGATCTTCACCTTGTCCGTGCCTTGTGTCATCTGGCCCTTTTGTCGCTTAGGTTTGCAAAACCGGCTTACCGGCGCGGTGCCGGACGCACGTGAATCACGTTGTCACGCCTCGCCACTTGCACCAACGACGGCCGCTTGGCGCGTTGCTCGCGCCAGGAAGGTAGCACCAGGCGCATGCCGGCGGTGCGCTTGACCGCGCGCACCACATAGACACCGCCGGCGATGGGCCACCAGCGGTCACCGGCGCGCTCCATGAATGAAAACCTCTGCAGCCAGCTCGCCTGGTTGAATGGCGGTGCGTAACAGCCAAAGCGTCCGCCGTTGAGTTCGAAACCAAGCAGGGTGAGCCAGTCACGCAAGCGGAGCAAACCGATGAAGTTGCCGCACCAGGGGTGCGCATCCCCGCCAAACATGCCTTTCAGCCCCCACAAACTGAGCGGGTTGAAACCGGAAATGATGACCTGCCCCTCGGGCATCAACACGCGTTCCACTTCGCGCAGAATCTGGTGCGGATTGGCGCTGAATTCGAGCACATGCGGCAGCACCAGCAGATCAATGCTGTGCGTGGCGAGCGGCAGGTGACAGGGATCGGCGAGCAGGGGGGCGTCGCCCTCCCCTGTGCCATGGCCTATGGCAAATCGCAGGGCGATGCGGCTTTCGCGCAGGAAATTCACCCCGGGAAGCCCCACTTGCGTCGCGTTAAAGCCGAACACATCCTCGACCGCGTTGTCATACTGGGCCTGCTCCCAGGCAAGCACGTACTCGCCTTTGGGGGTGCGGAACCAGTCAGAGAGGGTCGGCATATATAATAGCGGGGTTGGATAAGCGGGTGCCGGGCGGTCGTGGTACCGCCGCGCACAGCAGGCAAGAAAAGACCTGGCGGCGCGCCTTGGCGCCCGCATTGTCTTGCCCTGCAAGGCCCGGTTCGGTGTTGTGATTTTTCAAGCGAGTAACTCTCATGCCTTTTACTGTTGTCCCGGTCCCGGCCTTTAACGACAACTACCTCTGGGTTCTGCGCCACGGCCGCCACGCCGTGCTGGTCGATCCCGGTGACGCGGCGCCGATTCGCGACTATCTCGCGCGCGAATCGCTCACCCCCACCGCCATTCTCGTCACCCACCACCACGCCGACCACATCGGCGGCTTGGCCGAACTGGCCGCAAACCTGCCGGTGTACGGTCCGCGTGATGATCGCATCAGCGGCATCACGCGGCAGGTCCAGCAGGGCGACCAGGTGATGCTGCCCGAGCTCGGCGCCAGCCTGCAGGCCATCGAGGTGCCGGGCCATACCCGCAGCCACGTTGCATATTATGGCGCATCGTCCCTGTTCTGTGGCGACACCCTGTTTGCCTGCGGCTGTGGCCGCCTGTTTGAGGGCAGCGCGGCACAAATGTCGGCGTCACTGGCCAAATTTACCGCCCTGCCGGACGACACGCGCGTCTATTGCGCCCATGAATACACCATGTCGAATATCCGATTCGCGCGCGCCGTGGAGCCGGGCAATGCCGCGCTCGCGGCGCGCGAGGTGCGCGACGGCGCGATGCGCAAGCAGAACAAGCCGACCGTGCCCTTTACCATCGGCGAAGAAAAGGCCAGCAACCCCTTCCTGCGCTGCGACCAGGCCGAAGTCATCGCCGCGGCGACGCGCCATGCCGGTGCGCCACTGGCCGATCTGGTTGAAGTCTTTGCCGCGGTAAGGGAGTGGAAAAATAATTTCTAGCCCACCCGCGGCGCGCATCGCGCTGCTGCTCGTCGCCTGCCTGCTCGGCGCCTGTGCCGGCATCGAGCCGCTGCCTCCGGGTGCCACCCCGCGCACCGCCAATCCTGCGACTTCGTCGCCGGGTCCCGCCGCCGCCGCGCCGCCTGCGGTAACACCGGCCGGCGCCGCCCCCTCCGGCCCGCTGACCGCCCTGCCGCCGATCGCCGAACGCGAGGATGTAAAGTCGCCCGAACTGATGCGGGCCATCGACCTCACCTCGCAGGAGGACGACTTGTGGGTGCGCATGCGCAAGGGCTTTGCCATGCCCAACCTGGTCAGCCCGCTGGTGCTGGACCGGCAGATCTACTACACCAGCCGCCCGAGCTACATCAAACGCATGGTCGAGCGCAGCCGCCGCTACCTTTATCACATCGTCGAGGAACTGGAAAAGCGCAACATGCCGACCGAACTGGCACTGCTGCCCATGGTCGAGAGCGCGTTCAACCCGATGGCCTATTCGAGCGCCCATGCTTCCGGACTGTGGCAATTCATCCCCGGCACCGGGCGGCGCTACGACCTGGCGCAAACCTGGTGGTACGACGGTCGCCGCGACATCATCGCCTCGACCACCGCCGCGCTCGACTACCTGCAGTTTCTTTACGAGATGCACGGTGACTGGCAACTCGCACTCGCCTCCTACAACTGGGGCGAAAATGCCGTGGCGCGCGCCATCGAAAAGAACCGCAAGCTCGGCCTGCCCGGCGATTTCCTGTCCCTCACCATGCCGGCCGAAACACGCTATTACGTGCCCAAACTGCAGGCGCTGAAGAACATCGTTGCCAATCCGACCGCCTTCAACATCGACCTCGACCCGATTCCCAACCAGCCCTACTTCGTCACCGTGCCGCGCAACCAGGACATCGACCTGCGCATCGTTGCGCGCCTGGCAGAAATGCCGGTCGAAGAATTGCTGGCACTCAATCCGGGCCACAACCGTCCGGTCCTGCCTGGATCGGCCGGTGCGAACCTTGTGCTGCCGATCGAGCATGCGGAGATTTACAAGGCCAACCTGGCCAAGAACGACAAACCGCTGTCGGCGTGGCAAACGTATATTTTCAAGTCCGGCGACAAACTGGAAACCATCGCCTCGCGCAACGGCATGACGCTGGTCAAATTCAAGCAGGTCAACGGCATCTACGGCAAGGTCCGCGTCAGCGCGGGCCAGCCGCTGCTCGTCCCTGTCAAGGGATCGGGTGCCGCCGCCGAAAGCCTGCCGGCCATGTTCCAGCCGCCGGCGACACCGGCGGCAAAATCACGGGTGAGCAAAGTCAGCTACACGGTAAAGAAAGGCGACACCCTGGAAAGCATCGCGCAGCGTTACAAGGTAAGTGTTGACGACCTGCGCCGCTGGAATACCATCGGCCGCCTGTCAGCCGGACAAAAGCTCAGTATCCAGGTCACCACGACAGCAACTGCCAGTTCCAAGAAAACAACGGCCAGGAAGTCACCGGCAAAGAACGGCAAGCGCGTCAGTGTCAGCATGAAACCGCCGGCAAGATAAACCGCTGCGCCGGCGCGACAGGCTGGAAAGCCGCGACTGGTGGGAATGGCGCTTACTTAAGCTCTTTACCTCACCGTCGTCATCCCCGCGAAAGCGGGGATCCATGGGGTTGAGTCCGTACCTAAGCGACGAACCCCATGGGTTCCGGGTTCCGACCGAAGGAAGTCCCCTGAGGGGGTGCGTAGCGGCCCCGGAATGACGGGGTTTGCTTAAGGAAACTCTGATTAAGTCCATAAATCGTCATTCCCGCGAAAGCGGGAATCCATTTTGACTCAATGAATCCACGCTTTAGGTCAAGGTGGATTCCCGCTCCCCAATTAAGGCATTCGAGGACAAGCTTCGCGGGAATGACGGACTTAATCAGAGCTTCCCTAGAATTCAAGGGAGAAAACATGTCCGACTCAGTGAATGCCATTCGCCGCCGAATCTTGCTTGCCGGCACTTCGGGTGCCGTATTGTCCGTCTATCCTGCGCTGATCCCACAGGCCTTTGGCAAGGCGCCGATGGCCGGCAGCCAGGCCATCAGTGTGCATCGCATGAAGCTCGGCAATTTCGAGATCACGGCGATGCTGGACGGATTCATCGATATCCCGCCCGGCGTATTGCAGGCCGACCCGGAACTGGTAAAAACGCTGCTGACCGCGGGTGGCTGGCCGCCGGCGCCGATGCGCCTTCCGGTCAACACCTTTCTCGTCAACACCGGGGAGAAGCTGGTGCTGCTCGATGCCGGTGGCGCCAAGATGCTCGGACCGACGGCAGGCCGCCTGCCGCAATGCCTTGCAGCCGCGGGCATAGAGCCGGGGCAGATTGACGAGGTCTACATCACGCACATGCACGGCGACCATTTGCACGGCACCGTCACGCCCGAAGGCACGGCGATGTTTCCCAATGCGACCCTGCGCATCGCCAAGGCCGACATGGACTACTGGACCAGCCCTGAGGTTGAGGCCAAGGCCCCGGAAAATCAAAAAGCCCGTTTCATCCCGGCCAAGCGTGCGGTTGCCGCCTATGGTGCGCGCATCAAGTCGTTCAGCCTGGGCGAGGAACTCTCCCCCGGAATTCGCTCGGTTGACGCCGCGGGCCACACGCCCGGTCACAGTTGTTTCATGGTGCAGTCCGGTTCGGCGCGCATGCTGGCCATTGGCGACACCCTTCACGTCGCGCCGGTGCAGTTTCCGCGCCCGGAAATCACCGTGGCATTTGACTGGGACCAGGCCAAGGCGCGCGCCACGCGGCTGTCGATTTTTGACACCGCGGTAAAAGAGGGCATTCCCCTGGCCGCGGTGCACCTGCCTTTCCCCGGCATCGGCCGCCTGCGCAAGAATGGTGATGCCTACGTCTTCGACCCCATGCCCTGGCAGCTGTTCTGATTGCAAACCCCGTCCGAGAACCCTATGACCATTACCCGCCGCCATTGCATGCCCATTGTGCTGTTTGCCCTTTTGGTGGCGCAGCTTGCCGGCCTGCCGCTTGTCCCTGATGCCGCCGCACAGGCCTATCCGACCAAGGTCATCAAGTTGATTGCACCGTATCCGCCCGGTGGCGGTGTCGATACTGTCGCTCGTTTGCTCGCCGAACGCCTGTCAGCGCGGTTGGGGCAGCAGGTCGTCGTCGATAACAAGCCCGGTGCCGGCGCCACCATAGGCGGTGAAGCGCTCGCCAAGAGCGCGCCGGACGGCTATACGTTGATGCTGGGCAGCATTATTGACTATTCCACCGCACCGCTGTTCCAGAAAAATCTCGCTTTTGACATGCGCCGCGATTTTGCGCCAATCGTCGAGGTGGGCTTTGGTACGGTCGGACTTATCGTATCGGCGGATCTTCCGGTCAAGTCAATGCAGGAGCTAATCGCACTGGCCAAGGCCAAACCGGGAACCCTGAGTTTCGCCTCTTCCGGGACCGGCGGCCTGCACCACCTGAACATGGAAATGTTCAAGCAGGCGGCCGGTGTCGACCTGGTGCACGTGCCTTACAAGGGCACCACCCAGTTCATGCCAGACCTTGTTGCCGGACGGGTGCAGATCACGATGGACAGCATGCCGGCCCACCTGCCGCAAATCAAGGCGGGCAAAACACGCGCCCTGGCGGTGGCGAGCAAGCAGCGCTCGCCGATGTTGCCCGACGTTCCGACCATGGCCGAGGCCGGACTCGTCGGGTTTGAGTCGGCCACCAACTACACGTTGTTTGCGCCAGCCGGAACGCCGCGCGAGGTTATCGCGCTGCTTAACAAGGAGGTTAACGAGGTGTTAAAGCAACAGGACTTGCGCGAACGTCTTTTGGCTCTGGGCATTATCGTCAGCGGTGGCAGCACCGAGTCGATACAGGCGCGCATCCCGCTTGAGATGGCCAAATGGGCCAACGTGGTAAAAACGGCCAATATCAAGATCGATTGACAGGGAAGGGCATCGAGACTGATGCCCTCAAGGCTGGCGATGGCCCCGTTTGAAGTTTTACGCAACATTCATGGAATGAAAGTTTCACTGATCACCAGGGCGCTTGGGTTTCAGGAATCCTGCAGCACGCGCAATTCGGTATTGGCGTAGCGCAGGCGCACGGCGAGGGTTTTGGCCAGGCCTTCGAGCAGGTTGATCACCAGCATGCGGTGCTCGAGCACGAGGGCGTCGAATTCATGCCGTGACAGCACGAACAACGCGGTGTCGCCCTCCGCCACCGCATCGGCCGAGCGCGGCTGGCGGTCAAGAAAGGCCATTTCACCAAAAAAGTCGCCGCGGCCAAATGTGGAAACATGGTGGCGTTGGCCGTGTTCCAGGATAAGTTCGATGCGCACCGCCCCGCTGCGGATCAGGAACAACTCGTCGCCGGTTTCGCCGCGACTGAACGCGCGTTCACCGTTCTTGAGCGAACGCTGCGACATGCGTTGTTCGAGCGCGGCGAGGGTTTTGTCCTTGCGGCCGCTGAATAGCGCGATTTCACGCAACTCGAGCGGTGTTTCGCGCTGCGGCATCATGCTCGCTTCTGCAATGATGCGGTCCTCGACCCATTGCAGCGCGTCGTCCAGTTCGTCGAAGACGTGGGCGTTCTGTTCCGGCCGGACCAGCCCGGCCTCGTCGAAATACCGCTGCATGTCCATGCCGCTCACCACGTTGCGCGGCAGGCCGCTGAATATCAGGAAGGCGTCGCGTTCGGCCATGCGGTCTTCGATCTGCCCGATCATGTGGGCGGCGGTGACATCAACCGAGCTGACGCGCCGCATGTCCAGGATGATGTAAGTCCGTGCGGTGATCTGCGGTTCCAGGACGGTGTACAACTCGTCGGTGGTGCCGAAAAACAGGCTGCCCTGCAATTCAATGATGGCGGTGCGCCCGCCATTGGCCTCGAGCAGGGCGCGTTGCTCGGGCAGGCGGATTTGCTTGGAGAACATTTGCGTGCCATGGGTCAGGCGGCGGACGCTGGAGCCGCGCATTTGCTCGCGAATGAACAGGATGATGGCAAGCCCGACGCCGGCCGCAGAGGCGGCTATCAAACTGACCGTCTCGGCGACGAGGACCACGACGACGATGACGGCGAAATCGAGCACGGTCGAGCGTGAGCGCAGCAACTGCAGGCTGTTGCGGTCAAACATGCGCACGCCGATGACGATGAGTATCGCCGCAAGCGCGGCCACGGGAACCCAGGCAACAAGCGATCCGAGCAGCAGAAACGCCACCAGGGACAGCGCGCCCTCGGCCAGGCTGGAACGGCGGGTTTGCGCACCGCTGGAGATATTCACCAGCGTCGCACCCATGGTGCCGGCACCGGGAATCCCGCCCAGGACATTGGAGGCGATGTTGCCCAGCCCTTGCGCGACCAGTTCGCGATTGGAGTTGTGGCGGTTGTGCGTCAGCGAATCGACGATAAGGCAGGTCTTGAGCGTGTCGATGGACAGCAGCACCGCCAGCGTGAGGGCCGGTACCAGCAACTGCGCCAACGGCGGCAAGCCGTCCTGGGTGAGGGAGCGGCCGAGGCTGCGCATGCCGTCAAAAAATCCCACCGACGCATCACCCAGCGGTCCGACCACCAGCGCGTTGCCGGTGAGTACCAGCAGTGATGTATCGAACAGGGCGAGCAGGAAATAAGTCAGTATCCCGGCGGCGAGGCCAAGGATGACAGCCGGTATAAGTTTGGTTGCGCGCGGCGCCAATACCATCACCAGCACCGTGGCCAGTCCTATGCTCATGGCCTGCCAGTTCCACGCGCCGGGCGCGGCCAGCGCGGCCCACACGTCCATGCCCTTGGGTGCGCCCAGAACCTTGGGAACCTGGCTCAGTATGATGAGCAGGCCGACGCCGCTGAGGTAACCGCTGACCACCGGGTAGGGCATGTACTTGATCATCTGGCCCAGCCGCAACAGGCCGAACAGCACCTGCAAGGCCCCCGCGGTCAGTCCCACCAGCGCCAGTCCAAGAACAATCTGGCCGGGCGCCGTGCCTCGTTGGGACAGTTCTATCGCCATGGCTGATAACACCGCCGCAGCCGGTGCGCAGGGCGCCGAGATCAGGCGCTTGGTGCCGCCGAAGGCCGCGGCGACAAGGCCGATGGCGGTGGCGCCCAGAATCCCGGCCAATGCGCCTTGCGCGGCGTAGCTGCTGCCGAGCGGGGAAAAAATGCTCACGCCAAAGGCGATGGCCGAGGGCAGGGCGACCAGCATCGCCGCAAGGCCGGCCCAGAGGTCGGCACCAAGGTCGGCCATGGAGCCGGCCGGCAGTGATTTTTTGTCCGTTGTCATCACATCCCTCCCGAAGGCCGCTTGTCAGGCCAGGCGGCCTTTATTCCCGGGCGATGCAGACGGCGGGTCATGTCTACATGTTCGGGTAATTCGGACCGCCGCCGCCTTGCGGCACCACCCAGACGATATTCTGCGTCGGGTCCTTGATGTCGCAGGTCTTGCAGTGCACGCAGTTTTGCGCGTTGATCTGCAGCCGGTCCGAGTTGTCGTCGTTTTTGACAAATTCATACACCCCGGCCGGGCAGTACCGCGCCTCCGGTCCGGCGTAGATGGCGAGGTTGACCGTGACCGGGACGCCGGCATCCTTGAGCGTGAGGTGTAGCGGCTGGTTTTCCTCATGGTTGGTGTTGGAGATGAACACCGAGGAGAGCCGGTCGAACGTCAACTTGCCGTCGGACTTGGGGTAGGTGATGGGTTCGAATTGTGCCGCGGGTCGCAGGCACTCGTGGTCGGCGTGCTTGTGGTGCAGCGTCCAGGGAAACCTGCCGCGCAGCAGCCATTGCTCTATGCCCACCATCAGCGAGCCGAGGTAAAGGCCTTTGCTCATCCACTGCTTGAAATTGCGCGCCTGCCACAACTCGTCGTAAAGCCAGGACTGCTTGAATGCCGCCGGGTAGGCGTCAAGGGTGTCGTGCGCGCGACCGGCCTGCAAGGCGGCAAAGGCGGCCTCGGCGGCGAGCATGCCCGACTTGATCGCAGTATGGCTGCCCTTGATGCGCGAAGCATTAAGAAAGCCGGCGTCGTCCCCGACCAGGCAGCCGCCGGGAAACACCAACCGTGGCAGGGACATGATGCCGCCGGCGGTGATGGCACGCGCACCGTAGGAGACGCGCTTGGCGCCTTCAAAAAAGCCGCGAATCGCCGGATGGGTCTTGTAGCGCTGGAACTCCCCGAATGGCGACAGCCAGGGGTTCTGGTAGGCGAGTCCCACCACAAAGCCCACCGACACCAGGTTGTCTTGCATGTGATACAGGTAGGAGCCGCCGTAGGTGTCGGCGGCCAGCGGCCAGCCGGCGGTGTGCACCACCAGCCCCGGTTGGTGTTTGGCCGGATCGATTTCCCACAATTCCTTGAAGCCGATGCCATAGACCTGCGGGTCGGCGTTTTTGTTCAAGTCGAAGCGCGCCATCAACTGCTTGCCGAGGTGGCCGCGGCAGCCCTCGGCAAACACCGTGTACTTGGCGTGCAATTCCATGCCCTGCTGGTACTGCTCGGTGGGCTGTCCGTCGCGGCCCACGCCCATGTCGCCGGTGGCCACGCCGCGCACGCTGCCGTCGGCGTTGAACAGCACTTCGGCGCCGGCAAACCCGGCGTAGATTTCAACGCCAAGTTCCTCGGCCTTGCCGCCCAGCCAGCGGCAGACGTTGGCGAGACTGACGACATAATTGCCGTGGTTCTTGAAGCAGCCCGGCAGCAGCATTTCGGGCATCTGGCTGTAGCCCGTTTCCGTCAGCAGCAGGAAGCGGTCTTCGCTGACTGCGGTGTTGAGCGGCGCCCCGGCGGCTTTCCAGTCGGGAATAAGTTCGCTGATGGCACGCGGGTCCATCACCGCACCGGACAGGATATGCGCGCCGATTTCCGAGCCTTTTTCTATGACGCAGACGCCGATCTCCACAGCGTGTTCCGCGGCTTGCTGTTTCAGGCGGATGGCCGTGGCCAGGCCGGCGGGGCCACCGCCGACGATGAGCACATCGTATTGCATGGATTCGCGCTGGCTTGCGGCGTCTTGAGTCATGGCGTCTTTCAGTGGCAGTGGCTGTAACGATTATATAATGCCCATGACGGGCTTTTGCCGGTGATTGTGATCCATGCGTGCCGGCCGGGTTGCCAGCCATATCAGCGGGATATCAGCCGTCTTTGGTGCAGCGCCTTTAAACTGGACGGTCCATGACCCATAAGCGCAAGCTGGTGCATATCGATCTCATTTCCATTCGCTGGGGTGATCTCGATTCGGTGGGCCACGTCAACAACACCATTTATTTTCGTTACATGGAGCAGGCGCGCATCGACTGGTTTGCGAGCCTGGGCTTCCCGGTCGGTTCGCGCGACGAGGGTCCGGTCATCGTCAATGCCAGCTGCACCTTTATCAAGCAGATCAACTACCCCGGTGACGTCGAGGTCAAGACCTTCGCCGGCAAGGTCGGGCGCTCCAGCGTGGAAACCTGGATAGAAATGCGCCCCAGTTATGACGCCGCTACGGTCTATGCCGAGGGCGGCGCCAAGATCGTCTGGGTCAATTACGCGCTGGGGAAATCGCAGGAATTGCCGGCCAAAATAAGGCAGGCTGCGGAGGACTAGATGGCGAAGGCCGCAAAAAAAACCGTCGCGCCTCCGGCGCGGCCGCTGTGGGAGCCGGACCAGGCGCGCATCGCCGGCGCCAACATCACGCGTTTTGCGCGTGAGGCGATCACCCGCTGGGGCTTGAAATTCAATTCCTGGCCGGCGTTCCACCGCTGGAGCGTCGATGCGCCGGAGCAGTTCTGGCAATCGCTGTGGGATTTTGGCGGCGTCATCGCCTCGCAGCGTGGCGAACGTGTCATCGCCCACGGCGACAAGATGCCGGGGGCCAGATTTTTCCCCGATGCAAAACTCAATTTTGCGCAAAACCTGCTGCGTCGGCGCGACGACGGCATTGCCCTGGTGTTCTGGGGCGAGGATCGCGTCAAGCGGCAGGTTACGTATGCCGCACTCAACCAGCAGGTGTCGCGCGTGGCGCAGGCGCTTGCCGACGCCGGGGTGAAGGAGGGCGATCGCATCGCCGCCTACCTGCCCAACATGCCCGAGGCGATTGTCGCCATGCTCGCGGCCTCCAGCATGGGGGCGATCTGGTCCTCCTGTTCGCCCGACTTTGGCGTGCAGGGCGTGCTCGATCGTTTCGGCCAGATCGAACCGGTGGTGTTGTTTGCCGTCGACGGTTATTACTACAACGGCAAGACTATCCACTGCCTTGACAAGGTAAAAGCCATTGCCGCGGGCCTGCCGTCGCTGAAAAAGACGGTGGTTGTTTCCTATGTCGATACGCAGGCGGATATCAGCGGCATCGCAAAAGGCGTCGGCTATGGCGATTTCACCGCGGGTTACTGGCCGCGCGAACTCACGTTCCGGCAACTGCCCTTCAACCATCCGCTGTGCATCGTTTATTCCTCGGGCACCACCGGCGTGCCCAAATGCATCGTCCACGGCGCCGGCGGCACCCTGCTCAAGCACCTGCAGGAGCACCAGCTGTGCTGCGACATCAAACCGGGTGACAGGCTGTTTTATTTCACCACCTGCGGTTGGATCATGTGGAACTGGAACGCTTCGGCGCTGGCGAGCGGGGCGACATTGCTGCTCTACGACGGGTCGCCGTTCCTGCGCAACAGCAACATCCTGTTTGATCTTGCCGAAGCCGAGGACATGACGCTGTTTGGCACCTCCGCCCGGTTTATCGACAGCCTGCGCCAGTTGCCGCTGTCGCCGCGTCGCACGCACAAGCTGGCAAGCCTGCGCCTGATACTCTCAACCGGCTCGCCGCTCGCCGCGGAGAGCTTTGATTATGTCTACGAGCACATCAAGGCCGACGTCAGTCTCGCCTCGATGTCAGGCGGCACCGACCTGATGGGGGCCTTTGCCGGGGAGAACCCGATCATGCCGGTGTGGCGGGGCGAGATCCAATGCCTCATGCCCGGCATGAAAGTCGAGGTCTATGACGAAGAGGGCAGGCCGCTGCCGCCTGGGGAAAAGGGCGAGCTCGTCTGCAGCCGGCCGTTTCCTTCCATGCCGGTTGGCTTCTGGAATGACCCCGGTGGCAAGGCCTACCACGCCGCGTACTACGAAAAATTTCCCAATGTCTGGGCGCATGGCGACTGGTGCGAAATCACCGAACACGGCGGCATGGTCATTTACGGGCGCTCGGACGCGGTGCTCAACCCCGGCGGTGTGCGCATAGGTACGGCGGAAATCTACCGCCAGGTGGAACGGGTGCCCGAGGTGCTGGAGTCCCTCGCCATCGGGCAGGACTGGCCGCCGGGCAGGCACGGTGATGTGCGCGTGGTGTTGTTCGTGCGCCTGCGCGACGGCCTTGTGCTTGCTCCCGCGCTCATTGACAAAATCAAGCAGCAGATCCGCGCCAACACCACGCCGCGCCATGTCCCTGCAAGAGTTGTGCAGGTCGCCGACATTCCGCGCACCAGGACCAACAAGATCGTCGAACTGGCGGTACGCCACGTGGTGCACGGCCGGGAGGTGAAGAACCTTGACGCCCTGGCCAATCCGGAGGCACTGGAGCATTTTCGCAACCGCCCCGAACTGCAGGCCTGAAACGCCACCACCGGCTGGAAAGCCCCGACTGGCGCGGGTTTCCAGCCATTGTCCCCGCTGCGCCGGCGTGCTTTCGCACGCCTCATGCCGTCTGTGGGCGGGTTTTCCCCTACAATTCAGCCCTCAATCAACCTAGCGAGAACGCAATGAGCAAAGTTTACCCCGACGCCAAGTCCGCCCTGAAGGGCCTGCTGCACGATGACATGACCATCGCCGCCGGCGGCTTCGGCCTGTGCGGCATTCCGGAAAACCTAATCGGGGCGCTGGTCGAGGCCGGCACCAAGGGCCTGACCATCGTCGGCAACAACGCCGGCGTCGATGAC
Source organism: Bordetella parapertussis (assembly GCA_945861875.1). Taxonomy (GTDB): domain Bacteria; phylum Pseudomonadota; class Gammaproteobacteria; order Burkholderiales; family SG8-39; genus CAITSH01. Next base: position 32,145 of record CAMAWC010000018.1, read on the forward strand.
TTCGGCATGGGCCTGCTGCTCAAGTCGCGGCAGGTGAAAAAAGTCATCGCTTCGTATGTGGGCGAGAACAAGGAGTTCGAGCGTCAGGTGCTGGCCAACGAACTCGAACTTGAATTGACACCCCAGGGCACGCTGGCCGAAAAGTTGCGCGCCGGTGGCGCCGGCATTCCCGGCTTTTACACCCGCACGGGGTATGGCACCAACCTGACCGAGGACAAGGACACGCGTGCCTTTGACGGCAAGGAGTACGTGCTGGAGGAGAGCATCCGCGCCGATGTGGCCATCGTCAAGGCGTGGAAGGGCGACGCAGCGGGCAATCTCGTCTATCGCAAGACCTCGCGCAACTTCAACCCGATGATCGCCACCTGCGGCAAGGTCACCGTGGCCGAGGTCGAGGAACTGGTCGAGGTCGGCACGCTCGATCCGGACAACGTCCACACCCCGGGCATTTACGTCGACCGCATCATGCAGGGCGCGAAGTACGAAAAGCGCGTCGAATTCCGCACCATCTCCGGCGCCGGCGGCTCGAAGAAGGACTCGCCCATCCGCGAATTGATGGCCAAGCGCGCCGGCATGGAATTGCACGACGGCTACTACGTCAACCTGGGGATCGGCATACCGACGCTGGTGGCCAATTACATTCCCGCGGGCATCAAGGTGACGCTGCAATCGGAAAACGGGTTGCTGGGCATAGGACCGTTCCCGACCGAGGAGGCGCTGGACCCGGACCTCATCAACGCCGGCAAGCAGACCATCACCACACTGCCGGGCTCAAGCTTTTTTTCCAGCGCCGATTCATTCGCCATGATCCGCGGCGGACATATCGACCTGTCTATCCTCGGCGGCCTGGAAGTGGCAGACAATGGCGATCTTGCCAACTGGATGGTGCCGGGCAAGATGGTCAAGGGTCCCGGCGGGGCGATGGACCTGGTGTCAGGCGTGCGCCGTGTCATCGTGCTGATGGAGCACTGCGCCAGGGACGGCACGCCGAAAATCCTCAGTCACTGCACCCTGCCCATCACCGGCAAGGGCGTGGTCAACATGATCATCTCCGACTTGTGCGTGTTCGAAGTGGTGCACGGCCAAGGGCTGGTGCTGAAGGAATTGCACCCCGGCGTGACGCTCGAGGATGTCAAGGCCAAGACCGGGTGTGCGTTCGCCGTTGCGCTGTAGCTGTCCAGGCCCCAATTAGGGACAGACCGCGTTTTTCCTTTCGATTTTGTCCGGCCTATGTCTTTGGGGCGAAATCTCCGGGATGATCAAGTTGGGGACAATGCGGTGGCCGTGAGGTGCGCCTTCCTGCGCTCTGTGATGTCGGTAAGGACGCCATGCCAGAGCGTTCCGCCATCGGGCTGGCGGATCGGCAATGCACTGCCCATCAGCCAGCGCACGGTGCCGTCGTCAAACTGGACCCGGTACTCCTGCGCCCAGGGTGTCTGGGCGGCGGCCGACTGCTGAATGGCGATCAGCACAGCGTCGTGATCGTCCGGATGCAACACGGCAAACACCGCGGCTGCATCCTCGAAGGCCTGTTGCGGGCTGACGCGGTAGATCTCGCGGATGGTCTCGCTGGCATAGGGGAAATAGGAGCTGCCATCAAGGCGCAAGTAGTACTGGTAGACCATCATTTTTTCGTAAATTCTCGAAATGTTCTAAATTTTTCGCACTATTCCAACTACGGTGACTGATCCAGCCCGCAGTAGAAAGATAAAGGTAATCAACGTGACAAAACAGTGCGGACAAGTGTTTATTTGCTGCTACCCTGAGTCACCATGCGCACAAGACCATTTGTTTTATCGTCGGAGATCGAGCGTGAAACCGGTTTTGGTATCGGTCAACTGCGAAAGTGGCGCCAGCGTTATGGCTTTCCTCCGATGGGGTCAACGGACGATGGAAAGGCCGCTTATTCACGCAAGACCGTTGACCAGCTTCTATTAATCAAACGTCTGCTCGAAGCGGGTTGGCGACCCGGTCAAGTGGTGGGCATGCCCGCCGGTGAAATTGAAAAGCTCCAGCTTGCACTTGTCCAGTCGGTTCCGGTCGTGTGCCGCGATGAATCAAGAAAGGCGCTCATCGAGAAACTCAAGCGCACTGACCTGGCCGGATTCCGAGCCTTGTTGGCGCAGGAGCGGGCCAAGCGAACACTGCTTGACTTTGTCCTCGATACGCTCGGTCCGCTGATGATCGATATTGGCGAGGCATGGCGCCGAGATGAAATCGACATTCACCATGAGCACTTCTGCAGCTCTTTCGTCGAACGTTTGTTGCACGCGGAAATCCTCAAGCTCCCGCCAAAGAAGGATTTACCGGGTATCGTGTTGTTCGCGCTTCCGCCGGGAGAGTATCACCTGCTGGGGCTGCTGATGGTCGAGGCCGCACTGGCAGAGCAGGGAGTCAAAACGATCAACATCGGATCGGATGTTCCCCTGAACAATCTGAAGTTGGCCGCTATTTCATGCAAGGCAGATGTGGTCGCGCTGTCCTTCAGTTTTTTTTATCCGGCGCGCGATGTAGTCCCAATCTTGCGGCACTTGCGGCGCTTGCTGCCGTTGCAGATGCAGATTTGGGCGGGCGGTGCCGGCCTGGCGGGTATCAGAAAGCAGCCCAAAGGGGTGCGCATCATCTCGGACATCGGTGAAGCAATTGCGGCTCTGAAAGAACTGCGCTCAGAATAATCTGGGACAGACCAGGTTTGCCCTCCCTCGTTAGGGTACTGCGCCGGCGAGTTCCCAAAGCCGAAGCCCTGCCAAAGATGAACTGGTAAGGCGTGCTGGGTAAGGGCGCTCGGGGTGGCTAGCCCCGGCTGCCTCGTTTTATCGATACTGCTGGCTGCGATTTACAATCCACTGCGCCAGTACGGCGGCCATGTCGCGCGTTGCACTGCTTAGCGCCATGCCGCCATTGGCCGAATACTCGGTCAAGATTTTGCATTCGGGATCCGGCATGTCGTCGCTGCGCTTATCGACGCCACGAAAAAAGTGGCTCGTCTCAAGCAGCCCGTTGCGGCCGCTGATCCTGACAATGCCCGCGCTCACCAGGCAGTACGACTCCGTCTCAGACTGCACGCTGGGACGCCATTGCTCCGAGCGCAGTCCGTGATAGGTAATGACCACGCTAAAACGCCAGACATCGCCCGCCACCGGCGTCGTGGCGAGCATGCGCTCGCGCACTTGCTCCGCCAGGTCGGTGGTAAGACGGCTTGCGGCAAGCTCGGAGAGCACTGCTTGAGCGGGAGCTTCGAAGTCCACGCTCCCCGGAGGGCCGATCATGGCGGCCGTGACCGCGTCCGAGTTTGCCATCGGTGTCAGCATCGCCTGCGGCAGCAGAAAGAGTCCGACCGCCTCGGGCGGGAGCATCGAGTCACCGAAGCTCGACCTGACTTCGCTGGCACGCATCATCCGAACCTCGACATCGACGCGTGCCGTGCCCCCAGCCGCAGGGGAATCCGCCGGCAGGGTTTGTGCGTGTAGGGCAGGTATGGACGCGCGGCCAAGTAGCAGTAAAAGGAATAATGCGCGGGGGCGGAGCATGGATTTAGCGGCACACAGGGATCGACAAATGATAACAGAGTCGTGCCCCAAGTCGGGTCTCAGGTAGCGTGCGAAACGGCGCGCAAAGAGGGCTGCTCGGCAGCGCATTGTAGAGGTCACTGCGAGGGTAAAACTTACACCACCCCATGTACCCCACGCGAATCAGGCTGAGGGGGCTCAAGCGCAAAGCCCAAACCGGCGGATGACGAATTGACCGCGTTCCCGCCTTTTTCGCCCGTGACAGCAAGTGCCATTCCATGCCGGCGCGGCGGCATCGGCTTAGCCCGCCCCGGGGCGACCGGATGCCGGCCGCTTTATTCCAGATCTTTGTTTACGCTATAGGCGGTGCCACCCCAACCGGCCTGCAGTGCAAAGCCCGATTCGGCAATCTGGTAAATATCAATGTTCGTATTGAACGAGCGTACCATTGCCTGGCTGCCCATGGTTACCGACACACCGACATCGCCGCCCACGCCGCCGCTCAGGACGAACTTGTCCATCGAGGTTTTTTCCTTGAACACAAAAACCTGAAACACGCGCTGTTTGCCCGCACCCGGCCCCGTTCCGACGCGCTTGCTCGACATGTAGGTGACCTTCTTGCTGGCGTTATCGACCAACACGCCTTTGCCCGATTGCCCGACAAACAAAATGATATAGACCGCGGTGACATCAAGAACTGCATAGCCGGCAGCCGCTTCCACCGACTTTTGCGCGTCCGGTTGTGCTTTGTAGAGCATGGCAAGACCGTTGTCCCTGATGGCAAGCCGCTCTGCGCGCTCGGCGTCCCGCTCCTTCACGGACAGTTTGGATGTCGAGCCTGCGTTCGCGGACGGGGTGGCCGCTGCATCCGGGGTGGCCGCTGTAGCCGGGGCAGCCGGGGCAGCCGCTGCATCCGGGGCAGCCGCTGCAGCCGTTGCAGCCGGGGCAGTCGCTGCAGCGCTTGGCGGCGCCGAGGTTGTGGACTGGGCAATGGCACCCGGCCCGTGCGGCACGGCCAGTGCCAGTAAAACTGCGATTGCCGGCGATACAAAGCGCATTGGACGGTTCATGTTCCCACCTCTTTATTGTTGGTGACCGTCAGTGGCAAGGACGGAAAGTAATTACAGCGTTTGCCACCCTGCAAGGGCAAGCCGACGCTCAAGGAAGCAGCGGCACTTCGCGCGCGAGTTCGAATTTGACGATGGCGCGAATCTTGTTTTCGATCTGCAAGTAATGAACGAGTTTGCGGCCCGGCAGCACCTTGCCAAGTTTGAGTGCATAGGTGCGCTTGAGCTTGATCTCGGTTTCATCCAGCGCGATGTATTCGTGCATTAGTTTCAGTGCGCTCGCGTCGGTGACGGTGTTGGACCCGTACTGCTTGCGGTAATTGACAATCAGCAGTGCCAACCGGTGGTTTATCTTGTGCAGGTCATTTTGATAAGACTCATACAAGGGCCAGAAGGCTTTGGCTTGCGCCTCGGTCAGATCCAGGTTCGCCGCGACCACCAGACTCTTGTCGCCACTCAGCTTGTCGCGCAGTATCTGCATATTGTCCACGGGCTTGGCCGCAGCAGCCGGGGCTTGGGCAAAGGCGGGCAGCGCGCTCAGCGCGGCAATCAGTATCAGCATATTTCGGAGCGAGGTCATGGCGTCTTTCTGCGGGTAGGTTCTCACAAGGCCCGTGATTATACACTGTAGCCTGATCAAAAAAATTCCTCGCTCAGACCGGAGCCAGGACCGGCACGGGTCTGCCTGGGTTTGCCAAAGACGAGTTCGAGGCCGCTCTTGAATGCGGCGTTCTGGCGCGCGAATTTCTGCTTGTGCGTGGTGCTGATTGCGCACATGAGAAGCTGGTGGCGTTTTCCGGCAAGCGGCGCGGGTTTTGCCTCTCGTGCGGCGCGGCGGCGCATGGCACAGAGCGTCGCCGCGTTCATCGGCGCGGCCGCTGGATCGTTTCCGGACAGGCTGATACTCAAGGCGAGACCGGCTCTGCAACAGGGCCGACGATCCCGCGCGGCCTGCACCCGCGCGAGTAGGGAGTGTTCACCAAATACTGCGCGATTTACTGCCCCCCCGGCCTGGCGACTGAGCCGCGCACGAAGAAAAAGGTGGTTTGAATTTCCTCTACACAGGATGGAATAGCGGAGCGCAATATGGCCATTCGCTGTTGGTGGGAACTGCATGCAACGAGCCCGAGCAAAGCGTGTCGCCTGACGGGTTTAGCCAATCCCATAAGTAGTGTAAGCTCGAATTTCTTCGGCTGCTGCCGACAGGCACAGGGGCAAGGGCATGAAGAAATTCACTGGTGTTCGCAGTCTGTCAATGCCGTTCATTGATCGTCGTGGATTTCTTTTGAGCAGCGCCGCAATCGGGGCCGCGCTGGCGGGCGGCGCGCGCATCGCGTATGCCGCGAGCGACACGATCGTCATGGGTCTGGTGAATTATCCGCCCAACCTCAATCCGCTGGAGAATAGCGGCTCTTCGCAGGGCGCGGTGAAGCTTGCGATCTATCGCTCGCTCCTGTCCTACGACGCCGACGGCAATCTGCAGCCGGAGCTGGCCGAGAGCTGGAAGCAGGAGAGTGCCACCACCCATGTGTTCCGGCTGCGTGACGCCAAGTTCCACAACGGCGCGCCGGTGACGGCCGAAGACGTGCAATTTACCATCGGTCTGGTCAAACATCCGAAATCCACGGCGTTCCTGCGCGCGGATTTCGAGATTATCGACAGGGTCGAGGTCATCGATCCGAAGACGGTTCGCATCGTGTTGAAGGCGCCGAGCGCGCCGTTCCCGCATCTGATGGCGAGCTATCACGCGCCGGTCTTGTCCAAGGTGGCCGGTGAGCCCGATCCGGCCAAGCCGATTGGTGCGGGCCCCTACATGTTCAAGAGCAGCGAGCGCGGGGTCTCGATCGAGGTCGAGCGCTTTCCGGGTTATTACCGGCCCGGCAGGCCGAAGACGCCGAAGGTGAAATTCGTCGCCTATACCGACGAGAACCTGCGCGTGGCCGCGCTCGTGTCCGGCGACATCGATGTGACCGAAACGCTGCCCTGGCAGGCGATGGATTCGGTCGAGAAGAATCCGCGGCTGAAGATGGATTCGACCGTCGGCCCGTTCATGTTTCTGATGTTCAACACCAAGCAGGGGCCGTTCACGAATGTGAAACTGCGCCAAGCCGTGGCGTTTGCGTGCAAGCGCGACGATATCATCAAGGTCGCGCATTTCGGCCGCGGCGAGCCGCTCCATGGCCTGCCCTTCCCGGGCAAACAGTTCTCTCAATCGCGGGCGAACAACCAATACAGGTACGATCCCGACATGGCGAAGAAGCTCATGCGGGAGGCCGGGTTCCCGAACGGCTTCAAGGCCAAGCTCCTGTCCACCACGAGCCCGACTTTGCATCAGACGAGCGCGGAAGTGCTGCAGCAGAATCTTGCCGAGGTCGGCATCCAGGTCGAGCTGACCCTGACCGAATGGGCGACCCGCACCTCCCTCGGCATTCAGGGGCGATATGAGTTCGGCATCATGGGCTCGGTCGGCGCCTACAACGATCCGGATTCGGTCACGACGTTCATCGGCAGCGGTACCAACGCGTATTCGCGCTCATTCGGCTTCTCAAGCCCCCACATCGATCGACTCTTGATCGCGGGACGGACCGAGCTCGATCAAAAGAAGCGAATGGCAATCTATGACGAGCTGCAGAAGGCGGCGTTTGCAGAGATGCCGTTCGTCGGTCTTACCTGGCGCGCGCAGGCCTATGGCATGCAACGCTCGATCTCGGGTTTTCGCAATTTTCCCGGAGCGCTCACCTTCTACTCGCCGATTTCGCTCGAAGACACCGTCAAGGGATGAACGTCGCCACGCCGCCCAGCGCCATCGCGCTCGGCGGAACAACCGCACTCCCGTCGGTCGCACCCGTACAGCCATCATGGTGGCTGGCGGAAGCGCTGACAGCGGAAGGAAGAGTCCCCGAATGTCCGCCCTTGCGCGGCGAAGTGACGGCGGACATCGCGATCGTCGGCGGCGGATACACGGGTTTATGGACCGCGTTGGCGTTGAAGGAACGCAAGCCCGATCTCGATATTGCCGTGATCGAAGCCGATATTTGCGGCGCCGGCGCGAGCGGGATGAATGGCGGCAAGGCGCACGGTTATTGGGCGTCGCTCGCCAGCATGGCGGCGTTGCTGGGCGACGAGCGCGCGTTTGCGGTGGCGAGGGCCGGGACGCGCGCGCAGGACGCGCTGCGTGCTTTTGCGCAAACCTGCGACCGCGATGTCTGGTGGCGCGAAGGTGGCAGCTTGCGCGTGTCTGCTGCGCCAGCGCAGGACAAGAAACTCGCGGGCTATGTCGCGGCGGCGCAGAAGTTTGGCGTTCCGGACGTGGCTGTCCCGATCTCGGCCCGGGAGGTGCAGCGGCACTGCGCTTCGCCGGTGTTTCGCGCTGGCGTGTATTTTCCCAGCGCTGCGACCGTGCATCCGGGCCGGCTGGTGCGCGCATTGCGCGCCGCGGCGCTCGCGCGCGGGATCCGTATTTACGAGCGTACCCGGATGGAGGGTTACGATCCAGGCCCGACGATACGCATTCGTGTTGCCGGCGGACAGATCCTCGCGCGCGAGGTCGTGCTGGCGACCAACGCGGCGCTCGTCACGCAGCGCGGCGTGCGCGAGTACATGACGGTGTTCTCCAGCTACGCGCTGATGACCGAAGCCGCGCCGCAGCTGCTGGCGCAAGTCTGGCCCGCAGAGATGGCCATCTCGGACCTGCGCATGTTTGTGCATTATTTCCGAAAGACGCCGGATGGCCGCGTGCTGATGGGGTCCGGGTCCGGCCCGATTCTCTACGGTGACAATCTGGATAACCCGTCGCTTACGCGCGACCATGCGAGCGCCGCGCGCGCCGAAGCCGGTTTGCGGCGGCTGCTTCCGGGGTTGGCGGGCGTGCCGGTCGCCAATGCCTGGGGCGGCGCGATCGACATCGCGTCGGACCATCTGCCTTATTTCGGGACGCTGCCGGGTACGCGCGTTCATTTCGGCTGCGGCTATACAGGGCATGGAGTCAACGCGACCTATATCGGAGGCCAGTGTCTGGCTTCGATCGCGCTCGGGCTGAAGGACGAGTGGTCGACACTGCCGCTTTGCACGCGCGAGCGGCCGCGACTGCCACCGGAACCATTTCGCTTTCTCGGCGGCAACGCGATCCGCTGGGGAATCATGAGCCGCGAAGCGGCGGAAGAGCAGGGCCGCGAAGGCTCGGCCGCGGCGCGCGCGCTCGCGGCTTTGCCGCGGGTTCTTGGGATGAAGGTCGGGACGCGCTGACGGCGCGGAACAAGAATAAGAGCAATGATCCGGCTCGTCTGTCGGATCACAATCGGACCAAAGAGAGGATGATCGATGTATCGGATTGGAGTTGATGTCGGCGGCACATTCACGGATTTCACGGTTTTTGGCGAGGCCGAGGCCAAGGTCTGGTTTTTCAAGGTGTCCTCGACACCGCATGATCCGTCCGAAGCGATTCAGACGGGCGTGCGCCAGATCATCGACACCCTGAAGCTCGACCCGAAGAACATCAGCCATCTCGGTCACGGCACTACGGTCGCGACCAATATGATCATCGAACGTCGCGGCGTCCCGACCGGTCTTCTCACGACCAAGGGCTTCCGCGACGCGCTTGAGGTCGCGCGGCAGGTACGCCCGCAGCTCTATGATTATTTTGTGCGCAAGCCCGATCCGCTGATTGAGCGCGCGAACCGGGTCGAAGTCGAGGAGCGGCTCAATTCGCATGGCGAGGTGGTCGATCCGCTCAACCGGGAACAGCTCGACGCGGCGGTCGGCAAGTTGCGCTCAAACGGCGTCAAGTCGATCGCGATCTGCTTCATGCATTCCTACGTGAATGCGTCGCATGAGGAGGCCGCCAAGGAAGCGGTGCAGCGGCTGATGCCGGAGGCTTTCATCAGCGTGTCGTCGGAGGTCCTGCCGGAGTTTCGCGAATACGAGCGCATGTCGACCACGGTGCTGAACGCCTATGTCGGCCCGCGCATGCAGACCTATCTGGACCAATTTCTGAAGCGCATGCGCGACCTCGGCATATTGGCCGAGCCTTACACCATCCATTCCAATGGCGGTTTGCTCTCGGCGCGCACGGTCGCCGCCTTCCCGGTGCGAACCTGTCTCTCCGGACCGGCGGCGGGCGTCGTCGGCGCCGCCGTGGTCGGGGCAGCGGCCGGCGCGCGCGAGCTGGTCACCTTCGACGTCGGCGGCACCTCGACGGACGTCTCCCTCATCAAGGACGGGCAGCCGCTGTTCACCTCCAACCGCACCGTCGCCGATTATCCGGTGAAAAGTCCGATGATCGACATCCATGTGATCGGCGCCGGTGGCGGGAGCATCGGCTGGATCGATGATGCCGGTGCGCTCAAAGTCGGCCCCCGGAGCGCCGGGGCGGTACCGGGTCCCGCCGCCTATGACCGGGGCGGCACCGAGGCGACGCTGACGGACGCCAATATCGTGATGCGGCGGCTTAATCCGAAGGCCTTGTTGCGCGGGCAGATGCCGATCAGCTTCGCCAAGGCACATGCGGCGATCCAGGAGTGCATCGCCGGCCCGCTCGGGCTTACGGTCGAGGAGGCGGCGCACGGCATGGTGCGGGTCGCCAACGCCAATATGAGTCGGGCGATCCGTTCGGTCTCCACCGAGCGCGGCCATGACCTGTCCAAATTCGCGCTGTTCGCCTTCGGCGGCGCCGGCCCCTTGCATGGGGCCGAAGTCGCACAGGAATGCGGCATCGGAACCATCATCGTGCCGCAGGAGCCCGGCACCATGTGCGCGCGCGGCGTGCTGCTCTCCCCGCTCAGTTTCGATTTCGTGCGCAGCAAGATCATGCTGGCGGGCGAAACCGAATGGCGCAAGGTGTGCCGCAGCTTCGAGGAGATCAGCGAACGCGGCAGCGCGTGGCTCGATGGCGAGCGCGTGCCGCAGGATCAGCGCTCGTTCCGGCTGTTTGTCGATGCACGCTATCTCGGCCAGAACCACGAGGTGGTCGTGCCGATGCAGAGCGTTGCGCCGGACAATCTCGAGACATTTCTGGCAAATTTCCGCGACGCCCATATCCAGGAATATGGCTATGCGATACCGGAGCGGCGGGTCGAGATCGTGAATTGCCGCCTGCAGGCGTTGGGCCAAGTGCCGCGCGCACCGCTTCAGGCCCCGGCCGGCGGCACGACCCTCGCAGGCGCTAAGATCGATCAGCGCGACGTCTATTTCGGCAAGACGCATGGCTTCGTTCCCACGGCAGTATACGAGCGCGACGCACTGCCCCGCGACGTGGTCCTGGAAGGCCCGACGATCATCGAAGAGATGAGTTCGACAACGATAGTCCTGCCGGGCCAGACCGCCGAGATTGATTCGACCGGTAACATCATTGTGCGGTCCGGCAGGACCGCGCAGCCGCGCGTAGCGGCTTGACAATGCGGAGAGCCAAATGAGCACGCTTGCAGAAAAAGGTACCAACCGCTTCGATCCGATTGCCATGGAGGTATTCAGCAATCGCCTTCGGTCGATTACCGAGGATATGGGCAATAACCTGATCCGATCTTCCTTCTCGACCAACATCAAAGAGCGGCGGGACTGCTCGGTAGGATTGTTCGATGGCAGCGGCCGGCTGATCTGCCAAGCCTCGCATGTCCCGCTTCATCTGGGCTCGCTGATGGGGGGCGTGACGGCCGTGCTGGAGCGCTACCGGATCGAGGAGATGCGGCAAGGGGACACCTTTATCTGCAACGACCCGTTTCTCGCGCGCGGCACGCATCTGTCGGACATCACGCTGGTGACACCGGTCTTCTTCAACGGCAAGGTCGAGTTCTTCACCGCCAATATCGGCCATCACTCCGATGTCGGTGGAGCGGTGCCGGGCTCGATCGATGGCGGCGCACGGTCGATCTTTGCGGAGGGAATCCGCATTCCGGTAATCAAGATCGTGCAGGCCGGAGCGCTCGACGACGATCTGATGAACCTGCTCGTGCAAAACACGCGCGAGCCCGAAGAACGGCTGCTCGATCTCAAGGTGCAGATCGGCACCAACGAACGGGGCGCCGTAGCCATTCTGGAACTGGTCGGCCAGATGGGCTTTGAGGCGGTTCAGAACACGATTGAGGATGTCCTCGCCTATACGGCGCGCCGCTTGCGCAACCGCGTACGAGAACTCAAGCCTGGCAATTACAGCTATACGGGCTATCTCGACGACGATGGCTCGGGCGTGACCGATCCGGTCCCGATCAAGGTCACCGTGCAGGTCGAGGGCGAAAACCTCAAGTTCGATTTCACCGGCTCTGGGCCGCAGGCCAAGGGGGGTGTCAATCTGACCATCAGTGCGCTCGAAGCGGTGGTCTATTACTCGGTGAAAGCATTGCTCGACCCCGAATTGATGCCCAATAGCGGCATGTTCGATTCCGTCACCGTCACGGCGCCCCCCGGCACCATCGTCAATGCCGAGCCCGGCGCCGCGGTCGGCGCACGTGCCTCGAGTTGCCAGCGCGTCGCCGGCACGATCTTCGGCGCCTTTCATGACTTGTTGGCACCGGAGCGATGGATGGCGGCGCACAACAACGCGTGTCCGGCGCTGACTTTCTCCGGACCCTGGCTCGATCGGCCCGGACGTTACGTCTATCTGGAAACGCTCGGCGGCGGGGCGGGTGCCTCCGCCGAGCTGGACGGCATGAGCGCCATCCATGTTCACATCACTAATACGATGAATCTTCCGGCCGAGGCACTGGAGAACGAATACAGCCTGCTGGTCGAGGAATACGGGATCGTGCAGGATTCCGGCGGCCCGGGAAAAATGCGCGGCGGCCTCGGGATCGCCCGTCAAATCCGCGCGCTGCGCGACGGCACGATCTTCTCCGTGCGCAGCGACGGCCATGTGATCGCGGCACAGGGACTTGCCGGCGGCGGGCCGGGCGCGACGGCGAAGCTCTACAAGAATCCGGGCAGGCCCGATGCGAGGATGCTGCATTCGAAGGTCTCGAATGTGATGCTGGCGGCGGGCGATTCGATCCGCCTCGAGACGCCGGGTGGCGGCGGTTTCGGCACGCCCTCGGAGCGTTCGCTCGAAGCGCTGGCGAAGGATCTGCGCGACGACATGGTATCGCTTGAGCAAGCGCGCAAGGATTACGGCGCCGACCGGATCGACCAGGCTCTGGCCCTGAATCAGGCAGTTCCGAAGAGCGTGCAAAATCCGGAATCCGCAAAACAAGGGGTGCGTGCGACGTGACCTGGATGATGAAGCGCATCGGTGTGTCGATCCTGCTGGTCTGGATCGTCTCCTCCGTCGTGTTCCTGGCGATTCATTTGGTGCCCGGCGACCCGGCCGAATTGCTCCTTTCCTCCGGCGGCGTCGCCCCGGATCCGGCGGCGGTCGAGGCGTTGCAGCGCCGCCTCGGCCTCGACCAGCCTATCGCCGTGCAATATGCGAACGCTTTCATGCGGCTGCTGCAGGGCGATATCGGCCGCTCGATGAAGGACAATTCCTCGATCGCGGAAGCCATCATGCGGCGGCTGCCGCGCACCCTCGAACTGATCACGGCGGCCGGATTCATGGGCATCCTGATCGGCCTGCCTGCCGGCACCTTGGCGGCGATCAGGCGAGGCGGATGGTTCGATCGCGTCGGGTCATGGCTTGCGGCGCTGGGTCTCGCGATCCCGGTTTTCGTGATGGGCACCCTGTTGGTGCTCCTGTTCGCGCAAATGCTGCGCATGGTGCCGGCCGGCGGATATGTAACGTTCGCGCAAGATCCCTGGCTGCATCTGAAATTGCTTTCCATGCCTGCGCTGAGCATCGCGCTGCACCTTGCGCCGGTCGTGTTCCGGATCACACGGGCGTCGGTGCTCGACGTCGCATCGCGTGATTATGTCCGCACCGCGCGCGCAAAAGGCCTCAGTGCGCACGCAGTCCTGGTGCGGCACGTCGTGCGCAACGCGCTCATGCCCATCGTGACCGTGATCGGGCTGCAACTGGGCGGACTTCTCGGCGGCACCGTGCTGGTGGAATTCGTGTTCAACTGGCCGGGGATATCGAGCCTTCTGGTCGAGTCGGTGTCGAGCCGGGATTATCCGGAGGTGGTCGCCATCGTGCTGGTGATCTCGATCCTGTTCGTCGGACTCAATTTATTGATCGACTTGATCTACGGGGCGCTTGACCCGCGCGTGCGGGAGGGATGAAAGCGCGCCTGCTCATCCCCCTGGCCGGCGTCGCTGCGCTCGTGCTTGCGGCGGTTGGCGCGCCGCTGCTGCCGATCCCCGATCCGATCCAAATGACGGTCGGCCAGCGGCTCGCACCGCCGAGTCTGGCGCATCTTCTCGGCCAGGACGAATACGGGCGCGACGTACTGTCGCGTCTGATCTGGGGCGCGCGCGCATCGCTCTTCGTCGCCGGTGCCTCGGCGTTCCTGGCGCTGGTTATCGGAACCGCCATGGGCGTACTTGGCGGTTTCCTGCGCGGCTGGGTCGAGATCTTCACCGTGCGGGCGATGGATGTGGTGCTGTGCTTTCCGCCGATCCTGCTCGCGCTCCTGATCGTGACCATCCTGGGACCCGGCATCGGGACGTTGATCCTGGTGCTGTCGGTGCTGTTTCTACCGGGCTTCGTCAGAGTCGCTTACGCGGGCGTGCTGTCGGTCCGGTCGCACCAATATGTCGAAGCGATGCGCTCGCTCGGCGCCTCGCAGCCGCGCATCATGCTGCGCACGATCCTGCCGAATATCGCAGGACCGCTGCTGGTGCAGTTGAGCCTCGCGGTCGCGGCCGCGATCGCTCTGGAATCGGGATTGTCATTCCTCGGGCTCGGCGTGGTGCCGCCGGTGCCCTCATGGGGCGTGATGATCCGCAGCGCGCGCGCCATCATGGACCGCGCGCCGTTGTTGTTGTTGTTTCCCTGTATCGCGCTGACGCTGACCATCTTCACCATGAATGCGCTCTGCGACGAATTGCGCGATACCTTCGATCCGCACAGCGCGGCGCTGCGCGCAAGGCGCCGCCGGCTGCTCGATTTCATCGCGCCCGGTCTGCTTCCCGATCGAGGGCAGGCGGTGCTCGACATCCGCGATCTTTCGGTCGAGATCGAAACCCCGAACGGCGTGATCTGCCCGGTGCAAAAGGTGTCGGCCGTGGTCGCGGCCGGAGAGACGCTCGCAATCGTCGGCGAAAGCGGCTCGGGAAAATCGTTGACCTGTCTCGCCGCGATGGGTCTGCTGCCGCCTGCCGCCCGCGTTACGCAAGGGGCCGCACTGTTCGAGGGCGTCGACCTCGCACGCGCCGACGAAGCCACGCTGCGGCGTCTGCGCGGCGGCGCGATGGCGATGATCTTCCAGGATCCGATGCATAGTTTGAACCCGGTGCATCGTATCGGGCGCCAGATCGAGGAGGCCATCTTGGCGCACGACCCGATGCCGCGCCGGCAAGCTGAGAAAAAGGCCATCGCGCTTCTGGCGCGCGTAGGCATTCCGGATCCGGAGCAGCGTGGGCGCGCCTATCCGCATGAACTCTCAGGCGGCATGCAGCAGCGCGTGATGATCGCGATTGCGGTTGCGAACGGGCCGCGACTTTTGATCGCGGATGAGCCGACCACCGCGCTCGATGTGACGATCCAGGCGCAGGTGCTTGAGCTGCTAGCCGGACTGAAGCGCGAGAGCGGGCTCGCAATGATCTTCATCACCCACAGCCTGCCGTTGGTGGCCGAGATCGCCGACCGCGTCGTCGTGATGTACGCGGGCGAGATCGTGGAGGAGGGCTCGGTTGCGGAGGTGTTCGCGCGTCCGCTGCATCCCTACACGGCGGCGCTAATCGCAAGCGCCCCCTCCGAAGGCGGGTCGGCTCCGCAAGGCGTCCCCGGCACGGTGCCGCAGCCGCATGCTTTGCCCCCGGGGTGCCGTTTCGCCCCGCGCTGTGCGCACCGGCTCGATGCCTGCGAGCAAGCCCCGCCGCCTTTCGTGACACCCGCAATCGGACGCGGCACCCGCTGTATCCGCTGGACCCTGCTATGACCGAAATTCCCGCATCAGACGCAGCAGCCTCCAGCGCCGAGCCTCTGGTGCAGGCGCGCCGGCTGACGCGCCATTTTGCATCCACCGGTATCTTCCGGCGTGGCCGCACCGTCCAGGCAGTAACCGAAGTCGACATCGCCTTGTCGCGCGGCGAGGCGGTAGGCCTCGTCGGCGAGAGCGGTTCGGGCAAGAGCACCGTGGGGCGACTGTTGCTCGCACTGTTGCGACCGACAGCGGGACAGGTGCTGTTCGAGGGAACCGATCTCGCGACGCTCGACAAGACGGCGCAACGGCGGTTGCGCCAGCGCATGCAGCTCGTGTTCCAAGATCCCTATTCCAGTCTCGATCCGCGACGCCGCGTCGGCGCACAGATCGCCGATGGGCTTGTTATTCATGGCATTGTGCCGGCTTCGGAGCGGCTGGAGAGGGTCACGGCCTTGCTCGATCAGGTCGGTCTGCCGGCGAGCCATGGGGAGCGCTTTCCCCACGAATTTTCCGGGGGGCAGCGCCAGCGGATCGGCATTGCGCGTGCGCTCGCCACGCAGCCGGATTTCCTCGTCGCCGACGAGCCGGTATCCTCGCTCGACGTCTCGATCCAGGCGCAGGTACTCGCCTTGTTGGCCGATCTGCGCACCCGGCTCGGGCTTGCGATGCTGTTCATCAGCCATGACCTGCCCGCGGTGCGTCACCTGTGCGACCGCGTCATAGTGATGTATCTCGGAAGGGTGATGGAAGAGGGACCGACGGCTGCCGTGTTTGCCGCGCCGCGCCATCCCTACACGGCCGCGCTCCTTTCGGCGGCGCCGAGCATCGACCCGGCGCGCCGCCGCAAACGTATCCTGCTGCGCGGCGAGCCGCCGAGCTCGGTCGATCCACCGTCCGGCTGCGTTTTTCGCACGCGCTGCCCCTACGCGCTGCCGGCTTGCGCCGAGAGCGTGCCCAAGCTTCGCCCCTTCGGCCTGCCGGGCCAGTTCAAGGCTTGCCTCCGCGACGACATCCCGATCCAGGGTGATATCAACGGCGCGCCAGAGGACAGCAAGAAATGAACGGCATGATCCTCAGCGTCGCAGCCAGGCTTTGGATCTCCGGCTGAAGTACGGCCGCCTCCGCACCCAAGGCTTCAAGCACCCTTCCGGCTGCGCCCGCGCTGCTGCACTATTTCGCGCCGCTTGGCCACGCGACCTCCTGGACACCGAGGCAGGTGCTTTTTACGTAGTGGATCGGGGCTATCTGGAGTTCTCTCGGCATTACCGTCTGCGTCAGGCGGCGGCCTTTTTTGTCACGCGAGCCAAACGTGGCATGGACGCCAGTCGCGTGTACTCGGGCGCAGCAGACAGGGCTGCGGGCGTGATCTGCGATCAGGCCATCGCGATGAACGGCTTTTACATCTGCAAGGACTACCCCGGGCATTTGCGGCGTATCCGCATCAAAGACCCGAAGTCCGGCAAGACCTTGGTATTTCTCACCGACAACACAACGCTGTCCGCGCTGACCATCGCCGCGCTCTACAAAAATCGCTGGCAGGTGGAGTTGTTCTTCAAATGGATCAAGCAACATCTGCGAATCAAGAATTCCCGGGGTAGGAGCCAGAACGCGGGGAAGACGCAAATCTGGTGCACCGTATGCACCTATGCGCTCATTGCCATCGTCAAGAAGGAGCGTCAACTCCATGCCTCGCTATACAGATTGCTGCAGATTCTTTCGGTCTCGGTGTTCGACAAAATACAGATTCTTTTGGCCTTCCAGCCCCACGAATACCCGGAAAAGCGATCAAATATCGCCAAGCCAAGCAATTGAACTTGTCCGATATTTAACCGGACACTACTGACGCCACACCAACAATATCTGCGCTTGGGCCATACCGACGCTGCGCACGCCGCGGCCTATCGGTGTCTGTTCGACGCACACCTCGATCCGGACACTCTGGGTGAAATCGGCAATGCCGCCAACGGCAACTATGCTTTTTTGGGGGGGCCAGCAGGAGATAGCCGGAATGCTCAAGCGCCGTGTGACGCGCGGTTGGGCCGGGTGTCCGACGAAGGAGGTAGAACTACCGGACGCGCAACAAATTATCGAATGAAAATCGTGGTCTGTTCCTGAGGTTTTCTAGACCGGCGGCAGGCTGGCGATAAATTCGGCGAGGTGGGTTTTCCATTGCGCCGCGCGCAAGGCCGTGTAGTGACCCATGGATTGCGGCCCGGCCGGCACCAGAACGTAGCGCGCCGCAGGCAACCGCTTGATCACCGGTTCGACTGAGCCGAGTTCGGGAGGATTGAGTTCGTCATCGGCGAAATTGATCGCCAGCAGCGGCGCCTTGATCTTGTCAAGGATGTCGGTCGGGTCGTAGGTGCCGGAGGCCTCGACCTGGTAAAGGCGGTTGTTGGCGTCGCCCTTGCGCGCGTTGGCGACGAATTTTTCGTACAAGGCGTCGGCCGCCGCGCGCGTCGGCGCCTGTTCCTGCAGGCGTACCACGCTTTGCACCATCAACGCACCAAAGGGCGCGGTAAAGACATAGCGCGAGGGGTTGCTGGTGTAATTGCCGCCGTTCCACTCCGGGTCGTTGCGGATGGCTTCGATGGAAATGCGCCGCTGCAGCCAGTTGCGACCGCTCATCGGCGCGGGCTGGCTCGCGACAGGGAGCAGCGCATCCATGAATCCGGGGTAAAGACCGCCGAACAGCCAGGTCAGCATGCCGCCCATGGACAGCCCGAGAATCATGCGCAGGTGCGCCACGCCCAGGTGCTCGGTAAGCAGCCGGTGCTCGGCGCGAATGATGTCGCGAAAGCTATAGTGGGGGAATGACGCGCGCAGGCCGTCGCTGGGCTTGCTCGAGCCGCCAAAGCCGATGGCGTCGGGCATGACGATGTAGAACTGGTTCGCATCAAGCGGCTGGTCGGGACCGAATAATTCGCCGCCCAGTTCCGGCGTGAACCAGTCCTTGGCCGAACCGGTGGTGTTGTGCAGCAGCAGCACGGCATTGTTGATCGCACCCGCGGCGTTGCCGTTACGTTTGGGCGTGCCCAGCGTGAGGTAATGCATGCGCAACTCGGGCAGGGTCTCGCCGCTGCCGAAGGCAAAGTCGCGCATGATGAAACTGCCTTCCTGCCGGTTTGGCCAGGCGTTTTCGTTTGTGCTCATGCCAGCAATCCTTTTTGTACTTTGCGAAAGCGCTCGGCGATGGCAATTTCGCCGGCATGGTGGCCGTCGCGCACCCGCCACTGGCCGCCGACCATCACGTGCCTGACGAGGCGCTCATTCCCGGAAAACAACAGGGCGTCGCTGATGCGCTCGCCGTGGCGGTCGGCAAGGTTGATGTGCTCGCCGTCCAGCACCACCAGGTCGGCGCGTTTGCCCGCGGCGATGGCGCCGGCGGGTTGCGCCAGCGCCTGTGCGCCTCCCGCGGCCGCCTCGTGCCACAGGTTGCTGCCCACCGAGGGGGCGGCCTCGGAGGCGGCGATGTTGCGCCGGCGCAGGGTGAGGCGCTGGCCGTATTCGAGCCAGCGCAATTCCTCCACCGGGGATTGCGACACATGGCTGTCCCCGCCTATGGCGTAGCGGCCTTGTTTTTCGCGATAACGAAAAAACGGAAAAATGCCGTCGCCCAGATTGCCCTCGGTGGTCGGGCACAAGCCCGCGGTCACGCCGCTCGCGGCGAGCCGTTCGGCTTCGGCGCTGGCGACATGGGTGGCGTGCACCAGGCACCAGCGCGGCCCCACCGGCATGTGTTCAAGCAGCCACTGCACCGGGCGCAGGTCGCTCCAGGCGAGGCAGTCGTTGACCTCCTTGATCTGCTCGGCGACGTGGATATGGATGGGCGCGGCCGGGTCGATGGCATCAAGGCCGCTGATGAGTTCCTTGAGCATGGGCGGGCTGACCGCGCGCAGGCTGTGCGGGGCGACGCCGAGGCGAATGCCCGGTTGCGCCTTGTGCAGGGACTCGACCATGCGCAGCACGTCAGCGGGCCGGGTGGTGAAGCGCTTTTGCGCCGGTTTCATCGGCGTTTCGCCGAAGTCACCGTAGGCGTAGAGCGCCGGCAACAAGGTGAGCGCGATGCCGGCGGTGCCGGCGGCGCGCACAATGGCCAGCGCCGTTTCGTTGCGGTCGGTGTAGGGCCTGCCGTCCGGGGCATTGTGCAGGTAATGGAATTCGCCGATGGCGGTGTAGCCGTTTTTCAGGTTCTCGACATACAACTGCGCGGCGATGGCCTCGATTTCGTCGGGGCCCAGGGTTTTGAGAAAGCCGTACATGACTTCGCGCCAGGTCCAGAAACTGTCCTCGGGCGAGCCCATGCGTTCTGCCAGGCCGGCCATGGCGCGCTGGAAGGCGTGCGAATGCACATTGGCCATGCCCGGCAGCAGCGGTCCCCCGGCATCCTCGGCATCACCGTTCTTCCTGCCGTTGCGCACGGCCTTGATCATGCCGGCGTCATCGATGTCGACCAGCACATCGCGGGACCAGCCGGTGGCAAGCAATGCTTCGGCAGCGTAAAGGGTTTTCATTTGCCGTTATGATAACCGCAGGCAGGCAGGCCGTATCAAGCAAACAACAGGCGAAACCGACGCGACTTCAGCGACGGGGCAACGGGGAATCAGGCGATGTGGGACACACTCTGGGTTAATGCGCGGCTCATCACCATGCGCGAAGGCAGGTACAACGCCATTGAGCGTGGCGCCATTGCGGCCGAGGCCGGGCGCATCGCCTGGCTGGGCGCGCGCGCCGAGCTGCCGGGCGAGCCCGCGGCGCTGGCGCGCGAAGTGCACGACGTTCACGGCGCGCTGCTTACCCCCGGCCTTATCGACTGCCACACCCATCTTGTGTACGCCGGCAATCGCGCGCGGGAGTTTGAATTGCGCTTGCAGGGTGCGAGTTACGAAGACATCGCGCGCGCCGGCGGGGGCATCGTTTCGACGGTAGAGGCGACGCGCGACGCGTCGGATACCGAACTGGTGACCGGTGCGGCCCGGCGCCTGCGCCGTTTGATGCAAGAGGGTGTCACCACGATTGAAATTAAATCCGGCTATGGCCTGGACACGCGCACCGAGCTGAAAATGCTGCGTGCGGCCCGCCTGCTCGGCGAGACGGCACCGGTGACGGTAAAGAAGACCTTTCTTGGGGCGCATGCACTGCCGCCGGAATACCTTGGACGGGCCGACGATTACATTGCACTGGTTTGCAACGAAATGCTGCCTGCCGCGGCGGAAGCCGGTTTGGTCGATGCGGTTGACGCTTTTTGCGAAGGCATCGCATTCAGTCCGGCACAGACGTCGCGCGTGTTCGGCAAGGCGGTCGAACTTGGCCTGCCGGTGAAACTGCACGCCGACCAGCTGTCGGACCTCGGAGGCGCGGCGCTGGCGGCGCGTTTCAAGGCGCTCTCGGCCGATCACCTCGAATATACCGGCGAAGCGGGGGTGCGCGCCCTGGCCGAAGCAGGCACGGTCGCGGTGTTGCTGCCCGGGGCGTTTTATTTCCTGCG
>CAMAWC010000019.1 GCA_945861875.1 Bordetella parapertussis
TGCTGGTCGGCCTGGCCATTGGCTGGCGTAATTCAAAACGGCCCTTGTTCGCCTATATTCCGGCCGGCGCGATTGAATTCATGACCTCGATCGGACTGGCCGCTTTTGTCGCGATGATAGGACTCAAGGCCGGCCCGGTGTTTGTCGACGCCATCCGCGAGGTCGGTCTGGCGGTGTTTTTTGGCGGGGTGGTGGTGACGCTGGCACCGCAGTTGGTCGGGTTGCTGGTCGGCCGCTATGTGCTCAAGCTCAACCCCTTGTTGCTGCTTGGCGCGCTGGCCGGGGCGCAGACCATGACCGCGGCGCTGGCATCGGTGCAGGAACGGTCAGGGAGCCCGGTGGCGGTGATCGGCTACTCGAGCACCGTGGCGTTCGGGCACATCCTCATTTCCATTGGCGGTACCGCACTGATCTGGATGTTGCACTAGGCGCTGGATTTTCTGGCGGAGGGCAGAACGGCGCGCCCGGGCACTACTGCGCAGGAGCCGCTGCCGATATAATGCGGCCATGTTGCAGGCCTCAACCCAGGGTGTCCCAATGGTCAGTCTGTCAGTATGCTGAAACTTCCCGGCTTTTTCGCGCTTGCCCGCCTTGTCGCGGTGCTCTTGCTGCTATGCACGGCAGTCGCTGCTACTCCGGCGGGAGCGGCGGCGGCCGAGCCCGCGCCGCCGGAGGCGACGCTGGAATTCCAGTTTCGCCATATTTTCATCTTTCGCACCACTTTTTCCGGCCTGACGCCCGCAGTGAGGGCAAGGCGCGCCCACGAACGCATCAACCGGCTGACACCGGCGCAAATGCTGCAACCGATAGTGTTGTTGTCCGGCACCATCGAAGGGGATACCGGCGTGGCCTTGCGCAGCGGCGACATAGTCTTGTTCAGTGTGCTCACCGGCGATCTTGATCCGGACGAAAAACTAACGCTGCAGCAGGCCGCCGCACAGGCCCAGGCGCGCCTGGCCGAGGCGATGCGCATTGCCGGGGAAAAACGACTGCCCATGACCATCCTCAAGGAGGTGGCATGGGCCGCGCTTGCCACCCTGGTGGCATTTTCCCTGGTCTGGCTGACCTGGCGCGCCACGCGCCTGCTGGTCGCCCGGCTGCAGGTCGTCATCGACCGCGACGATGCCACCCCTGCGCTGCGCCTGGCGCGCCACATTTGGCTGCTGGTCCAGCGATTGGCACAGCTGCTGATGGTGTTTTTGTGGCTCGGCTTCGGCTACGCGTGGCTGACCTTTGTGCTGTCGACCTTTCCGACAACCGAGCCTCTGGGCAGCAAGCTGGGGAATTTCCTGGTCGATTTGGCCCAGGGTCTGGGCCGGGGCATCGTCAGTGCCATACCGGGGCTGGTTACCGTGCTGCTGATACTGTTCCTGACCAAGGCGATCAACGACGTCATCACCAATTTTTTCAGGAATGTCGATGCCGGGCGCATCCGGGTTCCCGGCATACACCGCGAAACCATCAGCGCAACGCGCCGCATTATCACCATTCTGGTCTGGTGCTTCGGCGTCGCCGTGGCCTATCCGTATATTCCGCTATCGAACAGCGACGCATTCAAGGGCTTGTCGGTGATGCTCGGCTTCATGCTGACACTGGGTTCGGCCGGTATCGTCACCCAGTTGATGAGCGGCCTGGTACTGGTTTATTCGCGCGCCTTGTCGGTCGGTGATTTTGTCGACATCAACGGCACCACGGGGGTGGTAAGCGAAGTCGGCGTGCTCTCGACCAAGATCGTCGACATGCGCAACGAAGAGGTGACCATTCCCAATGCCGTGCTGATCGGCAATCCGATTCGCAATTACTCGCGCCTCACCGGGGACCGTGGCGCCCTGGTTTCAACCAAGGTGACCATAGGCTACGACGCGCCCTGGCGGCAGGTCTACGCCATGCTGGTTGCCGCCGCGGAACAGACGGCCGGGCTTCGCCGGACGCCCACGCCCTTTGTCTACCAGCGCGGGCTGGCGGATTTTTATGTCGAGTATGAATTGTTTGCCTACATGGACCAGCCGCTCAACCGCGTGTCCGTGCTCTCGGAACTGCACGGCCACATCCAGGACCAGTTCAACCTGCACGGGGTGCAAATGATGTCGCCACACTTCATGCTGCAGCCGCGCAATAACGTCCTTGTCCCGCGCGACCAATGGCATGCCGCACCGGCGGTGCCACCGGCGGCGGGCGACCCGGCTGTCGGCAGTTCGCGCAGCGACGCCTGAGGCATGGCGCTGCGGATCGCGAAATGTTTCGGCCTGATCTTACTGGGCCTTGTTGTCGCCATGGCCGGCGCCTGGGCGGTGCTCGCCATCTGCTATTCCGGATTGCCGAACGAGGCTGTGCGCATGGTCCTTGCCGGGGCATTTGCCGTGTTGTCACTGGCCGCCGTGATTTGCCTGGGTGTCGGCCGCTGGCGCTGGCGCGTGCTTGCCGTGTATCTGGCGGCGTTTTTCGTCCTGGTAGCGTGGTGGGAGCAGGGCGAACCGTCGAACCAGGGGGACTGGCAGGCTGACGTCGCGACCTTGCCCTGGGCCGAGCTCAAGGGCGATACGGTCACCATGCACAATATCCGCAACTTCGCCTATCGCAGCGAGTTCGACTACACCCCGGCTTATTATGACAAGAGCTTCGATGTCAGCAAGCTCGAGGGCGTTGATGTCGTCGCCGTCTACTGGATGGGACCGGCCATCGCGCATGTGTTGCTCAGTTTCGCCTTTGCCGGCGGCGAGCATTTGGCCGTGTCAATCGAAACGCGCAAGCAAAAAGGCCAGGCGTATTCCACGCTGGCCGGTTTTTTCCGCCAATACACGCTGATGTACATCGTGGCCGATGAGCGCGATGTCATTGGACTGCGCACCAACTACCGGCGCGACCCGCCGGAACAGGTCTACCTGTATCGCGCCCAGGGCAACATAGAGGGCAGTCGGCGGCTGTTCCTGCAGTACGTGAAGAAAATCAACACGCTCAAGGACAAACCCGAGTTCTATAACAGCCTGACCACCAATTGCACCACCAGCATCTGGCGCGATTCCTTTGTCAACGCCGGCCGCCTGCCCTTGAGCTGGAAAATCCTCGCCAGCGGCTATGTGCCCGAATACCTCTACGAAAACGGGCGGCTTGCGACCGGCGGGCTGGCCTTTGCCGAACTCGAGCAGCAGGTCCACATCAATGCGCGCGCCCAGGCGGCCGGAATTACCGCGGACTTTTCCCGGCTCATACGGCAGGCGAGTCCGGCCGCCGCCGATCGGGCGGGCGCGACACCACCTTAATTTTTACGCTTCCCGGGCAGAGGAAGCGCGTGCAAAAAGGAAATGAAATGAACATGCGATTGGACGTGCGCGCTTGTCTACTTGTACCGGTGCTGGTGCTGGCATTGCTGCCGGCTAAGGTGTCGGCGCAAACCGCGGCCGCAGCCGACGTGCCGGCCACCGCCAAGCGGCCGAAAATCTGCCTGGTGCTCTCCGGCGGCGGCGCCCGCGGTGCGGCGCACATCGGCGTGCTCAAGGTGCTGGAGGAATATCGCGTACCCATACACTGTATCGCCGGTACCAGCATGGGCGCCCTGGTCGGCGCCGGTTACGCCTCGGGCCAGTCGGTGGCCGAATTGGAGCAAATCAGCGGCGGCATCTCGACTGAACGGCTGTTCAAGGAAAAGCCCCCGCGCCAGGAACTCTCCATGCGGCGCAAGATCGACGACTACCGCAATTTCATCGGCCCGGAATTTGGCGTCACCAAGGGCGGGCTGACTTTCGGCCCGGGCCTTGTCTCAGGCGTGCAACTTGAAACCGTGCTGCGCGAAATTTCACGTGTCAAGGGCTACGTCAAATTCGACAACCTGCCCATTCCATACCGTGCCGTGGCGACCGACCTGGTGACCGGCAAGGCGGTGGTATTCAAGGAGGGCGACCTGCCCAGCGTGATGCGCGCGAGCATGTCGGTACCCGGCGCGGTCGCCCCGGCCGAGTACGAGGGCAAGCTGCTGGTCGATGGCATGCTGACCGGCAACCTGCCTGTGGAAACCGCGCGCGGCATGGGTGCAGACGTTATTATCGCGGTCAATGTCGGCACACCGCTGCTCACGCGCGCGCAATTGAGCGGGATTTTTGGCGTTGCAGGGCAGATGCTGAGCATCCTGACCGAGCAAAACGTGCAGACCTCGCTCGCGGCAATGAAGCCCACCGATATCCTGATTTCGCCGGAGCTGGGCGACTACTCGACCGGGGACTTCGACTCGCTGGCAAAAATCATCCCGCTGGGCGATGAGGCGGCACGCAAGGTGGCCGACCGGCTGAAGGATTTCTCCGTCCCGGTCGCCGAATTCGCGGCGCTGCGCCAGCGCCAGATGATTGCCGTGGCCCCCGACCTGCGCCCGGTTGACGAAATCCGCTTTGACGGGCTGGGCCGGATCAACCCGGTGGCATTGGAAACGGTGATGCAGACCAAAGTCGATGAACCGCTGGTGCAGGGGAAAATCGACCAGGACATGCTGCGCATTTACGGCACCGGTTACTTCGAGCATGTGAACTACAGCCTGCTGGAAGAAACATCGAGGCGCGTCATGGCGGTAGATGCGATCGAAAAATCCTGGGGGCCGGACTTCCTGCGCTTTGGCCTGGGGCTGTCGAGCGATTTTCGCAATGAAGCCTTTTACAACCTGCTTGGCAGCTACCGCAAGACCTGGATAAATTCGCTGGGTGCAGAGTGGCGCACCGATGTTCAGCTCGGGAACAACAGCAACATCGTGACGGAGTTTTACCAGCCGCTGAATGCCAAGGGCTTGCTCTTCGTCGCGCCCTACATGGTGTTCGGGCGGCGTACCACCGATGTCTACCAGGGCAGCAATCTGGTGGCACGGTACATGAACGCATCCAGCCTTGTCGGTGTCGACATCGGCAGCCAGCTATTCCAGTACGGACAGGTGCGGGTGGGTGTGGTGGGCGGCAGCGCGAAGCCGTCCTTGAGTATAGGGCCGCCCAGCCTCGCCCCGCTGCAAAGTCCCGCGCGCCAGGGTGCATACACCGCCCGCCTGCTGTTCGACCAGCTCGACAGCATCGACTTTCCTCGCGCGGGCTGGCGCACCGGGCTGAAGGTCTACGATTCGAGCAAGCAGCTGGGGGCGGCGGACATCTACACCAAGTGGGAAGCCGACGGCACTGCGGCCTATTCATTTGACGCCAATTCGGTCAGCGTTACCGTGAAGAGCGGCGGCAGGCAGGGCCCCGGGCAGTTGCCAAGTTACGACCAGTTCCAGTGGGGCGGATTCCTGCAGCAATCGGGTTACGCCACCGGCCAGCTGATCGGGCAAAGGCTCTCTTTTGCCCGCGCCGTGTACATGCGCCGCTTCGCGCGCGGCTTTCTGTTTGACGGTGTTTTCGGCGGTTTTTCCGTCGAAGCCGGGGAGATGGGCCAGCAGTTGGTAGCGGGCAACCCGACGGGACTGCTTAAATCGGGCAGCCTGTTCATGGCGGCCGACACGCCTATCGGTCCGGTCTACCTGGCCTATGGGCGCGCGCAAGCCGGCGTCAGCAGTTATTACGTCTACCTTGGCAAGCCGTTCTAAGAAAGCATACCGGCTGGGAAGCCAAGTCTGGCGCGCGTTTCCAGCCATTTGCCCGGTGATGGGGCAAGAAGAAACCGGACGCGCCTCAGTCGAGCTTCACACCGGCTTTTTTCACCGCGCCACCCCAGCGTCCCGTTTCAGTCTTGAGATAGGCGGCAAAGGCGGCTGCATCGAGGTAGGCCGGGTCGGCCCCTTGCTGGATCATGCGGGTGCGCACCTCGTCCGAGGCGAGCGCCTTGTGGAAGGCCTGGGTGAGGATGGCCGTGATGTCTGCCGGCATCTTCGGCGGCGCGAGCACACCGTAAAAACCCACCACTTCAAACTCTTTCACGCCGGCTTCCTGCATGGTCGGCACGTCGGGGATGGCGGCGTTGCGCTCACTGCCGGTCATTGCCAGCGCACGCACCTTGCCGATCTTGATGTACTGCGACACCTGCGGTATGGACTCGGCCATGAATTGCACCTGGCCGGCCAGGAGGTCGGTAAAAGCGGGGGCCGTGCCCTTGTAGGGGACGTGCACCATCTGCATGCCGGTGGCCGCCTGCAGCATCTCGGGTACCAGGTGCGAGATGCCGCCGGTGCCGGCCGAGCCGTAGTTGAGCTTGCCCGGGCTTGCCTTTGCGAGGGCAATGAATTCGGCCAGTGTCTTCGCCGGCACCGCCGGATTGACCACCAGCGCCAGCGGCTGTTGCGCGGTGCGCGCAATGGGCGTGAAGTCGCGCAGCGTGTCGTAGCTGTTCTTGTAGATGAAGGGATTGATGACCATGGTGCCGGTATTGGCCATCAGCAGGGTGTAGCCGTCGGGCGCCGCCTTTGAAACAAAATCGGCGCCTATGCTGCCGCCGGCGCCCGGCTTGTAATCGATGATGACCGGTTGGCCGAGAATCTTGCTCAGCTGGTCGGAGAGCACGCGTGCATGCGTGTCCAGCGGCCCGCCGGCGGGGAAGCCGATGATGATCTTGACCGGCTTGTCGGGGAAGGCGGCGACGGCCAACGTAGAAAAAACGGACAGGCCGAGCAGGGCGGTGGCGAACAGAAGTTTCATGTGATTTCCTCCTTGGACATTGTTTTCAGGGAAGGGGGCACAGCCTCGAGACGTTCACCTTCTGACTCATTCCTGCATATACCCACTAAGTTCAGGCGTAGTCAGGCTGCCATCCAGATACCCAAATGTCCCCTTGTCCTTCACCTCCCGCGCTGCGTCTATCATCCCGCTCATCGCCGCGCGGTAAAGCGAGGTCGCCAGGCTGATGCGCTTTACGCCTGCGGCTTGAAGTTCCGCGACCGTGAAGCTCTTGCCTTTGATGCCACCCATGAAGTTGAACGGCTTCTTCAGCGCAGCACACACCGCGCGCACCGATTCCAAATCGGGCAGGCCGGGCGCCATGAGCACATCGGCGCCGGCGGCTTCATAAGCCTGCAGGCGGCGAATGGTATCGGCGAGGTCGGGATTGCCCTTGAGAAAATTCTCGGCACGGGCGGTCAGCATGAAATCAAAAGGCAGGGCGCGCGCCGCCTTTACGGCGGCGGCGATGCGCTCGGTGGCGTGGGCGAGCTCGTAGAGCGGCTTGCTCTTGTCGCCGCTGGCATCTTCTATGGAAGCGCCGACCAAGCCCGCTTCACCGGCAAGGCGTATGGTCAGCGCCGCGTCGTCTGGTGTGTCACCGAAGCCTTTTTCCAGGTCGGCCGACACCGGCAAGTCGGTCGCAAGGACGATGGCGTGGCAGTGGGCGAGGGCTTCGTCGCGCGTGACCCTGCCGTCACGCCGGCCCAGGGTTCCGGCCTGGGCGCCGCTGGAGGTGGCGAGGGCTTGATAGCCGAGGCCGGCGAGGATGCGCGCGGAGCCGCCATCCCAGGCGTTGGCGATGAGGAAGGCGCCGGGCGCCGCGTGCAGCGCCTTGAAGCGTGTGGCCTTTTCGACTTGCGTCATGCTTTTTTCTCCCTGCGATGGCTGGAAATGCCCGCCAGACGTGGCTTTCCAGCTTATTGTCTATTTCAGTGACAAGTCCACGCGGCTGGCTTTGGCCTTGTCCTTGGCGGCGGGGGCTTCGATGGTGGTGGCAAGCAGGAACACCCGTTCGGCCGCGATGCCGGCCTTGAGCATGGCTTCCTGGACGGCCCTGGCGCGCTGGTCGGCGAGCAGGCGCAAGTCGTCATCGGTAACGCTGATATTGGCCAGCAGGAGTTTTTCCATTTCCTCTTTGGGCAGCGATTTGGCCAGCCCGACCATGTTGCGCGGCTTGGGAAAGCTCGCGGCGTCATAGGCGCGTTCGAGGTATTGCAGGTATTCAGCCGGCTCGATGCTGACCTGGGCAACCGAAGCCGCCGGGTTTCCCTGGCTGGCAAGGACGCGGAATTTTTGCGTTTTTACGGCTTGGTCCAGCCTGGCGCGACGCAGGCCTTCCTTGTCGTTTTCCGGATCGACACGGCCGGCGATCTCCAGCGTGAGTCCCGGGCGATCGGTGAGCGCCTTGGCGAGGTTGCCAAGCTTGGCGGTGGCGGCGGCATTGAGCGCCGCCTGGCCGGGGGCGAACTCTATCCAGGACAATTCCTCGCCACCGCCGCCGAACAGGGAACCGAGCAAGGCGAAGGGCGCGGTAAGCACCTTCACGATAATGTTGCCGATAACCTTGAACACCAGGCTGGCGACACTGAATTGCGGATCGTCGAGCGTGCCGGAAATGGGCAGGTCAAGGTCGATGTTGCCGTTGCGGTCCTTGAGCAGTGCCAGGGCCAGCGATACCGGCAGCTTGGTCGCCTCCGGGCTGTCGACCTTCTCGCCCAGGGTCAATTGGTTGAGGTACACCTGGTGCTGCGCGTCGAGCTTGCGGTTCTCCAGCTTGTAGCTGGACTCCAGCGACAGCTTGCCTTTTTCGATGCCATAGCCGATGTAGCGGCCGGCGTACGCCGTCAGGGGTGTCAGGTCATAGTCCTTGACGCCGGCCTTGATATCGAGGAACAAGTCCTTGGACAGGGGATTGAACTTGCCGCTGATGAGCAGCGGTGCGGAATTATCCAGCTTGCCGCGCAAGTCCACAGTGGCCGGCGTGGTTGCGGTCAGCCGGGTGACGGTGCCACCCAGGTCGTTCAGGTTGAAAGCCTGGTTGGGTGTCATCGCCCGGTCGAAGAAATTGACGTTGCCGCCTTGCAGCGTCACGCGGCCGATGTCGACTGCAACATCGCTGGGTGGTGCCACGGCCTGCGTTGCAGCATCGACCCGGCGCAACAGGCCCGTCACATTGAGCCGCCCCTCGGGAAACAGCACCAGGCGCGAGTAAAAATCGGTGAGCGCGATTTCCTCGATTTGGATGGCCAGCGGCGCAAGCGTCCCGCGAACCGGGCCGACGTGCAGTGACTTCCATTTAAGCAGGTCTTCGGCGCTGACCCGCTCCGTTGAAGCGAATCCGGTCACGTCAAGCACCCCGGAAAACTCGCCGCTGACCGGCAAGGCTGCCCCCGCAGCGGCGAGCTTCCAGTCGAGCGCGCCCTTGAAGGCGACATCACCGCCGGTGACATCGACATTCACCCGGTCGGCGAAGTAGGGCTGGAAGGGCAGGATGGCAATGCCCCTGGCGTCGATGCGCATGTCCCCGGACAGGGGTTGCAACACCAGCGTCCCGGCGACAGCGAGCGCGCCGGTCTTGTTCAAGGTGGTCTTGATCTCGAACTTGCCCCTGGCATCCTTGCGCGTGGAAAAGTCCTGCCCGGTCAGCGACATTTTCTCGGCAGCCAGCGTCGCCTCACCAGCAGCAAGCTTGTCGGTGACGGTCAGGGCATAGTCGGTGATGTCGAATTTTTTGACATTGACGGTCCAGTCCGGTGCGGCGTCCTTCACCGCCGCGGCCACGGCGGTCAGCCCGGGTGCCACCTTGGCGGCGAACATGGCCTCAACATCAAGCTTGCCATCGGCGTCACGCACCAGAGTCAGTTTTGCGCCGCTGCTGGCAAGCTCGGCCAGGGTGATTTCGAGATTCTTGAGATCAATGCTGGCGTCCTTGATTTGCAGCGATGGCACTTGCAGGACATCGGCCTTGGAGACGGTCTTGATGATGCGCATGCCACTGATCGACGCATCGACCTTGACGGGTGATTCGTTGTTGCTTTTGTAGGCCTTGAGCACCATATCGAATGAATCGATGCTGGCGCGCCAGTCGGTGACCGCCGCCTCGTTGTCGACGACCAGTTTGGCCTTGCTCACCACCAGTTCGTCCAGTTCCAGCTTAAAGGGTGGCGCGTCCGGGGCAGCGCGGGCGGCAGGCTTGTTCGCCGGCAGGGCGGCAAGCAGGTTGAGCTGGCCGGAGGGGGCGCGCCGCAGCGCGAGTTCTGCACCGTCCACGCTGAGCCTGGATACCCGTGCGCTGCGCATCAAAGGCGAAACATCGGCCAGAGTGACATCGAGCTGGCGCAGCTTGACCAGGGGCTTGCCATCTGCCTCGGTTACGACCAGGTCGGCCAGGCTGGCCTCGCCCGACACTTCCAGGGTGGCCGCCTTGTCCGGATGGCGCAGGAATTTGACCGTTATCTTGCTGTCAATACGGCCCGAGGGAATCTTCAGCTTGATGTCTGCGGGGATGTATCCATTGAGCCGTGCCAATTCGAACTTGTCGATGTCCAGCGATACGGCGGTCTCGAGCGACTGGCGAAACGGCTTGCTCTTGGCGCTAATCTCCAGCGGTGCGCCGTTGACCCTGGCGGAGAGCTTCGGCTCGACGAATAGGTCGGTAAGGCTGGGGATGCTCGACACAAAGGGGATGCCGAGCGCGATATCGGCGATTTCGTGCTTGGCGCCAGCCGGCCTGTCCTCAAGGTCGATGCGGCCCTTTGTGATCTGGATGTTGTTAAGGGCGAAGCGCGGCACCGGACCGTCGCTTGGTTTGGCCAGAAATTCATCAAGCAGGTCGGAAAAGTTGTAGCGGCCGGCCTCGGTGCGCGCCAGTTTGAGTCGTGGCCCGGTGAGGCGAAGCTCCTTGAGCACCGGCGCGAGGCGGACGAGCGAAGAGAGTTCGGTGTTCAGGTAAAGCTCGTCAAAGGCGACAAAACTGCCGCCGCCGTTACGCTCCTTGATGTCAAAGCCGGTGATCGTGACGGTCAGCGCATAGGGGTTGATGGCGATTTTGTCTATCGTCACCTCGCGATGCAGTTTTGCCGACAATTCCTTGAGTACCACCGACTTGACGATGGGCGGCAGTACCAGGAACCCGGTGATGCCGACAAGGATGAAGAGACCGCCAAGCCAGGCGGTGATTTTCTTCAACGGCAGGGCGGCGAGTCGTAATCGTATTGGCATGGCGGCTGGCTTATAATTTGGCTGTCGGAACTGGCCCGGAATTCGGTGCCATTATAAAGCCTAGGGAAGCTCTGATTAAGTCCATAAATCGTCATTCCTGCGAAAGCGGGAATCCATTTTGACTCAATGAATCCACGCTTTAGGTCAAGGTGGATTCCCGCTCCCCGATTAAGGCATTCGAGGACAAGCTTCGCGGGAATGACGGACTTAATCAGAGCTTCCCTAGTTCGATTCAAGCCGTTTATTGACAAGGCCGAGGGCCGACAAGGAGGCGACGCTGTGCAAAAGCGATTCATATCCAATCCGGTGCGGATTGCGACAGTGCGGATACTCGCGACCGTAGGCGCTTTTTTACTGCTGCCGCAACCGGCGGTGGCGCAGGAGCGCTTCCCCGGCAAGCCGGTGAAATTCATCGTGCCGACCCCGGCAACGGGCCCGGCCGATCTGCTGGCGCGCATTTACGCGCAAAAGATGGGAGAGCGCTGGGGGCAGGCGGTGGTGGTGGAAAACCGCGTTGGCGCCACCGGAACGATCGGCGCCGATGTCGTATCCAAGGCCCCGCCCGACGGCTACACGCTGTTGTTCACCGTGGATTTACCCATTGTCATGGCGCCGGCGCTGATCAAGACCCCCTACGACCCGCGCAAGGGTTTCGCACCCGTCGCCATCATGGCCGAAACCATGAACATGCTGGTGGTGCATCCTTCTGTTGGCGCGAGCTCGCTGGCCGAGTTGGTCGCCGTGGCGAAAAACAAACCCGGTGTGCTGACCTACTCGTCTGCAGGACCGGCGTCGCCCGGGCACCTTTGCGCTGAAATGCTGCGCAACAGCGCCGGCATCGACATCGTCCATGTGCCCTACAAGGGCGCGGCGCCGGCGATGACTGCGGTGCTGGCCGGCGAAGTGTCGATGTTTTGCGGTCCGGTCACCGCGGGCTTGCCCCATGTGAAAGGCGGCAAGCTGCGCGCCGTCGGGGTGACCGGTTCGGCGGCTTCGCCGCTGATTCCGGAACTCGCCCCGTTGTCGGCCACCTTTCCCGGACTGGTTACGTCGAACACGTACATGCTGTATGCCCCGCCCGGGACGCCGACGGCGATCCTGACGCAATTGCGCAATGATTTGCGCGCCGTGTGGGAGGACCGCGCAACAGGCGAGCGCCTCGCCGTGCTGGGCATCGACATGCTGTGGCTGGCAGGGCCAGAACTATCGCGCCGCGTCGACGCCGACCTCGTCAAGTGGGCGGACGTGGTCAAGCGTGGCGGGATCAAGGTCGAATAGGCCGGGGCAGCACACGCTTCTATTTTTCATTTTTTACCTACCGAGGGCATCATGCAAATAAAGGGAAGCACTTTCATCGTTACCGGCGGCGCTTCGGGACTGGGCGAGGGCACCGTGCGCATGCTGGTCGCCAACGGCGCCAATGCGGTCATCGCCGACGTGCAGGCCGACAAGGGGCAGGCACTGGCCGCCGAACTGGGCAAGCAGGCGCGGTTTATCAAGACCGATGTCACCGCCGAGGCCGACGCCCAGGCGGCTGTCGACCTGGCGCTGAAGGAGTTTGGCGCATTGCAAGGCCTGGTCAATTGCGCCGGCATCGCCATAGGCGAAAAAACCGTGGGCAAGAACGGCCCGCATGCGCTCGCCACCTTCGCCCGCGTCATCAACATCAACCTCATAGGCAGCTTTAACATGATCCGCCTTGCGGCAACGGCGATGGCCAAGGGCCAACCCAACGCCGCGAACGAGCGCGGCGTCATCGTCAACACCGCCTCGGTTGCCGCCTACGACGGGCAAATCGGGCAGGCGGCGTACGCGGCCTCCAAGGGCGGCATCGTCGGCATGACCCTGCCCATCGCACGCGACCTGTCGCGCGAGGGCATTCGCGTGCTGACCATTGCGCCGGGCATTTTCGAGACACCCATGCTGCTGGGCATGCCGCCGGAGGTGCAGGACTCGCTGGCCAAGATGGTGCCGTTCCCGCCGCGCCTGGGCAAACCGGCCGATTACGCCGGCCTGGTGAAGCACATCGCCGAAAACGAAATGCTCAACGGCGAAACCATCCGCCTTGACGGGGCGATCAGGATGGCACCGAAGTAATCGATTTCCCGCACTTGGCCGCCAACTCAAATCCCCCCTAGCCCCCCTTTTTCGCCCCGAAGGTAGTCCCCGGAGGGGACAAAGGGGGGAATGGTGAGGCGGAGCGCTTGCCTCGCAATTGCTTGCATAGGTTTCCCCCTTTGGAAAAGGGGGAGTAAGGGGGATTTGGGGTTCGCCGAAAGAACGCCGCAGCTCAGACCAATAGCTGGAAACCCTTATCTGGCGCGGGTTTCCAGCCTATTACCGTATCAGCCGGGGATATCCTGCGGCTGCATTTCGCGCCGGTAGCGCTGCCCGCTTTCGGCGTAGCGCAGCGCGATATCGCGTATCCCGGCGATTTCTTCCGCTTTGAGTTCGCGCACCACCTTGCCGGGGGAGCCGAGGATCAGCACGCCGTCGGGGAAAGTCTTGCCCTCGGGTATGAGCGCGCCGGCGCCGACGATCGAATGTCTGCCGATCACCGCGCCATTCATGATGATGCTGCCCATGCCGACCAGGCTGGCTTCGCCCACGGTGCAACCGTGCAGCAGGGCCATGTGGCCGACGCTGACGTCTTTTGCCAGCGTCAACGGAAAACCCGGATCGGCGTGCAACACGCTGCCATCCTGCACATTGACCCCTTCGCCTATGCTGATCACCTCGTTGTCGGCGCGTATCACCACCTTGAACCAGATATTGGCGCGCTCGCCGAGACTGACCGAACCGATGAGCGTGGCATCGGGGGCGACAAAATATTCGCCGGCGGGCAAACGGACGCGGCGGTCACCGAGTGAATAGGCGGGCATGATGGCTTTTGGTCTCCGGTTGTTTTGCAGGACTTGCGCTGTCGTTTCGCCGATCAGGCCGGGGCCGGCGGCTAGGAAAAGCGGCTCATCAGGTAGGCGAGGCGTGCCCCCGACTTGGCCGTTGCATCGAGGTCGGCCGGATCAATTTCGCCGACAAACTCCTGCGCCGAGTTCATGACGTTCACATGTTCGGTAATGGCCACCTGCAGATTGCCCCTGAGCCGGTAGGCCAGAACCCTGGCCGCCGCCAGGTAAAACCTGGAGCAAAAAGCCACATCGGTTTGCAGTTTTTCGCGCAACTGTTCGCCGTCAATCACCGCCACAGCGCAGCCGCCCTGGGCGCTTACCCGGGTTGCCGTCTTGCGCTTGTCGACAAAACTGACCTCGCCAATGATGTCGCCGCTGCTCAACAGGTCCAGAAACTGGCCGGCCACCGATTCAACCCGGCATTTGCCTTCGAGTAAAATAAAAATTTCGGTCGCCACCATTCCGGCGTCAATGAGGACATCCTTATCGGCGTAGTCGGCCTTGTGACAGGCATGATAAATCCAGGCGACATCATCATCATCCAGGCACTCGAAAAAAATCAAGGAAGAACGCATTGAACTACTCCTGTTTTATCTGCAACATCGCCTGGAACAGGCCATTTTCCTGCGCGAGCAGCATTTTAAAAGTTCCCTGCTCGACGATCCGTCCCTGATCCATTACGAGGATCAGGTCACAATTTTTCAAGGTGCCCAGGCGGTGGGTAAAGACAATCCGGGTGATCGGCAGCGCATCGATCAGGTCACTGACCTTTTTTACGCTGAGGTTGTCCAGCGCACTGGTGGCCTCGTCGATGATCAATAATTTCGGGTCGCCCACCAGCGCCCGCGCGAGGGCCATTAACTGCACCTGGCCGCCGGAGAACCCGGTTGTGCCCTCGCCGATGAAGGTATGGATGCCCATGGGCAGGGCCTTGACGAAAGAGCCCATGCCGATGGTGTCGAGCACCGCCAATACCTGGCCCACCTCAAACTCGCGGCCGGCTGCAATATTGTCCAGAATGGAACCCGAGAACATGTGGTAGTCCTGCAGCACGAGGCCGATCTGCTGGCGGATCTCGTCGAGGTTTACCGTGCCAAGGTCGTTCCTGTCGATGTAAATTTGCCCCTGCGTTGGCGTGAGGATGCCCAGCAGCAGGCGCACCAGCGTTGATTTGCCGCACCCGGATGAACCGACAATGCCGATGTACTGGCCCGGCTGTACCAGCAGTGAAAAGTTGGACAGGACCAGGGGGCCTTCAGCCGAGTACCTGAAATGAACCCCGCTCAGGTCGACTTCGCCGCTTAGCGGCTGAGGGCGCTTGCGGCCCGCCACCGTCTCTGGCAGCGATTCCAGTATCGGAGCGGAACGTTTGATCGATACATTCAGGTTAAAGGAGGCCAGCACGGTGGAGGTCAGACTCGACACGCTGCCGGTCACCAGGGACAGCGACCCGATGAAGGCGACATAGTGCCCCAGCGGAATGCTGCCGCTATCCTTGATCGTATAGGCGACGATGGCAAAGACCGTGCTGAGGGTGAGCAGGCTCAAGGACTGTTGAATGGCCGAAAACAGATTGGAGTAATTGGTGCTGCGAACCGTGCGCCGGCGCATCTCGATGAAATTGTCGCGCCAGCGCAGGAAGGCCCGCTTTTGCGCCCCAAACATCCTGATCGGCAGCATATTGGCAACCAGCTCGTAGACGATGGTCAGGACGTTCGCGGTCATCGCCTCGCCCTCCGAATAGGCGGCAAAGCTGATGCGGCCGATCAGCGCCGCCAGCAGCATGGTGAGCAGGGCAATTACCAGCACAGCCAGGGCGCCAAGCGGGTAGTAATAGGCGAGCGTGCACAGGCCCACGAGCACGGTGATCAAGTCCATGCTGCAGGTCACCAGCATGCGCAGAATGGTGCGCCGTGATGTTTCAAGACCGGTAAAGCGCATCATCAGGTCGGCGCTGCTGTAGGCGGCAAAAAATTTCAAGGGCATGCGAAAGATCCGATCGAGCACACCGGCCTGAAGAAGCGTTCCGGCGCCGGCCTCCAGGCGCTGCACAATCAGTTCGGAGGTGTAGCGCAAGGCCAGCATGATCAGGTTGCAGCTCACCACCACGGCGACGATGGCCAGCAGCACGGTTTCATTTCGATGTGGCACGGCATGATTGACCACCAGCCCGCTTGCCACCGGTACGGCGTAGGTGAGGCAGGCAACCACAATCGTCAAGACGAGGTAGGTCGCCACTTCAAACGGGTAGAGCTTGAGCACTTTTGCCAGGATTGCGCCGAAGCTAAGCGCGCCGTCGGGCAGGACCGGGCACAGCGCCACCGCCCTGGTTTGCAGGCCAAGCGCGGCAGCTCGTGTCAGGGGCCGGAATTTTACAAACTGCTCGGGTCCGCTAAATTCCATGGCGTGCGTGCCCAGACATGATCGGAGCAACAGCGGCCGTCCCGATTCGGCCTCCTTGACAATCAGAATGCCATGGTCGTGTTTCCACCAGAGCCCGGAGAGCGCCACTTCACGGTCGAGCAGACCGAAGCTGCCGGCCGTCTCGCCAATCGGCGCGTCGGGACGGGCCCCGCCACGCACCGGGGTGCCGCTCAGCCCCAACAACCTGGCCGCAGCCTGGCACGCCGCATAGACCTCGCCAAGCGGGTTGGAGCGGGTCACCTCATGCACATCCGAGCCCAATATCTGCTCGAACTGGCGCAGCGTTTCCTCCACGCTGGGCAACTTGGAGTCGGCATCACTCATATCACGCCCCCCGAACTGACCGAGAGCATGCGTGCGTAAGCCCCGCCGGCAGCCGACAGCACCTCATGTGACCCCCACTCTTTTATTTTACCGGCATCCATCACCAGGATATTGTCCGCCAGGCGGATGGTGGCCATGCGGTGGGTGGCAAATATCAGCGTTGTCTCGCGCTCGCGCAGATTGTGCAGCAGCGCCGCTTCGGTCTTGCCATCCAGCGCCGAGGTGGCCTCATCGAGGATCAGAATTTTCGGATTTCGCACCACTGCGCGCGCCAGCGCGATGCGCTGTCTTTGCCCGCCACTCAGATCGGTGCCGCCTTCCCTGAGCCTGCTCCGGTACCCGCCGGGGCGCCGGGAGATATCTTCATGGATCATGCACAACTGACATGCCGTGATCACCTCTTTCTCCGTGATCTGCGTATCCCACAGGGTGATGTTGTCCATCACCGACCCCTCGAAGATCTGGTCTTTTTGCGGCACCAGCGCGATGGCGCTGCACATTTGCTGGCGATCGATGTGATTGAGCGGCATCCCGCCCACCGATATCTCGCCGGCCGAGGGGGTTTGCAGTTTGGCCAGCAGGTGGAGCAGGGTTGATTTGCCGCTGCCCACCATGCCCACAACACCCAGATAGCTGCCTGCCGGAGTCGTAAAGCTGACCCCGCGCAGCACGGCGAGGCCGCCGTAGGAAAAGCTCAGGTCTTTGGCCACCAGATCCCACTGCGCCGGCACGCCGTCATTGGGGGCGTCATCCACGGGCACCTCGGCCCGCAGTAAATCATTGACCCGGTCAAAACTGCCGCTGGCCCCGCCAATTTGCGCGCGTGCCGAAACGATCTGATTAAACGGCGAGATCAAAATGGAGGCCATGGCGGTGTAGGAGACAAAGATGCCGATCGTGAACTCGCCGTTGATGACATGCAGCGCCGACAGTCCGGTGATCATGGCCATCAGAATGCCGGTCACCGCCGCCGGCAAACTTGCCATCAGCGCGGCATAGGGGGCGTTGCCCTGCTCGGCATTGACAACCGCGATATAGCGTGAGAACACGCGTCGAAACACGGCATGGCTCGAGCCGGAGGCCCGGCTGTGCTCAACCAGGCTCATTGCGTTCAAAACCTGCGCCTCATAGCGTCCGCGCTCGATCGCCAGCCGGCGGCTCATGTTGGTTGTCTGGCGGATGATCCAGCCGGTCAACAGTGCCTGCAGGAAAAGCATGAAAAAAGTGAGCATCGTCAGCACAACGCTGTAGCTCAACATCGCCAGCCCGATCACCAGTACCTGCATCGATGCTGAAATCATGCCCACCAGGGCGCCCGATACCGAGCCGGCGACCGTATCGGCCAGCATCACGCGGCCGCCAATCTCACCGCCAAAGCGCCGCGCATAGTAATCCATCGGGAGCTGGAACAAGCGCGTCACAATGCGTGTCGCCACGGTCAGGGCGAGGCGTGTCTGCAGCTTCAATGCGCCGGCGCGCTGCATCCACATCACCGGCCCGAGCCCCAGGCCAAACAGGACGATGAACAGCATGAACCAGAAGCGCCAGCTGTCCGAACCTTTCTTGATCAGGACATAGTCGATAAAGATCGATGTCAGGGCCGGCACCAGGGCCATCATCACCGCCATGCCAAAGCTGATGAGGGCGATCACCGCGATCGTCAGGGACGCGCCATTGGCCGCCTTGGCCACCTCCGCGAAGACGGAGGGCCGGCGGCCGTGGGGGCGGAACCGGGCATCCGGTTCCATGCACAAGGTAACCCCGCAATAGCCGGCTTCGAATTCAGCAAAGCGCAGGCGCAGGCGGCCGATCGCCGGATCGACCACGTCGGCCGTTTCGGCATTGAGGCCTTCGAGCACAATAAAATGATTGAAATTCCAGAAAATGATTTGTGGCATTGGCAGCGTCGCCAACTGCGCCGCCGGCACGCCAAAACCTTTGACATTCATATTCATTTTCTGCGCCGCGCGCGCGAGCGCGCCGGCGGAGACCCCGTCGCGCGTCGCGCCGCAGATCTCGCGCAAATGGTCGAGCGGTTCCCAGCGGCCAAAAAACGCCAGCACCATGCCAAGGCAGCAGGTGCCGCACTCGGTCACCTCAAACTGCATAATTTCCGGCACTTTGGGGCGCCGCAACCAGTGCGCAAAAGCGCGGAAGAAATTCATCACCGATCAGCTCACTTTTTGTCCACTTTATTATCCGCCCGGTTATTGAGCATATTGGCCTCGAACAGCTCGAGCGCGTTGATGAAGGCGCTCTCGCTCAAACGTCGCACCGCCGGCAGCATGAGGTAGAGCACCCGCGGCCGGTCATAGGCGATCCAGCCCGAGACAATGGTGCCCGGTTCGATCAGCCGCTCGGGTCCGCGCGAGGAAGTCCAGGCGAGTCCGCTCATCCCCCGCGGATCGTTCTTGACCGTGACAAGCACCTTGTAGGGGGCATCGTTCTCGAACATTTTGCGCACCAGCTTCTGGTTCTTGAAAAGCCGCAGCAGCGCGTCCTCATCGGCCGTGGCCGTGCTCACGTGGCTGACCACCGCTTCAATGCGACCGAACTGCTGCTCTTCGTAGAACAGCGGCAACAACTGCGCCGGCATGCCGACCGAAATCCTTTTTCCTTCGATCGAAGGCACGAACACAACGGCACTGGTAACCGCGTTCTTGCCGGTTACGGCATGACTGAGCGGGGTCAGGGTGGCGACCCGGCGCTCGCGGACAATGGGTTGATGCAGGTCAACGAGCAAGTCGGCAACGATGCCGTCATAAGGGGAAATGATGACCGCCTCGATTTTTCGGCGTTCTTCGAGCGCCTGCAGTTGCCTCTGTTGCGTGTTGATTTGCAGGCTGAGGTCGAGCCTTTCACGCTGCTGGCGCTGCGACAACTCGGAAAAGCTGGTTTCCGCCTCCATCATCTGGCGCTTGCTGATAAAAAGCTGGTCTTCCACCTGCTCGCGCTCGGTGTTGACCGTATCGGCACCACGCGCCGAGAGAAAACCTTTTTTGATCAGGTCGGTGTCGCCCTCGCGGGCCCGGTCCACGCGTGCCAGACGCTGGCGCAGGGACAGTTCGCGGCTGTTGGCCTCCACGCGTTGCTGGATAATTGTTTCTTTCGCGGGGGCCAGGCTGTCTTTGTGAAAAACCGCCAGCGAGCGGTCTTTGTTCTGCAAATCGCGCAACGCCCGGTCGGCTGTCTCAATCTCGTTTTCCAGTCGCGGGTTGCTGACGCGGGCAATGACCTGGCCTTTTGTGACGGTCTCCCCGACCGCCACAAAAAACTCTTCGAGCCGGCCATCACTCTCGGGCAGGATGGCATAGCTCACCACCTCGGTGTCAGCCATCAGCATGCCCTGTCCCTCGACGATGATCGGCAGGCGCACCATGAAAGAGCCGACAATCAGAGCCACCACAGCGACGGCAAAAAAACAGGCCGTCAGGGTATAGGCCGGACTGACGATATGCAGCGCTTGCGCCGGCACGTGCGAACTGGCCTGCCCCTGCGCGGGCACCGGGGAGGGCGCTTTGGGGGGTGTTGGCGGGGGCTCTGGAGGGGTCACTTTATTGCCACCTTGCTTTTAAGGGGTAGGGGCGGGCCCCGGCGAGCAGCGCCGGGGCATCGGGCACAATCGATGACGCGCACGCCATGCAGCCGGGGCGCACAGTTTTGTTCGGGCCGTGCGCGGTCTTTGCGCCCGGGTAAATATCGCGTTCAGTGGCAACCCTCATGACTGTGCATGGCGTACCGGCCGGGTGCCAGCACCAGGGCCGGGTCGAGCGCCTGTTTCAAGGCGTCGATCAAGCGGCCGGTCGCATCTGCCGGAGGGGGCAACTGAGACATGGCCGGCAGGCTTAACCTGAATGGATAATGCCCCTGTGACAGCAACCGGGCGAACAGGGCGTCGTGACAGGCCCGCGCACGCGCGTCCTCGCCGGGCACGTTGCGGTCATACATGATGGCCGCATAGGCAAGCAGGCAGCGCGCGTCGCTCACATGCATGCCCAGGTTCGGTTCAAAGCCATGCGCGAGCACCAGTGCCTCGAGTTGGGGCAGCAGCTGCGCCACCAGCGCACCCTGCAATGGCAAAACCGGACATACCCACAAGACACCGCAGCCATCGCGGTCCGGGTCCATCTGGCCGGGCGGGGGGGGCGTACGTTTGCGCCAGTAGGTGCTTGCGACATTATCATCGCCTGGCACGCCAAAGAAAGCACTGTTCTCGAGTTCGGCGCCGTGGGTATCGGTGTCCGCCACCATGATCCTGGCGAACGGCTCGAGCGCCTGGCACACCAGCGTGCGCGCGGCATGCCCGATGGCGCGACTGGCCAGATATTGCGCCCCGTTGCCGTACCAGGACGGGGATCCCGCGGCTGCGGCCCCCAGGGGCGTCTTTTCCCCGACTTGCCCCCACGGATATTGGCCCGACCGGGCAAGCAGCTTGTAGCGGTTCCAGAAAGTAAAGCCGGACTCCCCCATCACGCCGGACTGCGACAACCGGCGCACCGCATCCAGAACACCGGCAAGTTGTTCACAGTCCTGGATGCTCAGGCTGAAAAGTTGCATGAAGGCCGGGCGCGGAGCGAGCCAGAACGTCATGCGCGTCACCACCCCCAGATTGGACTGCAGAAACAAACCGTCCAGGCCCGGTCCCACGCCCGCCCGGTGCAGGTGCACCGAACAGGCATCGGACCAGCGGCCCAGACCGGTCTGAATGCGCTCGCCCGTGGGCAGCACCACTTCCATGGCGCTGGCATGCTCGGCCCGGTTGCGGTAGGGGCCGACGCCATCCCCGCGCTCGAGCGCGTTACCGATCAAACTGGCCTGGGCGCTGCCGCCGATGACGGCGCAAAACAGGCGCGATGAACGGGCGCGCAAAAATGCATGCACTTGCCCGAAAGTCACCCCCGGCTCGACGGTGATGT
Organism: Bordetella parapertussis; assembly: GCA_945861875.1. GTDB lineage: Bacteria > Pseudomonadota > Gammaproteobacteria > Burkholderiales > SG8-39 > CAITSH01. The sequence goes on from CAMAWC010000019.1 coordinate 21,412, forward strand.
AAGCCATGTCTTCGTCAAAGTCGAGGATGCGGTTCATGCGCCCCAAGTCAAGCAGCACCGAGCCATCGACCACGGGCACGCGCGAACCCATGCCCCAGTTTTTACCGGCGCTGCACGGCCACACCGGGACGTGATGCCCGGTGGCGATGCGCAGGCAGGACTGAACCTCCTGCGTGGAACCGGGTCGCAAAATCGCCGCCACACGGGCGGTGGTGGCAAAGGTCGCGGTTCCGGCCTGCTGCAGGGCGCGGGAATCGAGCTCCACATTGCCCGCACCCAAGGTGTCGAGCCACGCAGCCAGGGCCGCAGGTGGTGGTTGAGGCTGCATAATCGGCAGGCGAGGCCCCGGCGTCTAGCTGGCCGGCACCATCTGGAAGCCCATCGCCAGAGAGGGGGTGAGCATATCGCCGATCATGGCCAGTTGTTCTATCTGACCCTTGTCGTCCTGGTCGACCCAGATGGACAGTTCGAGCATCGGTTCGCCCCGCGGGTTGAGTGTCCTGGTCTGCTTGAGGTCGTGTTTGTTCTTGGTCAAAAAAAGCCGGCCACAGGCAGAGCTGCCGTCTTGCCGGCTGGCGAGCAGGGTTACCGAACCGCCGGAGGCCATGGCGAAAATTTCGCTGATGCGCTGTATGGCCTGGGTCTTGTCCAGGTCGTACCGCGGTGCCAGCGAACAGACGGCGGCCTCGGCCAGATTGGCCAGCAAAAACTTCTTCAATCGCGTTTCGTCCGAGGCGGCCTGCACCAGTTGCGTGATCAGGTCCTGGGCGTTTGCAGGGGTGTTCGGGCTCATGGCTGTGGTTCCTTTTCGGTTGCGTTCTTTGCGCCGGCTTCAGACCATTTGTAGCCTCGTTGCACGAGGTAACCGACGATGTCCCGGTAGAGGCGGTGCCTGACGATCTTGCCGTTGGCAAAGTAGACCCAGGAGATGGCCGGCTGGTACACCACCAGGGGCGCTTCGTCCGGCCCTGCCGTGGCGCCCCGCACCTGCGCCGTCAATAGCCACTGTATGCACACGATGTCGCCTTGCTCAATTTGCTTGCGCACTCTGATCGCGACATTGCTGTGCACTTTATGAAACAACGCGAGCTTATCGCGCAAGCCCGTCAGGCCCCTGGCCGTCGGCTGCGGGTGGTCTATTTCTTCAAAACCAGCATCGAGCATGCCGGCGATCGATGTGACCTCGGCGGTGGTCCAGGTATTGATCAGTGCAAACGCACGGTTTTTGAGTTCGTTCATTTCAGCGTCCTTGTTGACAGGAAATGGGTGTGCAGCCGGTTAAGCGGGGGATGTCCGCCGGTGTGCACGCGCATGGCAATATCGTGGGGCATTCTAATTTCATCCGGGGGCCGATCACCAGCTTGCAAACCAGTTGTATACGTCCGTGGCTACTGAAACGACACCGCCTGCGATATCACTGGCAATGGATCCCAGGGCGGCTACCGGGTCGTGCATAAACGCCGCCGCTTTGGTTTCGAGGTACTCGCGAACATCTTGTGTGATGAAGTCACCCACGTCATTGATCGAATCGAGCAACTGATTCACATCAATAGTGATTGTAAAGTCAAACTGGACACCGAGAAGGACCGACAGTTCACCGGTCAGACCAAGGCTGATAATGCCTTCATCGTAGGTGACATGGCCGCCGGCTTCAAAGCCCACTTGCAAGCCAATGCTGACCGCTGCACCCAAGGTCGCATCAACACCGGCCAGGCCCACGGTGCCCTCGCCGTCAAATCCCACACCCGCGCCGGCGGAGAGGCCCGCTTCCCCGGTAACCCCTTTGTTGTCGAGCTGCAACGTGCCATCGGCACCGGCCTCGGCAAAGACCTTGGCTTCGATGCCGCCGCCGAATTTAGCCGTCTGGTACTGCGTCCATACCGTCTGCTCCACTGTTGCGGCAACCTGTGCGTAGACCTCGCCGGAGATGAGCAGTCCATCCGGGCCCGCGCTAAGCTCCCCGGAGGCAAGCACCTCGGCAATGGCGCTCATTTCCACCGCCGAGTAGGCCGACAGGTCGCCAATTTCTATCCCCCCGCCGGCCTTCACCGAAGCGGTAAAGGTGGCCCCTGCAGAGCCGGTGATGGTGATGGAGTTTTCGGTGATCTCAACGGTGCCATCGGCAAAGGCATTGGCCTCGACCGACGCACTGGCGCTGGCGGAGAACCTGGCAATACCCACGGTGGCACTGGTCGAGGTGCTTGCCTCCGCTGCAAAGCTCACCGAGTAGGTCGGCTCTTCTGTGCTCAGGGATGCCAGTTGTCCGGCGCTCATCAGTCCGAGCGTGGTCGGGGAGAGGGCCGCCACCTGGTTGGCGCTCAAGCCGGCGAGGGCCTCCGCGTTCAGGTTGAGCAGCGCGGCGCCAAGATTGGCAACCTGGGTCACGGTAAAGCCGCTGACCTGGGTTGCGTCCAGGCTGGCGAGTGCGTCTGGGGTCAAGGCACCGGCACCGGAACCCAAAGCGCGCAACTGGAAGGGGCTCATGGCATCGATCTGCCCGGCGTCCAGGCCGGCCACGGCGGCGGCGCTCAAGCCCATCACCTTGGCGCCCAAGGCGCCAATTTGATCGGGTGTGAGCAAATTCACCTGGGCGGCGCTCAGGGCACCCAGCGCCTCTACCGTCAGGCCGCCAATGTGTTTGCCCATGTCTGTCAGCTCTGCCGCACCCAGGCTCCCCACCTGCTCCGCAGAGAAAGAACCGAACAAGGTGTCGCTGCTGATAAATGCCACTTTGCTGCCCAGGGCCTGCACCTGCGCGTCGGTGAGGGCCTCAAATTGGGTGACGCTGAGCGCATTAATCGCCGTCGCGTTCAGACTCGCCACATTGGCACCGAGAGCGGTCACTGCGGCTGCCGTCAGGCCGCGAATTTGAGTGGCATCGAGCGCCGACAGCGCGTTGGGGTTGAGATGTCCTGCTTTGCCACCCAGGTCATGCAGCTGGGAGGCCGTCAGACCCTCGATTTGCTGCGGCCCCAGCCCACAAATTGCACCCGTTTTCTCTACATAACACCCATTATCATAGGTAACAGCAGAGAGCGCAGTGATATTACTACCCAGCGAGGTAATTTGGTCTGCGCTAAGGTATTCCACCTGTGAGGCGTTGAGCGACGACAAGGCTTCCTGTGACAAGTCGTTGAATTTATCGCCCAGCAAAGCCAATTGATTTGCATACAGGCCGATCATCTGCGATCCGTCAAGGCCGGCCACCGCTGCAGCGGACAATGCGCTGAAGTCGTCATTCAGCGAGGCCACCTGGGTGGCAGTCATACGGTCCATCTGCCCGGCGGTGAGACTGGCAGTGGCTGCTGCGGACATGCGCTGAAGCTCACGCGGCGTACAACTCATCAAGTCAGCCGCGCTCATCGTCCTAACTTCATGGCCCGCCACGAGCAGGGTCCTGGAATCCAGGCTCGCCACCTTGTCGCCAAGGGCGTCTAGCTGGTCGCTTTGTAACGCCGATACCTGCGCCAGGTCAAGGCTATGTAATGCAGGGCCTGAGAGTGCCGCGATCGCCTCACCGAGCAGCCTGATTTTGTCTGCAGGAACGGTATCCAACTGGGCGGGTGTCAGCAACGCCACAAGGTAGGGGTATGCGCCATTTCCCCCCTCAAAACTTTGGCTCGATATTTCTCTAAGGGCTGCGGCGGTAGCCGCCGATTGCGGGCCCGCCAATGCGCCGATCTTGTCCCCGAGGGCGAGCACCTGGTCCACGGAAATGGCTTGTAGTTGCGCCGTATCCAGGCTAAGCAGTGCGTTGGTTGTGAGCGCGCCAATATCCTTACCCAAGGCGCCCACCTGTGCCGGCGTGAGTGCGTCCAGTTGCACGGCAGTGAGGCTGCCCACGGCATCGGCCGTCAGCGCCGCCACCTTGTCGCCCAATGCGCTGATTTGTGCGCCAGTCAGGCCAGCCACCTGGATCGCGTCCAGGCTGGCAATGGCTGCGTTTGACAAGCCAGAGATATTGCTCCCCAGCTGGGCCAGATGGCTTGCGCTCAGCCCATCGATCTGCAGGCCATTGAGGCTGGCCAGGGCCGGCGCCCCGAGGCCTGCCAAATGGCTGCCGATGGCCGTCACCTGCTCGGCTGACAGGAAGTCCACCTGCCGTGCGCTTACGAAGCTCAACTGAGTGCTGTCGAGGCTGGCCATCGCCCCGGGGGTCAGTGCGGACAAGTTGACACCCATTGCCGCCACTGCGCGGGGACTGAGGGCATCCACCTGTGCGGCGCTCAGGCTGGCAATCGCATCGGGCTTCAAGTAGGAAATAGCATTGTCCATCGCGCGGATTTGCGCAAGGGTCAAGCCGTCCACCTGGCTCGCATCCAGACTGGCGAGGGCGGCGGCGGCAAGCCCCATGTGCTGCGTAACCGTGGGGAACAAGTGCCAAGGGTCCAATACGCTGTACGTCGTGACCGCAACAGTCCCCAGTGCTCTGATCTGCTCCGTCGTCAGGCCATCGGCTTGCCGCGCATCCAGGCTGGCGCGAGCCTCCAGTGTCAACGCGCTGATGTTGCTGCCAAGCGCCGTGATCTGTGAGGCAGAAAGGCTATCCACAGCCGTGGCAGTCAGGGCGGCTACCTGGGTGGTGTTGAGGCTGGCGATGGCGGCCGTACTGAGCACCCCGAGGTCCTCACCCAGGGCCAGCAGCTGCGCCGGCGTAAAGGCGTCGATCTGGCTGGCGCTGATGCTGGCGACCAGGGCAGGTGGCCAGCTTGCGGCATATTGGACAACCTCGCTGCCAGCCATGCTGCGCACCAAAAGGGTGGCCGGGTCCTTGAGTGACGCGATGTTAGCGCCCAGGCTCTCCACCTGGCCCAGTGTCAGCGCCTTGGTTTGGGCTTCGTTGAAACTGCCCAGGGCGGCGGGGGTCAGCGACGCGACAGTGCCGCCCAGCGCGGCGACCTGTGCAGCGCTCAAGCCATCGACCTGGGTAGCGTCAAGGCTGGCAACGGCGGCGGGGGTCAGGAATGCGACGTTGGCCCCCAACCAGCCCACCTGCTGCCCACTCAAGCCATCGACCTGGCTCGCATCCAGACCGGCGATGGCGGCGGGGGTCAACTCTTGAATGTAGTCACCCAGCAGCGTCACCTGCGCCGCACTCAGGCCAGTGACCTGGCTGGCGTCAAGGCTGGCGATGGTGGGTCTTGCCAACCCTGCAATATTGTCGCCCAGCGCGCCCACCTGCGCCGCACTCAGGCCATTGACCTGGGTAGCGTCAAGGCTGGCGATGGCGGCCGGTGTCAGCGCTGCGATGTTGGCGCCCAAGGCGGTTATTTGCGCGCTCGTTAAAAGGTCGACCTGCCGCCCATCAAGGCTGGCCAGTGCAGCCGGCGCGAGGGAGGCGATATCGGCTCCAAAGCTCCGCAGCTGCGCGGCGCTCAGCCCATCGGCCTGCGTGGCGTCCAGGCTGGCGATTGCCGCAGTTGCAAGGCCCATGTGCTGCGTAATGTTAACCGAGGATGACTGCCACCACCCCCTCGCGCTTATGTGTTCCCTGACCTCCAAAGTCCCCAGTGCGCTGATCTGCGCCGTCGTCAGGCCATCGGCTTGCCGCGCATCGAGGCTGGCGCGAGCCTCCAGTGTCAACGCGCTGATGTTGCTGCCAAGCGCCGCTACCTGGGAGGCGCTCAAGCCATCGACCTGGTTGGCATTCAGGCTGGCGATGGCGCTGACGCTCAGCGCCGATACATTGGTACCCATTGCTGTAACCGCCGCTGCCGACAGACCCATGACCTGGCCGGGATTCAGGCTGGCAATGGCCGCCGTGCTGAGCGATGCGATGTCCCCGCCCAGCGCTGCGACTAGGCCGGGGGGCAGGAACGTGACCTGTGCGACATTGAGGCTGGCGATGGCGGCCGGTGCCAGCGCTGCAAGCTTGTTCCCCAGCGCGGCGACCTGCGCGGCGCTCAGCCCGTCGACCTGGCTGGCGTCAAGGCTCGCGAGGGCAGGGGGAGTCAGTGCTGCGACGTTGGCACCCAGCGCACCCACTTGCCACGTGCTCAGGCCATTGACCTGGCTGGCGTCAAGGCTGGCGATGGCGGCGGGACTCAGGTATGCGACATCGGCCCCCAAGGCGGTCACCTGCTGCCCACTCAGGCCATTGACCTGGCTGGCGTCAAGGCTGGCAACGGCAGGCGGAGTCAGTGCTGCGATGTTGGCACCCAGCGCACCCACTTGCATCGCGCTCAGGCCATTGACCTGGCTGGCGTCAAGGCTGGCAAGGGCAGGCGGAGTCAGTGCTGCGACGTTGGCACCCAGCGCAGTCACTTGCATCGCGCTCAGGCCATTGACCTGGCTGGCGTCAAGGCTGGCAAGGGCAGGCGGAGTCAGTGACGCGACGTTGGCCCCCAGCGCACTCACTTGCACGGCGCTCAGGCCATTGACATGGCTGGCTTCAAAGCTGGCAACGGCGGCCGGGGTGAGTGCCGCCACATGGGTGCCCAGGGCGCTCACCTGCGCGGTCGTCAGGGCTGCGACCTGTCTCGGGTCCATGCTGGCAACCGCCTCTGCGCTGAGCGATGCCACCCGGTCGTCCAGCGCGGTGATTTGCTCTTCGCTAAAGCCATCGACATCGGTCGCAGTGTATTCCTCCACCTGGGCCGCAGTGGCCTCGGTTACGGCAAGCATGGCGGCAACAGCCTGATCGTCTTCGGGCTGCGGACCAACCGCCAAGCCGCCCACCACCTTCTCCAGGGTATCGAATGACAGTTCGATCGGCGCAGAGGAGGGCTTGACCTTGCCGCCAAGTTTATTTTTAGCCATGAGAGTTGTCCTTGATAGGGGGGAGACAGGGGGGAGACAGGGGGGAGACAGGGGGGGAGACAGGGGCGCGACAGGGGCGCGACAAGAGGGCGGGCGACGGGGGGCGACAGGAGGAGAGACAGGGGGGGCTGCTTGCTGCTAGTTCATGCTTGGCCTCTTTTTTGTGTCTTTCTTTTTTTCAGCCGACACTTGCTAAACGGATGCATGCATGAACTGTTTTCCTGATAGTGCTTATGCACGTCAACTTGCATGGTCCCGGCGCAAGCCGGGATCCGGAAAAAACAACACGCGCGAGCGCCTGAATTCGGGCGCGCGCGAAAATGACCGGCGGGCCGTGTCGTGGTACGTCCGCTGCAAAGCGCCGGGGACCAGCTCGCCTGAGTCACTCCTGATTTTTGACGCGCCCACCGATTCGGTATGGGCATCTCAGTTATGCGGCCGCAGAATCCACTGCCATAGGGTGCTGCCCGCATAGCGGGGCAGCAGCCAGAAATAGGCGACCACCACGGCCATCAGCACCAGTGCGGGCAGGCCCCTGAGCTTGAACCCCGCCTGCGTGTCCTGCCCCAGCAGGCTGGATATGACAAAGCCACCAGCCAGGAAGATGGTCACAAAATCGAGAACGCCGGCCAGCACCTTCAGCCATGTCGGAAAGTTGTCTTCAATACCCATCGCGCCCTTTCTGCCGGGAATCGCACCACAAGGCCGCGCAAGCATCGCCGGACCGAACCGCGCAGAGCATACCTCAACTCAATGCCCGCCGCGTGCCGGCTTTTCATGCCAGATGAATTCCCCTGCGCAAACCCGACTGCAGGCGGCGCCAAACCGGTCAAACGCGGATATTCTTGAACTGCCAGGGGTCGTCGGTATCGAGGTCTTCGGCGAAGAGTTGCCGGCGACCGTCGAGCGGGGTCCAGTCACTGTACACACCAACCAGTTCGCCCAGATACGGCCGCGCCACATCCAGCACCTCGCGATAGTCCATTTGCTCAGGGTCGACGATGCCCATCTGCGGGTGACGCATCGCCCAGACCACGCCGCCGAGCACGCCGGCGGCCGTTTGCAGGCTGGTCGCGTTATTGAACGGGCACAGGGCGCGTGCCTGGGCGATGGAAAGGCGCGATCCATACCAATAGGCATTTTTCCGGTGGCCACAAAGCAGGACGCCCAGCTCGTCCATGCCCGAAACGATGGACCCGTCAGCCAGCTCCCTGCGCGATTCCTGCAGGCGCCAGTTCTTGCCGGCCAGTTCGTGCAATGACAGCACGGCATCGTCACAAGGGTGATAGGCATAGTGCACGGTTGGACGATAGACAACCGTATCGCCCTGACGAACCGTCAGATAGTCGGCGAGCGAGATGGCTTCGCCATGGGTGATGAGAAAGCCATGGTAGGGCCCCTCGAGTGGGGTCCAGCTGCGAACGCGCGTTGTCACGCCTGGCCTATCGAGATAGACCGCCGCATCGCATCCGTAATCGTGCCGGTGCGCATCAATCGGCCAGTGCCGTTCGTGGCTGCCCCAACCGAGTTCGGCCGGTTGGCAACCCTCCCCCGCGAAGCCCTCGATCGACCAGGTGTTGACGAATTCCCCGGGCCGCTTCGGCTGGGCCGAGACCTGCGAGTCGCGCTCGGCCACATGAATGACTTTTATACCCAAACGATATGCAAGGCCGGCCCAACCGGCCTTGTCGAGCGGTACCGTCCGGATGCCGCTGGCCACGGCGATATCGAGCAAAGCCTGCTTGACAAAATGCGAGACCAATCCGGGATTCACGCCGTGGGTCAGCACGGCCGTCGGCCGGGCCGATGAGCCAGCGCCACCCAGTGCCAGGGCTTCTTCCCGCAGACCATAGTTCGAACGTTGCGAAGGTGTCAGGGTTGAATCGTAGTAGCCGCCCAGCCATGGCTCAATACAGGCATCCAGATAGAGCACGCCATTGGCCTGGCACCAGGCAATCAGGTCAATACTCGCAACATTGATCGACAGGTTAAGCAGGAAATCTCCCGCGCTCAACTCCGCGGCGAGAATGGTCCGGTAGTTTTCACGGGTCAGCGCCTCGATACGCATGGAAACCGAATACACATCCGCGATGTCACGGTGGGCATCATGTTCGGTTATGATCCGGATCTGCTGCGCCGGCATCCCGATGTGACGCAAGAGCAGCGGCAGCACCCCGCGGCCGATGCAGCCGAAGCCCAGCAAAACCAGGCGGCGGGAAAATGTGACGAGACAGTCATTCATTGACTTCTGATTTTATCTTAGTATCTTTGCCCCCTTGCATAAATATATCCGGCCATGCCCGCGTGCGGGACGGCCTCTAACCATGGTTGGTGTTTCAGCGCGTTGCCAGAGGATTGATTCATGCGTAAAAGATTAATCGCCGCGCTTGACATCCAGACGACCGGGTATCGTCCCAAATCGATGGCCTCTGATCTGATACTCGCGCTGGTTCCGGGCATCGATTACATTCTCTGGGGATATGCCTTTGCCGCGCTTGTCTTCACCGGCGGGTTGGCGAACTACCTGCCCCTCGCGGTGACACTCATGCTGGTAAGTTGTGCCCTGGTCGGAATTACGGTGGCCTGCACCTCGACCTTTGCGGTCAATGTCGCCGGCATCGAAGAGCAGGCGGTGGCGATCCTTGCCACGATAGCGGTACTGCTCAATGCGCGCATGTACCAGTTCGCCGGGCCGGATGCGGCCGCGGCCACCATGTTCGTCATCATGGCGTTGTCGGCGCTGCTGATCGGCATCTGTTTTCACCTTGCCGCCTACTTCAAGCTAAGTCCGCTGATCCAGTTGGTGCCCTTTCCCGTGGTGTGTGGATTTCTCGCCGGCACCGGCTGGCTTTTCTTTGCCGCCGGGATCTCAATGATGAGCGATATAGAAGTCGAGGTGACGAACTTGGCCCCGCTTTGGGCCAGCGACAGACTGGCTCACTGGCTGGTGGCGCTCGCCTGCGGACTCGCACTTTATGTGGCGATCATGCTCAAGGATCATTTCATGACGCTTCCGCTGGCACTATTGGCCTGTGCCGGCGGCTTTTATGCGTTTGCATGGTGGCAGGGCATTCCTGCGGAGGTGCTCGTGCGCACGGGCTGGATGTTTGACATTGACGTCTCGGAGGGCGCCAAGGGAATTTCCAACCTGGCGTTCAGCCAGATCAATATCGGATTCATCGTTTCGGTTATGCCGCAGATCGGAACGATTGTGCTGATAACCCTGCTGACCGCTTCGTTCTCTTTTTCCGCGCTGGAACTGGGTACCGGAAAGACGCTGGACCTGGATGTCGAATTGCGCGGACACGGCACCGCCAACATACTCAGCGCCATCGGTCTTGGCGTGCCCGGGTCAAGCGAGGTGGCGTCCTCGCTGATGCTGTCTCGTATGGGCGGAACAAGTCGTTTGCTGCCCTTGTTTTGTGCCGCGCTGTGCCTGGTCGCGGCCGTATCGGGCGGCGAGTTTATCGAATATGTCCCCAAGGTCGTGATGGGAGCCCTGGTGTTCATGGCCGGGATTCAGTTTATCCATGATTGGCTGCTGAGCGCCTGCCGGCAGATGCACTGGCCGGACATCGCCGTCGTTTGGCTCATCTTCGCCGCGATCGTTGTCTTTGGCTTCATTCCGGGGGTCGTCTTTGGCATCGTGATGACCTCGGTGCTGTTCCTGATCCAATACGCGAAGACCGATGCAGTCGAGTCCTCTTTCACCCTTGACCAGTTGCAAAGTTCTGTCGAGCGATCGTTGACCGAACGAAGTTTTATCCAGGAACACGGCCAGGACATCAGGATATTCAACCTGCGCGGCTTTCTTTTTTTTGGTTCGTCCAGCGCGTTCTTTGAACGCATCAAGGCGATCTGCTCTGATGCACGCACGCATGACACCAAGACGCCCTATTTCATTTTCAATTTTCGCCGGGTGACAGGCATCGACAGCACGGCCGTGCAGGTTTTCCTGAAGATCAACAACCTGCTCGCCACCAAGGGAATACATCCCGTGTTCTGCGGGCTTGACGAGCGCGTGTTGTCGTCCTTTACGGTGGCAAAAGTGTTCGAGACCGATGCGACGCTGACCTTCTCCGGCCTGGATCGGGCGACAAAGTATGTCGAGGACAGGCTGCTTGCCGAGGAGTTCAAGGAGGGGCCCAAAGATATCGTCGCGGTACTCGAGGACATTCTTGGCGATCACGCAAAAGCTGCGCAGTTGGCCGCCATCATGGAGCGATTTACCATGGACGCGGGCTCTTGCCTGTTCGAGCAGAACGACATCGAAACGACGCTCTATATCCTCGAATCGGGCACGGTGGAGATCCAGGTCAAGGACCGCGACGGCAGGATGGTCAGGCTGCGCGAGTTCAGGCACGGGGCGCTGATTGGCGAAATGGCGGCCTACAGCACCTTAAGGTCACGCTCTGCCTCGGCCATCGTTACCGAGGCTGCTGTTGTGTACAAACTGATACCCGAAAATATTGAACTTCTGGGCGCGCAGGCGAGCCAGTACCGGGCGATCCTGCATGAAATGGTAGCCCGGCTGCTCGCATCCCGGCTGAGCGCGATGAACCGGAACGTTGAGCTTAACGCGTAGCGCAGGCCGGCTGACAAAACACTGAATGAGTGCCACCTTAGTTACCGCATGAAACCGAACCGTTCCGAATTTGTCACAATCCGCGGTATTCAATACCACTGCCGCATCTGGGGCAGGCCGGATGCGCCGCGCCTGTTTTGCCTGCACGGCTGGATGGACGTTTCGGCCTCGTTCCAGTTTCTTGTCGACGCGCTGGCCGGCGACTGGCAGGTGATTGCGCCGGACTGGCGCGGCTACGGCCTGTCCGGCTGGTCCGGCAGCGACAGTTACTGGTTTCCGGACTATCTGGCCGACCTGGACCGATTGCTCGAGCACTTCCAGCCTGAGGCACCCGCGACCCTGGTCGGACACAGCATGGGCGGCAATGTCGCCAGCCTTTACGCCGGCATACGGCCCGAGCGTGTGGCCCGCCTGGTCAACCTGGAGGGATTTGGCATGCCTGCGGGCCAATCCGCGGATGCGCCAGGGCGCTATGCCAAGTGGCTGGCGCAGATCGACGCCGACGAGTCTATGCGCGACTACGCCGATTTCGCAGAGCTGGCGGCGCGATTGCAGCGTAACAACCCCAGGCTTATGCCCGGGGCAGCGTTGTTCCTGGCCAAGTGCTGGGGAAGGGAAGAGGGCGGGCGCGTCAGCCTGCGCGCCGACCCGGCGCACCGCAGGATCAATCCGGTGCTCTACCGCCTGGAAGAGGCCGAGGCCTGCTGGCGGCAGGTAAGTGCCCCGGTACTGTGGGTCGAGGGCGCCGAGACCAGGACCCCGGCACAGATCGGCCTTACCGCGGCCGACCTGGCGCAGCGCAAGGCATGTTTCGCCAGGCTGGAGGCCCAGGTCATCGCCGACGCCGGTCATATGCTGCACCACGACCAGCCGCAACGCTTGGCTGGAGTGATCGAAGATTTTCTGGCCAAGACGGGCAGCCGGGGCTGACGCGGATTTCCCGCGGTTGACACAGCCGCTTCAGGGCTTGCGCGGCACGTCGAAGAATTCCCACAGCATGAAGTCCTCCAATCCGGCACTGTCGGACGGGCGCGCCGACAGCGTTATGGACTTGCGCAGCTTGGCCGAGTCCCAGGAGAATTCCGCCGGCTCATATTCACGAATGATGGCGATCATTTTGCGCACCACCGCGATGCGGATGTCGGGGTTGTTGCCCTTGCGCACTTCGATATGCTGCATGGTGTTGCGCTTGATGTCCTTGTTCCAGCCAAAGAACAGGAATTCGGCCGCATCATAGCCAATGCGTTCAATCTGGAACACCCCGCCGCTTTTGCTCGGGTCATAGCCAAATACCCTTGCCTGCGCCGGCGCAAGCCCCATGTTTTCGCGCTGGATGCGCAGACGCTTCGCCGTTTCGTCCTCCACCGCCTGCGGCTGCGGGTCGAAGTTTTGCGGCGCCGCCGCGGCAAGATTGGCGCGGGCGCGACGCCGCGCGTCGATGGCGGCGCTCATGTCCCCTTCTGCCGGCGCGCGCGAGGGGGTGGGGGCGGGCGCGGGCACCGGTGGTGCGATAAGCGCGGGGGTCGTCGGGGCAATGGATGATTGCGGCGCCGGGCGCTTGAGCGCCAGCACGGCGGGCGCTTTTGGCGCTGCGGGTGGTTTTGGCGCCGCCTTGCGCGGTACGGCGCGCTGGGCCTGGCGGGGCGGCGAGGGCGGTGTTGGCACAAGGGCGGGGGCGGGGGCGGGCGCCGGGCGGGCCGCCGGCATGAGCTGCACGGTAAGCCGCTTCTGCGCGTCTTCCTCACCGCCTTTTTTGCGATCAAGCGGAGAGTGCCACTGCCACAATACGGCAATGTGGATGAGCAGGGAAACCACCACCGCAAACCACATGAGTTTGGTGGAAAGCGCGGCGGACGACCTGACCGGTTGTTCGATTGGGTCGTTCATCGGTTGCAAATAGGCAAAATTGCCGCGCGCTAGCCTGAGGCTGCGGAAATGCGACCGGAACAGCGCGTGCTGTGACAAGGCTCAAGGCCAATTTGATCGGCTGCGGTCATGCGTTTTTAAGGTCCTGCAGTGCGTTGATCAGGATGTGCGATTACCCGCACAGGGTTCAATTTTACCTGTCGTCGAGTCCGACGCTGTGAATTAGCTTGCAGCGGCAAGTCGGCGGGCGCTGCCCGCAGCGTCGGACATGGGGGAGGAAGAGAGTTATAATTGTCTGTATCTTCAGGAAAAAAGTTTGAATTTCGATCTTCATTGCCATTCCACCGTGTCCGATGGACTGCTTGCGCCGCGGGCGCTTGTCGCACGTGCCGCCGCCAACGGCGTCACCACGCTTTCGCTGACCGACCATGATGAATTAAGCGGCCTGCCCGAGGCGCGCAGCGCGGCCGCAGAACTGGGTGTGGCCTTTATTGATGGCGTGGAAATTTCCATCAGCTGGCGCGAGGTGACCATCCATATCCTTGGCTTGCGCCTCGACCCGGCCAACGAGGTGCTCAAACTGGGGCTGGAGGCGACGCGCACCGGGCGCACCGCACGCGCAAAAAAAATGGCGGCGCAACTGGATGCAGCGGGGATTCGCGGCAGCCTTGAGGGCGCCATGGCCTACGCCGGCAACCCGCACCTGATCAGCCGCACCCATTTCGCCCGTTTCCTGGTGGAAAACGGCTACGCCAAGGACGTCTCGGCGGTGTTTCGTAATTTCCTGGTGAGCGGCAAGCCCGGCTATATCGAGCACGAATGGGCCAGCGTGGCCGATGCGGTGAACTGGATTCACGCCGCCGGCGGGCTTGCGGTGGTGGCCCACCCCGGACGCTACAAGCTCAAGCGGCCGGCGTTAAGGCAGTTCTTCAGCGAGTTTCGCGACCTGGGCGGCGAGGGCATAGAGGTGATTACCGGCAGCCATACCGCGCACCAGTACGGCGAGTTCGCCATCCTCGCGCGCGAGTATGGTTTTCTCGCCTCGCGCGGTTCGGATTTCCACGGCCCGGGCGAAAGCCATGTTGAACTGGGCCGGCTGCCGCAGCTGCCCGATGACCTGAAACCGGTGTGGCACGACTGGTGACTGTGGCCGTAACGCGGCGCTTGCGCCGCATGTCACTTTTCACTCCTGCACTCCTTCACTTTTCACCGTCTCATGCGTCAGCCATGGCCCAATTGCTCGAAGTCCATCCCACCCATCCGCAGCCGCGCCTGATCGCGCGCGCGGCGCAGATCGCCCGTGACGGCGGCGTGATCGCCTACCCGACCGATTCCTGTTATGCGCTGGGCTGCCATATCGGTGACAAGGACGCGATGCTCAGGCTGCGCGCCATCAGGGGATTTGAGGACACCCACCATCTCACGCTGATGTGCCGCGACCTGTCGGAAATTGCGCTCTACGCCAGGGTGGACAACAGCCAGTTCCGCCTGCTCAAGCGGCTGACACCGGGGAGCTACACTTTCATTCTCGAGGCCAGCCGCGAACTGCCGCGGCGCTTGCTGCATCCGAAGCGGCGCACCATCGGATTGCGCGTTCCAGGCCACCCGGTGGCGCATGCGCTGCTCGAGCAAATGAACGAGCCGCTGCTCTCGACCACGCTGCTTGTCGCCGGGAACGCCATTGCGCTCAATGACGCGCACGAGATCCGCGAGCACCTGGAGCACAAAATTGAGGCGGTCCTCGACGGCGGATCCTGCGGCATCGAGCCCTCGACCGTAATCGACCTGACCGGGGAAGTGCCGCGGCTGGTTCGCCGCGGCAAGGGGCCGATTGAGTCGCTCGGTTTGGACTAAACAGGTAAAATCGCGGTTTCGCCTTTCTCTCCAGCATGGAATTCAATCAAATAGTCCAGACAGTCGCGATTTACGCGTTACCGGTCATTTCCGCCATCACTCTGCATGAAGCCGCGCACGGTTACGTTGCACGGCACTTCGGTGACACCACGGCCGAGCGAGAGGGGCGCATCAGTCTCAACCCTATCCGCCACATCGACCTCGTCGGCACCATCATTGTCCCGCTGGCCATACTGCTGACCAGCAAGTTGTTTGGCGGTGCCGGCATGCTGTTTGGCTGGGCGAAGCCTGTACCGGTCAATTTTGGCAACCTGCGCCAGCCCAAGCGCGACATGCTTTGGGTCGCCGCAGCCGGACCTTTTTCCAATCTGGTCATGGCACTGGGCTGGGCCGGCCTGCTCAAAGGCTCGACGCTGATGGCGTTCAACAATTTTTCCCAGCCGATGGAACTGATGGCGGTGGCCGGGATAACTGTCAACGTTGTGCTGATGGTGCTCAACCTGCTGCCCATCCTGCCCCTTGACGGCGGTCGCATTGCCGTCAGCCTGCTGCCCAACCGCATGGCGTATGCCTACTCGCGGCTCGAGCCCTACGGTTTCCCCATCCTGCTGGTGCTGTTGTTTACCAATATGCTCAGCGTCATCCTCAATCCGATGGTACTGGCTTCGATCGGCTTGATCGAAACCATTTTTCAGCTTTAAGCGGAAGAGACCATAACCATGTACGCAGAACGGGTCGTCTCCGGCATGCGCCCGACAGGTGCGCTGCACCTGGGGCATTACCACGGCGCGCTGAAAAACTGGGTGCGCCTGCAAAGCGAGCATCCGTGCTACTTCTTTGTCGCCGACTGGCATGCGCTGACCACCCACTACGAGGACTCCGGTTCCATCGAGTCAAGCGTGTGGGAGATGGTCATCGACTGGCTCGCCGCCGGCGTCGACCCGGCGCAGGCGACCTTGTTCATCCAGTCGCGCGTGCCCGAACATGCCGAGTTGCACACCCTGCTGTCGATGATCACGCCGCTCGGCTGGCTGGAGCGCGTCCCCACCTACAAGGACCAGCAGGAAAAACTCGCCGACCGCGACCTGGCGACCTACGGTTTCCTCGGTTACCCGCTGCTGCAGGCCGCCGATGTGCTGATCTACCGCGCCAGCTTTGTTCCTGTGGGCGAAGACCAGGTGCCGCATATCGAGTTCATGCGCGAAATGGCGCGCCGTTTCAACCACGTTTATGGCAAGGAGCCGGGCTTCGAGGAAAAGGCGCTTGCCGCGGCAAAGAAAATGGGCAGCAAGAAGGCCAAGCTCTACCTGCAGTTGCGCACCCGTTACCAGGAGCAGGGCGAGGCCGAGGCACTCGAATCGGCCAAGGCCGTGCTCGACGGGCAGCAAAACCTGTCGGTGGGGGACAGGGAGCGCCTGTTCGGTTATCTCGAGGGCGGCGGCCGCATGATCCTGGTGGAACCGGACGTCCTGCTCACCGAGGCCTCGCGCCTGCCCGGCTTGGATGGCCAGAAAATGTCCAAGTCCTACAACAACGCCATCGCGCTGCGCGAAGATCCCGAGAGCGTGCAGAAAAAAATCCGCACCATGCCGACCGATCCGGCACGGGTCAAGCGCACCGACAGCGGAACGCCGGAGAAATGCCCGGTATGGCAGTTTCACCTGGTGTATTCGGACGCAAACACCCAGGACTGGGTGCGAAAAGGCTGCACCAGCGCCGGCATCGGCTGCCTCGAATGCAAGCAGCCGGTGATCGACAAGGTGCTGGCCGAGCAGGGGCCGATGCACGAGCGCGCGCAGCGTTATCTTGACGACCCGACGCTGGTGCGCAACATCGTCGCCGACGGCTGTGAAAAGGCGCGCAAGCTGGCGACCGAAACAATGCGCGAGGTGCGCGAGGTGATGGGGCTCAACTACTCATGAGCGAAGCCGAACAACCGGTGCAGGCGAGCATTGCCACGCCGCAGGCGGCGGCGCATGCGATCAGGGTGCGCGGCGAACTGATGACCGATTTGCCGGCGGACCTGTACATACCGCCGGACGCACTGGAGGTTTTTTTCGAAACCTTCGAGGGGCCGCTCGACCTGCTGCTCTACCTGATACGCAAGGCCAACGTCGACATCCTCGATATTCCGATGGCGCGCCTGACCGAGCAGTACCTGGTCTATGTCGAGGCGATGCGCCACAAGAATCTCGAGCTCGCCGCCGACTACCTGGTGATGGCGGCAATCCTCATCGAAATCAAGTCGCGGATGCTGCTGCCGCGGCCAAAGGCGGTGGCGGGGGATGACGACCTTGACCCGCGTGCGGAGCTGGTCCGCCGCCTGCTCGAATACGAGCAGATGAAACAGGCGGCACAGCGCATCGATGCGCTGCCGCAACTGGGCCGCGATTTTTATTCGGTCGAAATCTGGATAGAACAGACCCTGACGCAACGCCTGCCGCAGGTGAATGCGGCCGACCTCGAAAACGCCTGGCGTGCGCTGTTGCGCCAGGCCCGCGTGTTAAGGCACCACAAGGTGACGCGCGACCAGTTGTCGGTCCGCGAGCACATGACGCTGATCATGCGACGTTTGGTGCCTGGAAAATTCGTCGAGTTCGAGGACTTGTTCGACGTCAGCCGCGGCGTGCCGGTGCTGGTGGTGAATTTCCTGGCGGTACTCGAACTCACGCGCGAGACCCTGATTGAAGTGGCGCAATCCGAACCCTTTGCCCCGATATATGTGAAGCTGCGCCAGCAGTCGATCCACGCCGAGTAGTGCTCGGATTGTCCCTGAAACTACACTTACTGTTTCCATCATCATGCTCAATACCACCGACGTAAAACTGGTCCTGGAAGCCGCGCTGCTCTCCAGCCAGCAGCCGCTGAATCTTTCCGAGCTGCGCAGACTGTTTGAAGAGGATGTCGGCGCCGACACGCTGCGCCGCATCCTGGACGAGCTGCGCGAGGACTGGAACGGACGCGCGGTCGAACTGGTCAACCTCGCCACCGGCTGGCGATTCCAGACGCGCGTCCAGTACCAGGAGTACCTCGAGCGCGTCAGCGGCGAAAAACCACCGCGCTATTCGCGCGCCGTGCTCGAGACCCTTGCCATCATCGCCTACCGCCAGCCGGTCACGCGCGGCGATGTCGAGGATATCCGCGGCGTGGTCGTTTCCACAGACGTGATCAAGAAACTTGAGGATCGCGGCTGGATCGACACCGTCGGTCACCGCGATGTACCGGGCAAGCCGGCCCTTTACGCCACCACCAAGGCCTTCCTCGACGATCTGGGACTGCGTTCTTTGCAGGAACTGCCGCCGTTGGAGGAGATTGCGAGGTCGATTGAACGCACCGAAGAACGCACCGAAATCCCGCAAACGCTCGCCGCAGCGCCGGGCACAACCGCCGGCGAACGGACCGAAGAGCCGGCCCAGTCCGGGCCTGTCGCCGACCCGGTCGAGAACGAGCCGGAAAACGGCAACGGGGAGCAGTCCCGGTCCGCAGGCGCGGCAAGCTGAAGCGGGCGGCCCGCCCAAGCTGCAAAAAGCCCTGGCGCAGTCAGGGCTCGGATCGCGCCGCGACATGGAAGCGCTTATCGCAGCGGGGCTGGTGACGGTTAACGGCGAGGTCGCCCTCACCGGTCAGCGCGTGGCGCCAGCCGATCGCATACAAGTGCGCGGCCGGCCGGTGCGCTTGACGTTTGATGACGTCAAGACGCGCGTGCTGATTTACCACAAGCCGCCCGGTGAAATCGTCAGCCGCGCCGACCCCGAGGGCAGGGCCAGCGTTTTCGACCATTTGCCACCGATCAAGGGCGGGCGCTGGATCGCCGTCGGCAGGCTTGATTTCAATACCAGCGGCCTCTTGCTGTTCACCAATTCGGGAACGCTTGCCGAGAGGCTGATGCACCCGCGCAATGAAGTCGAGCGCGAATATGCGGTGCGCGTCACCGGCGAATTGACGGCGGAGCAGCGCCGGCAGCTGGTGCTGAGCGTGGAACTCGAGGACGGCCCGGCGCGCTTTGACAGCATAGAGACCGGCGGTGGCAGCGGGACCAACCGCTGGTACCGCGTGGTGCTGCACGAGGGGCGAAACCGCGAAGTGCGGCGCATATTCGAATCGCTGGGCCTTACCGTCAGCCGCCTGATGCGGGTGCGCTACGGCGCGATCTCGCTGCCGCCGCAGTTGCGCCAGGGCAAGCTGCGCGACCTTCGCCCGGAAGAAATCGCCGAGTTGGAGGCCGCAGCGGCGACCAAGCCGCCCAAGACCGCCTGAGCAGCCGGGGAAAGGGCGGCGTTTGCGCCGCCGACATTGTCTGGGAACTATTTTTTTGCTACAATATGAAGGCTTTAGATATCAGGGCTGGTCGGCCCTTTTTTTATTTGTGGCGAGAGAAATGAACGCTTTGGTGAATCTGCTGGAAACGACCCTGGCCGGCATGGGTTACGAGCTGGTCGATTTGGAGCAGTCCAACCGGGGGAAAATGCTGCAGGTTTTCATCGACTTGCCGTATAACGCCGGTGCGCCGGCGCGAAATATCACGGTTGATGACTGCCAGGCGGTCAGCAACCAGTTGACGCGGCTGTTTGCCGTTGAGGGGGTTGATTACGACCGGCTCGAGATCTCTTCGCCGGGGATGGACAGGGTATTGAGGAAGCAGTCGGATTTTGAACGCTTTGCCGGTGAACAGGCCAGCGTGAAGATGCGCCTGGCGGTGGACGGGCGCAAGAAATTTATCGGCGTCATCCGCGGTGCTGGCGACGGACGGATTGAATTGGAAATAGAGGGCGGCAGCGTAAGCCTTGAGCTTGCAAATCTTGACAAGGCGAGACTGGTGCCGAAAATTGAATTTTGATGTCGGGAAAGACTGGATAAGTACGCGATTTGGGCCGCGCCGCGCAAGCAGTGCGGCGTGCAACATGCTGGTTCAAGGGCGTATGCCCGTTACGTTTGAGGCAATGCATCCGGTGTTTTTTCACCGGAGCTTTTTACAGATGTTGGAGGTAGTGAAATGAGCCGCGAAATACTGCTCTTGGTCGACGCCTTGGCGCGTGAAAAGAACGTGCACAAGGAAGTGGTGTTTGGCGCCCTTGAGAGCGCCATTGCTTCGGCAACGAAAAAACGCTTCCCTGAAGAGGTCGAAGTGCGCGTTGCCATAGACCGTGAAACCGGTGATTTCGAATCATTCCGGCGCTGGCAGGTGGTGCCCGACGAGGCGATTGAATTCCCTCCGCACCAGATCGGGCTGACCGAGGCGGTCAAGCAATACGGTGATGTCACCATCGAGGACTATATCGAGGAGCAGCTCGAGCCGATCGAGTTCGGCCGCATCGGCGCCCAGGCTGCAAAGCAGACCATCCTGCAAAAAATCCGCGATGCCGAGCGTGAGCAGGTGCTGCAGGATTTTCTTGCGCGCAACGAAAAGCTGGTATCGGGCACGATCAAGCGCATGGAGCGCGGCAATGCCATTATCGAAGCGGGCCGTGTCGAGGCCATCCTGCCGCGCGACCAGATGATCCCGAAGGAAAACCTGCGCGTCGGCGACCGCACGCGCGCCGTGCTGATGAAGATCGACCGCAGCATCCGCGGGCCGCAGCTGGTGCTCTCG
The DNA here is from genome assembly GCA_945861875.1 of Bordetella parapertussis. Classification (GTDB taxonomy): domain Bacteria; phylum Pseudomonadota; class Gammaproteobacteria; order Burkholderiales; family SG8-39; genus CAITSH01. The sequence goes on from CAMAWC010000019.1 coordinate 42,066, forward strand.
CGCACCTCGCCTGAATTCATCATCGAGATGTTCCGGCTCGAAGTGCCGGAGATAGAGCAGGGCCTGCTCGAGATCAAGTCGGCCGCCCGTGACGTTGGCGTGCGCGCCAAGATCGCCGTGCACAGCAACGACAAGCGCATCGACCCCATCGGCACCTGCGTCGGCATGCGCGGCATGCGCGTGCAGGCGGTGACCCAGGAGCTGGCCGGCGAGCGCGTCGACATCGTGTTGTGGAACGCCGATCCGGCGCAATTTGTCATCGGCGCCCTGGCGCCGGCGGAAGTGTCGTCCATCCTGGTCGACGAGGACAAGCACGCGATGGACGTGGTGGTGGACGACGAAAACCTCGCCATCGCCATCGGCCGCAGCGGACAGAACGTCCGGCTTGCCTCCGAACTCACCGGTTGGACCATCAACCTCATGACCGAGGCCGAATCGCAGGAGAAGAACAAGGCTGAAAGCGAAGTCACGCGCACGCTGTTCATGCAAAAGCTCGACGTCGACGAGGAAATGGCCGACATCCTGATCCAGGAGGGCTTTGCCACACTCGAGGAAGTCGCTTACGTGCCGATCACCGAGATGATGGAAATCGAGTCCTTCGACGAAGCCACGGTGAATGAGTTGCGCAACCGCGCACGCGACGCCCTGCTTGTGCAGGCGATAGCAAAGGAAGAGCAGGTCGAAGGCATGGAGCAGGACCTGCTTAATCTTGAGGGCATGGACAAGGAGCTTGCGGCGACGCTGGCCCTCAACAAGGTAAGGACGCGCGATGACCTCGCCGACCTTGCTGTGGACGAGCTGTCCGAAATGACCGGAATGGATGAGGAGCGCGCCAAGGACCTGATCATGAAGGCACGTGCGCACTGGTTCGCCGAGGAGCAGAAATAATCATGGCCCTTACCAGCGTTTCACAATTTGCCGGCGAGCTGAAAATGCCCGCCACGGCCCTTATCGAGCAGCTGCGCGCTGCCGGGGTGATCAAGAAGGTTGCCGAGGATACGCTGACCGAGCAGGACAAGACCATGCTCCTCGAGTACCTGCGCAAGTCGCACGGTGCTGAAGCCGAGCCGAAAAACAAGATCACACTGACGCGCAAGCAGACCTCGGAAATCATCAAGAAATCCGATTCCAGCGGCAAGGCGCGGACCATCCAGGTCGAGGTGCGCAAAAAGCGGGTATTTGTAAAACGCGACACCGAGGCTGGCGGCACGATCACCCCGGAAGATGAAATCGTCCCGGTCGAGGCGGTTGCCGCGCCGGTTCCGGTTCCGGTAGCAGTGGCAGTGGCAGTGCCAGTCCCCGTGGCCGCGCCGGCTCCCGTGGTGGAGGTCAAGCCCCCCGTGGTCGTCGCGGTGGCGCCGGTGGCGGCCCCGACTGCGCCAGCGCCGGTGCAAAGGCCCCCTCATACCATTGATCCGCAGCAGCTCGAACTGCGCGAACTTGAGCGCCGTCGCGACCAGAATCTGGCCGCGCGTCAGGCTGCCGAACTCCTGGAAAAACAGGAGCGCGAGAAACGCCTGGCCGAGATGCGCGATGCGGACCAGAAAAAAGCCGCGGCAAAACTCGCCGATGCCGGCGCGGTGGCGCCTGCAGGCGTGACGCCGGCCCCGACGGGTGCGACAACGCTGCACAAGCCCAAGGCGGTAGATGGTGCAGCCAAAGGCGACACCAAGGCGAAGAAAAAAACCGTAACCGTCTGGAAGGACGAAACGGCCAAGCGCCGCGTCATCAAGACACGCGGAGACGTGGCCGGTGCCTCGGGTTGGCACAACCCCAAAGGCGGCCGCCACAACAAACACGCCGCCGATACGGACAATAGCGCCAACCAGTTCAGCGCCCCTTCAGAGCCCATCGTGCGGGAAGTGCACGTGCCCGAGACCATTACCGTTGCCGACCTGTCGCACAAAATGGCGGTCAAGGCGGCCGAGGTCATCAAGGTGCTGATGAAACTGGGCAGCATGGTCACCATCAACCAGGTGCTGGACCAGGAAACCGCGATGATCGTGGTGACCGAAATGGGCCACAACCCGGTTGCGGCGAAACTGGACGACCCCGAGGCGTATCTGGACGATGCCCCGGAACAGCAAAAACACGAGGCAGAGTCGAAACCGCGGCCGCCGGTGGTCACCGTAATGGGCCACGTCGATCACGGCAAGACCTCACTGCTTGACTACATCCGGCGCAGCAAGGTGGCAAGCGGCGAGGCGGGCGGGATTACCCAGCATATTGGCGCCTATCACGTCGAAACACCCCGCGGCACCATCACCTTTCTCGATACGCCGGGACACGAGGCATTTACCGCCATGCGTGCACGCGGTGCCAAGGCCACCGACATCGTCATCCTGGTGGTGGCCGCCGACGACGGCGTGATGCCGCAGACCAAGGAAGCGATACAGCACGCCAAACTGGCCGAAGTGCCGATCGTGGTGGCCATCAACAAGATCGACAAACCGGACGCCAATGCGGACCGGGTAAAGCAGGAACTCGTCGCCGAAAGCGTGCTGCCCGAGGAATATGGCGGTGACTCGCCGTTTGTCCCCGTATCGGCCAAGACCGGGGAGGGCATAGACGCCCTGCTCGAGCAGATCCTGCTGCAGGCCGAGATACTGGAACTCAAGGCGCCCACCGACGCCCCTGCCAAAGGATTGGTGATCGAGGCACGCCTGGACAAGGGCCGCGGCCCAGTGGTCACGCTGCTGGTGCAGTCGGGCACACTCAGGCGCGGGGACATCGTGCTCGCCGGAACGTCGTTTGGCCGTGTCCGCGCCATGCTCGATGAGTCCGGTCGCGCCATCCAGGAAGCCGGCCCCTCCATTCCGGTGGAAATCCAGGGGCTCGCAGATGTCCCGCACGCCGGCGACGAGATGATTGTCCTCACCGACGAGAAAAAAGCGCGGGAAATCGCGCTGTTCCGCCAGGGCAAGTATCGCGACGTAAAACTGGCGAAACAGCAGGCGGCCAAGCTCGAAAACATTTTCGAGAATATCGGCGAAGGCGCGGCGCGGGTGCTGCCACTGGTAATCAAGGCCGACGTACAGGGCTCGCAGGAGGCCTTGCTGCAGTCGCTGACCAAGCTCTCGACCAGCGAGGTCAAGGTCAATGTCATTTATTCGAGCGTCGGCGGCATTACCGAATCTGACGTCAACCTGGCACTCACATCGAAAGCCGTGATCATCGGTTTCAATACACGGGCCGACGCCGCCGCGCGCAAGCTGGCCGAATCCAATGGCGTCGATATCCGCTACTACAATATCATCTATGAAGCCGTGGATGACGTCAGGGACGCGCTCTCGGGCATGCTCGCTCCGGAGAAAAAAGAGGCCATTCTGGGCATGGTGGAAATCCGCGAGATCTACAAGATTTCGAAGATCGGCACCGTCGCCGGATGCATGGTGCTCGACGGCGTGGTGAAGCGCGGTTCGATGGTGCGCCTGCTGCGCAACAACGTCGTGATCTGGACCGGTGAACTCGATTCGCTCAAGCGCTTCAAGGACGACGTGCGCGAAGTGAAAGGCGGCTTCGAGTGCGGTTTGTCGCTCAAGGGTTTCAACGACCTTGAGACGGGTGACCAGCTCGAAGCCTATGAAGTGCAGGAAGTCGCCAGGACGCTTTGACCAATTCCGGCGCCTCGCCCCGGCTTGACCGGGAACGGTGCCGGAGCGCGATCCCCCGACCCGAGGCGCTGATGATTCCAAAAGGGGCATGACCCGTGGCCAATTCCGCACGCCTGCATCGCATAGCCGAGCAAATTCAGCGCGATCTCTCCGAGTTGATACGGCTGGAAGTGAAGGACCCGCGCGTCGGATTCGTGACGCTGACCGGCGTGGAGGTCACCGCCGACCTGGCGCACGCGAAGATCTGGTTTACCACGCTGGGCACAAAAGCCGACCATGAGCAAACCGGGGAGGGCCTGAACCGGGCCTGCGGTTTCCTGCGCACCGCGCTCGCGCGCCGCATCAAGACGCGCATCATGCCCGAGCTGCATTTTATTTTTGATGCCTCGGTAGAACGCGGCATGTTTCTGTCCGACCTGATAGACAAGGCCGTGTCGGGCAAAACCGAGCAGTGAAACCCAAGCGCATTACCCGTGCGCTGGACGGCGTATTGCTGCTCGACAAGGGGCTGGGGCTGACCTCCAACGCCGCCCTGCAGCAGGTGCGGCGTCTGTACGAGGCGGCCAGTGCCGGCCACACCGGAACACTCGATCCGCTGGCCTCCGGATTGCTGCCGGTTTGCTTCGGTGAGGCGACCAAATTCTCTTTCGGGCTGCTCGACGCGGACAAGGAATACGAGGCGCTGGTGCGCTTGGGCGAGCGCACCACCACGGGCGACGCGGAGGGTGAAGTCATCGAAACCTGCCCGGTCGATGTGACGCAGGCGGCGGCGGAGATGGCCCTCAGCGGGTTTCGAGGTTTGATCAGCCAGGTCCCGCCGATGTACTCGGCGCTAAAGCGTGACGGGCGGCCGCTGTATGAATACGCCCGCGCCGGCCAGACAGTGGAGCGAACACCGCGCGCCATAACCATAACCGCTCTCGATTTGCTGGAATTCTCCGGACGTGAATTTCGCATCCGCGTACGCTGCAGCAAAGGCACGTATATCCGGGTACTGGCCGAGGACATCGGTTCGGTCCTCGGATGCGGCGCCCACTTGGGCGCGCTGCGGCGAACCGCCGTCGGTCCCTTCCGTGTCAGCGAGGCCCTGCCATTTTCCGCCCTGGAAGCAATGTCGCGCGAACAGCGGGACACGGTGCTGCTGCCCGGCGACAGCCTTATCCGCAACCTGCCCGAGTTTGTCCTTGATGAGGCCCGGGAGAAGCGATTTGCACAGGGACAGGCTGTGGACTGCCCGCCCGGGGCACCCGGACTGCTCAGGGTATATTCCGCACCCGGCCGGTTTCTCGGTGTTGCCGACCGGGATCCGGCCGGTCGCCTGCAGCCTAAGCGACTGATTAGTTTGCAGGTGCCGCCAGCCGGACCGAACAAAACCGCAGGGCAGGGCATTTGAGGCGCCTGCCGGCCCGATTTAGCCCGTGGATTCACTTGTGGAACGCTATGATTTTAAGGTAGAATCCGCGCTTCATTAATTCAACGAGCGTACCTCCATGCCGGCTACTTCCGCGCAAAAAGCGCAGACCATTCAGGATTACCAACGAATCAAAGGCGACACCGGATCGCCAGAGGTACAAGTTGCGCTCCTGACCTCACGTATCAATGAACTTACCGGGCACTTCAAGGCCCACGTCAAGGACCACCACTCCCGCCGCGGCTTGCTGCGGATGGTAAGCCAGCGGCGCAAAATGCTTGATTACCTCAAGCGCAAGAACGCCGACAGCTACCGCAAGCTGATCGAACGCCTCGGCCTGCGCAAGTAACCAATACGCAACGCCCGCCTGTTTCCAGGTGGGCGTTTTGTTTTTCGGGCGGGTCTTCCGCACTCCTGTATCTCCAGCCAGTAACGTCGGCGGCATGGGCCGCTTGCGATTGAAAAGGACACGATTTTGAACCCAGTAAAGAAGACATTCACGTATGGCGCGCACCAGGTCACCCTGGAAACGGGCGAAATCTCCCGCCAGGCTGATGGTGCGGTATTGATTCGCATGGACGACACCGTGGTGCTGTGCGCCGTCACCGCCAAAAGAAGCGCCAAACCCGGTCAGGATTTTTTCCCCCTGACCTGTGACTACCTGGAGAAGACTTATGCCGCGGGCAAGATTCCCGGCGGTTTTTTCAAGCGCGAAGGCCGGCCTTCGGAAAAAGAAACGCTGACCAGCCGCCTGATCGACCGGCCCATCCGTCCGCTGTTCCCTGATGGTTTTTATAATGAAGTGCAGGTTGTCGCCACGGTGATGTCGGTCAATCCCGAGGTTGATCCGGATATCGCCGCCCTGATCGGCTGTTCGGCTGCGCTGACGCTGTCCGGCGTTCCGTTCAACGGCCCCATCGGTGCCGCGCGCGTCGGTTACGTCAACGGCGCATACGTGCTCAACCCGACGCCGGCACAACTCGCCGAGTCCAAGCTCAACCTCGTCGTCGCCGGCACCGAACACGCCGTGCTGATGGTCGAGTCCGAGGCGCAGCAGCTGTCCGAGGAGATCATGCTCGGCTCGGTGGTGTTCGGCCACGAGCAAATGCAAGTCGCCATCCGGGCGATAAACGAACTGGCCGATGAAGCCGGCAAACCGGCCTGGGACTGGCAGCCGCCGGCCAAGGACGAGGCGCTGGCCGCAAAGATTTCATCCCTCGCGGAAACGGATCTGCGCGCCGCCTTTGACATCAAACAAAAGCAGGCGCGTTCGACCAAGATCGACGACATCTGGAAGCGGGTGTTCGAACAGCTGGGCGTCGGTAGCGAAGGCGGACCGGACGCCAACGTGGTCAAGGACCTGTGCTTTGCGCTCGAATCGAAGATCGTGCGTACGCAAATCCTTGAAGGCGAGCCGCGTATCGACGGCCGCGACACGCGCACCGTGCGTCCGATCACCATCCGCACCGGCGTCCTGCCGCGCACCCACGGCTCGGCCTTGTTCACGCGCGGTGAAACCCAGGCCATAGTGGTGGCGACGCTTGGCACCGGCCGTGACGAGCAGATCATCGATGCGCTCATGGGCGAATACAAAGACCGCTTCATGCTCCACTACAACATGCCCCCCTATGCGACCGGCGAAACCGGCCGCGTCGGCACCCCGAAGCGCCGTGAAATCGGCCACGGGCGACTGGCCAAGCGCGCGCTGCTTGCCGTCCTGCCCTCGGCGGAGGAGTTCGGTTACAGCATGCGTGTTGTCTCGGAAATCACCGAGTCGAACGGTTCCTCATCCATGGCTTCGGTGTGCGGCGGCAGCCTCGCGCTGATGGACGCCGGCGTGCCGATGAAGGAGCATGTGGCCGGAATCGCGATGGGCCTCATCAAGGAAGGCAACCGCTTTGCCGTGCTGACCGACATCCTCGGTGATGAAGATCACCTTGGCGACATGGACTTCAAGGTGGCCGGCACCGAAAACGGCGTCACCGCCCTGCAAATGGACATCAAGATCGAAGGCATCACCAAGGAAATCATGCAGGTCGCCCTGAGCCAGGCGTGCGAGGCGAGACTGCACATCCTTGGCATCATGAAAGACGCACTGGGCACCTCGCGCTCCGACATATCGAGCTTTGCCCCGCGCATCATCAAGATCAAGATCAATCCGGAGAAGATCCGCGACGTCATCGGCAAGGGCGGTGTGGTCATTCGCGGCATCCAGGAAGAAACCGGCACCACCATCGAGATCGGCGATGACGGCACCATCTCCATCGCCTGCGTCAATGCCGACGGCGGCATGATTGCCAAGAAGAAGATCGAGGACATCACCGCCGATGTCGAAGTGGGCCGCGTCTATGACGGCACGGTGCTCAAGCTGCTCGATTTTGGCGCGATTGTGCAACTGCTGCCCGGCAAGGATGGCTTGCTGCATATCTCGCAAATCAGCAAGGAGCGCGTGGCCAACGTTTCCGACCACCTCAAGGAAGGCCAGCAGGTCAAGGTCAAGGTGCTCGAGGCTGACGAGAAGGGCCGTGTACGCCTGTCGATGAAAGCCATTCTTGAGGATGCCCCGGCGCCCCAGGCCTGATCCGCTGCTGCAAATAAAAAAGGGCGCCCAGGCGCCCTTTTTTATTGCCTGCCAAAGCAGGCGCGGCCGGTGTTACTTCGCGACCTGCCGTTCGCGCAGTTCGTCCAGCGTCTTGCAGTCGATGCACAGCGTGGCGGTGGGCCGCGCTTCGAGCCGCTTCAACCCGATCTCGACGCCGCAACTCTCGCAATAGCCGTAATCCTCGCCGTTGATCTTGGCGATGGTTTCGTCTATTTTCTTGATCAGCTTGCGTTCACGGTCGCGGTTGCGCAGTTCCAGCGCCATATCCGATTCCTGGCTGGCCCGGTCGTTGGGATCGGCAAACACGGTGGCCTCGTCCTGCATGGTGTGCACCGTGCGATCGATATCCTGGCCCAGCTCAGCCTTCAGGGCTTCGAGGATTTTGCGGAAATGCGTCCGCTGCCGGGCGTTCATGTATTCCTCGCCTTTTTTCGCAACGTAGGCGGGAAATTGCTTGTGCAAGAGATCAACTGACATTTTGAAACCTACTCCAGATTCAAAATCGAAGGCGACTTGATACCAGAAAAACATCCACCGGGCAAGCCATAATTTGGGACCAGCGCAAACAACAGCTTATGCCGCTTTCCCAGAGGGGAAAGCGCGTGCGACAGCTTAGCAAAAATCCGCCTTGCAAGGCGCCGATTACGCCACCGCGGCACGCGCGCGCCAAAGTGATGATGACGCCTTTTTTTCGCCGACGCCTCGATTGACCGGCATGCCTCCGAGGAGTTACAATTCGCCGCCTTTCGGGGTGTAGCGTAGCCTGGTAGCGCGCCTGGTTTGGGACCAGGATGTCGGGAGTTCAAATCTCTCCACCCCGACCAACAACAAATGCGCCGTCCGCACCCAGCGGACGGCGCGGTGCCCGACGGAGTGCCCGTAGCTCAACTGGATAGAGCACCGGCCTTCTAAGCCGGCGGTTACAGGTTCGAGTCCTGTCGGGTGCGCCAAGACGTTTCGTACGACGGTGGCTGTAGCTCAGTTGGTAGAGTCCTGGATTGTGATTCCAGTTGTCGCGGGTTCGAGTCCCGTCAGCCACCCCAAATCAATGAGTTACGAGAGGCGATTTTCAATTCCTACAATATACAAATCGCCATTTGTAATCACCGCAGCGGCCTGGAAAAAAGGGGCCAGGCTCAATTTCCCAAGGTGAACTCTCGGGCGGCGGGGCGTGGGTGGCAAGGTGTGATGACTTTGCCGGATCAACAGGCGATGGGTGTCGCCGGACTACAGGGTGTGCGACGAGTCTGAAATTGAGCCTGGCCCCTTTTCCCCCTTTTTCCCCACAGGCTGGGCTTATGTCGTCGCATTGATACCCAGATCGGCAAAATTACTGATCTTGACCACGCCATCCGGGAAGCGCGCCACGACCTCCAACTGCCCCCCCATCGCCTCGATGTGGCTGCGCAGGGTAGAAAGGTACATGTCTGTGCGCCTCTCCATCTTTGCGATGGAGGGTTGCTGGACGTGAAGCAGATCCGCCAGCATCTTTTGCGACAGGCCACGCGCTTGGCGCAATTCGTTGAGCGGCATTTCGGCAAGCATCGCCTGCGCCTTGACCCCGGCTCGTGCTTGCGCCTCTGGTGACATCCGCTGCCGTAGTACGGAAAATTTGTTAGCCATTGATCAGCCCTTCCTTTCGAAGTTGGTCCAGGTGTTCATCGTAAAGACCGTCGGCGATGGGGACATGGACGTCGTACCATCGGTCGTCTCCGGTCTTGTCTCCACCGATCAGCAAGATGGCTGATCGCCGAGGGTCGAACGCGAACAAGGTTCGAAACGGCCGACCGTTATGCTGAGTACGTAATTCACGCATGTGGCTGTG
>CAMAWC010000020.1 GCA_945861875.1 Bordetella parapertussis
AAGTCCATAAATCGTCATTCCCGCGAAAGCGGGAATCCATTTTGACTCAATGAATCCACGCTTTAGGTCAAGGTGGATTCCCGCTCCCCGATTAAGGCATTCGAGGACAAGCTTCGCGGGAATGACGGACTTAATCAGAGCTTCCCTAAGTAAGCTCCATTCGCGACTGGTGCAATGGGTTTCCAGCAGCTTACCCGCCTCGGTCTTGCCTGCCAGCAGGCGCGCTCAGTTCAACTTGATGCCGGCCTGCTTGATTATGGTGTCCCATTTCGTCCGCTCAAGGACAATAAATCGCGCGAAATCCTCCGGTCGGTTGCCCACCAGCCTCGCACCGAGCGCGGCAAAACGCGCCTGCATGTCCGGGCTTTGCAAAGCCTTGGCGGTTTCGGCATAAAGCCTGTCGATTACCGGTTGCGGCGTTCTCGCCGGAGCGACCAGGGCGAACCAGGACGAGGCCTCGAACCCGGGCAAACCCGCCTCGGCCATGGTCGGCACATCGGGCAACTGCGCCAGGCGCTGTGAACTGGTCACGGCCAGTGCCCGCAGGCTGCCAGCCTTGATTTGTGACAGCACCGTGGGCGGGTTGTCGAACATGCCGCTGGTCTGGCCGCCGATTGCCGCGGTCACCGCCTCGGCCGCGCTCTTGTAAGGCACGTGGCCTATGCTCACCCCCGCCACGCTCTGGAACATTTCCATACCAAGATGGCCGGTGGTGCCGTTTCCGGGCGATCCGAAAAACAGCTTGCCCGGCTCGCGCTTCGCAACGACGATGAACTCAGCCAGGTTCTTCGCCGGAAAATCGTTGCGCACCACCATCAGCATGGGCATGTCAGCGATCACCGTAATCGGCGCAAAGGCAATCTGCGGGTCGAAAGGCATTTTTGCGTACAGGCTGGCGTTGATGCTCAGGATACCCGCCGAGGAAAGCAACAGGGTGTAGCCATCGGGCTCGGCACGCGCCACCACGTCGGCGCCGATATTGCCGCCCGCACCAACGCGGTTCTCCACAATAAAAGTCGCGCCCATGCTGGCGGAAAGCTTCTCGGCCACAGACCGGGCGAGCACATCGGCCAGCCCGCCTGCGGCGAAGGGCGCGATGATGCGCACCGGCTTTGACGGCCAGGCCTGCGCCTGGGCCAGTGCGGAAACAAGCAACAACAACGACGCGACGGCAACGCGAATGGCGCGTGACATGATGGCAAAACTCCCCTTTGATGGCCGGCAGACGGGTGTGGCAAGCCGGCGGGTCACGCCACAGGGCGCTGACCCGAACGCGGATTGTGCACTGATTTCAATCGCCACGACACTGGCAGGCCTGCGGTGAATCAACCCGCACCGTGCCAAACCGCCCCCGGCGCACCGCGCAATCCCGCGGCGCGCACATCGCGCTTTAAGAGCGACCTAGCGGCGGGCGGCGAGGATACCGAGGAGGAAGCCGACACCGGCGGCGATGCCGACCGCCGTCCATGGACTGGTGCGGACATAGGTGTCCGCGTCTGCAGCCGCAGTCGCGACCTTTTGCTCCAGCACGGCTTCCGCCTGTGCCAGTCGTGGCTTGATGTCGCTGGCCGTCTGCTGGATGCGGCCGCGTATTTCAGCGATCTTGTCGCCGGCCTGCGCAGCCGTCGCCTTGACCAGTTCTTCGGCGTCAGTTACCAGGACGCGGAGGTCGGTCGTCAGTTTTTGCGTATTTGCGCTCATGATTTTCTCCTTGCTTGGAACACTTGCCGGAAGAATCCCAATTCACATCCAGGTTACCGGCCTGACCTGTAGTCAGGGTGCCTCACTCGGGAAACGGCCAATTGAGCAAGATCAAAAGTCGATCACGCGGCGTCCCGTTTGCCAAGGCCTTGGCGGCGACCTGTTGCAGGAGACAAAACGCCGGAAATGCCCGTCAGTCGGGCCTTTCCGGGTATTCACCCCATTTTTTCGCCGCCTGCCTGGGGCTTGAACAACAGGCAACTTACCTGCTGGGTGCCACCGGTAGCCACCGCCGCCGGATAAACCTGGCGGCACTCCTCACGCACCTGCGGGCAGCGCGGATGAAAATGGCAACCGGCGGGCGGATGCACCGGCGAGGGCAATTCGCCCTGCAGGCGGATCATGCCGCGCATGCCCTCTTCGGTCAGCGAAGGCACCGCCGAGAGCAGCGCCTGGGTATACGGGTGTTTCGGCGAGCCGAGTACTTCGTTCGTACTGCCGCGCTCGACAATGCGCCCGAGGTACATGACCGCGACATCGTGGGCGAGGTATTCGACCACCGCGATGTTATGGGTGATGAACAGGTAGGACAGCGACAACTCCTGCTGCAGCGTCTTCAGCAGGTTGAGGATTTGCGCCTGCACCGAGACATCGAGCGCGCTGGTCGGCTCATCACAGACGATGAGTTTCGGATTGACCGCGAGCGCACGGGCGATGGCGATGCGCTGGCGCTGGCCACCGGAGAATTCGTGCGGATAGCGCTGGCGCGCGTCGCGCGGCAGGCCGACCTGGTCGAGCAACTGCAGGATGCGCGTCTCGGTCTGCGACCCGGCCAGGTCCGTTTGCAAACCCAGTGAGAGTATGCCCTCCTCGAGGATGTCGTTGACACGCATGCGCGGGTTGAGCGAGGCGTACGGGTCCTGGAAAACGATCTGGAAATCGGCGCGGCGCCGGCGCAGCGCATCGCCCTTGAGGCGGTCAAGGCGGACGCCGTCAAACGTGACTTCACCACTCGCCTCGCGCAGCAATTGCAGGATGGCCTTGCCGGCGGTCGTCTTGCCGCAGCCGGATTCCCCGACCAGCGCGAGCGTGCGTCCCGCGGCGATGTCCAGCGACAAACCGTCCACCGCCTTGACATGGCCGACGGTGCGCTTGAACAGCCCGCGACGAATGGGAAAATGCACTTTGAGGTCGCGCACAGCCAGCAGCGGCACGCCGCCAGCCTGCGGCGCCGGGGGTTCCGCGCCGGGCGCTGCAATGGGCTGCACGATGCCGGCCGCCCGCCGTCTCGCGCCTTCGGCTTCGTCATACAGATGGCAGCGGATGCGGTGACCGTCGCCACTGTCCTGCAGGCCGGGCTCCTCGCCGCGGCAACGCTCCCAGGCAAAGTCGCAGCGGTCGGCAAAACGGCAGCCCTTGAAGTCCGAATACAGCGCCGGCACCTGGCCCTTGATCACCGCCAGCGCTCCGCCGCGCTTGCTCGCATCGGGCAGCGCCTCAAACAGCTTGCGCGAGTAAGGATGCTGCGGCGAGCCAAAAAACGCCGCCCGCGTGGCGATTTCCACCAGTTGCCCGGCATACATCACGCCGACGCGGTTGGCCATTTGCGCCACCACGCCAAGGTCGTGGGTGATGAGCAGGATGGCCATGCCGCGCTCCTGCTGCAGGCGGCGCAACAAGTCGAGCACCTGCGCCTGGATGGTGACATCGAGCGCCGTGGTCGGCTCATCGGCGATCAGCAGGTCAGGTTCTGCGGCGAGGGCGATGGCGATCATCACCCGCTGTTTCAGGCCGCCCGACAGCTGGAAGGGATATTCCTCCAGCCGGCGCGATGCATCGGGCATGCCCACGGCCTCGAGCAACTCGATGGCGCGCTGGCGCGCCGGCGCCCCCGACAGGCCGAGGTGGCGCTCCAGCACCTCGCCGATCTGCCGCCCCACCGTCAGCACCGGGTTAAGGCTGGTGGCCGGTTCCTGGAAAATAATGGCAATGCGGCGGCCGCGCACCGAGCGCATCGCCGCTTCGGGCAGGGCCATGACTTCGAGGCCGTCGACCGTTACCGTGCCGTCGGTGATCTGCCCGGTCTCGGGCAACAGGCGCAGCATGGTCAGCGCGGTCATCGATTTGCCGCAGCCCGACTCGCCGACAATGGCAAAGGTCTCGCCGCGTTCTATGCTGAAGGACAAGCCGTCCACCGGTCGCACCGGCGGCCCGTCGCGCTCGATCAGCGCGGCAAGGCGGTCGACAACGACGGCGCTGGTCATGTTTTCCCCGGCTTCAGCTTGGGCATGCGCAGCCGCCACGGACGGAAATCGGTGCGCGCGCGCGGGTCAAAGGCGTCGCGCACGGCATCGGCGAAAAGGTTGGCCGAGAGCACCATCATGAACATGAACAAAAAGGCCGCCGCAAGCGACCACCAGACCATGGGATCGCGCGCCATTTCCAGGCGCGCCGAGTTGATCATGGTGCCGAAGCTTTTCATCGACGGATCGACGCCGACGCCGACGTAGGAGAGCACCGCCTCGGCCAGCACCAGGCCGGAGAAATCCATCACCAGCGATATGAGCACGATGTGCATCACATTGGGCAGGATGTGCCGCATGATTATGCGCAGGTGCCCCACGCCGAAGGCGTGCGCGGCCTGGATGTACTCCAGTTGCGCCAGCTTGAGTGTCTCGCCGCGCAACAGGCGCGCCAGCCCGGTCCAGCTGGTCAGGCCGAGGATGACGCAAAGCATCAGCAGGCGCGCATCGGCGCGCTGCTCGGTGGTGGGGAAAAACTCGGCGTGGGTGTCGAGCACCACCTGCATCATCAGCACCGCCGCGGCGATCAGCAGCACTCCGGGGATGGAATTGAGCGTGGTATAGCAATACTGGATGACATCGTCGACCCAGCCGCGGAAATATCCCGCGGCAAGGCCCAGCATCACGCCAAAGGGCAGCGTCACGATGGTGGTCAGCGTGCCTATGACCATGCCGGTGCGGATGCTCTTGAGTGCAAGATAGAGCACGTCCTGTCCGACCTTGTCGGTGCCGAACACATGGTAATGGACCGATAGCGCCGCCACGGTAAAAGACCATGCGCACAACACCCCCAGCGTAACCAGCACCGCGCGCCACGGCACCTCGGTGTCACCACGCCAGACCTGGCCCCAGACCACCGCCGTGCGCTCCCCTGCCCGCCGTGCAATGAGCAAGACGATAAACGCCGACAAGGCGCACCATGCCACCAGCGCCAGCGCCAGCGCGCGCAGGCCGGTGACCACCAGGTCGCGCTGCAGCTGCGCTTCGTCCTTGAGGTGGATGCCGCCGTGGCGCAGGCGCGGGAACTCGCGCACCTGCTTGCCGTCAGGACGTTCGACCAGTTCCTTGGCGAAAGAGCGGGTATCCAGGGGTGCAGAGTAGGTTTTTTCCGGGCGTGTGCGCAAATGCCCGAGCAGCAGGTCTAGCCCGGATTCGACTTCGGTTGAATAGGCGCTTTTGGCCTTGGGATCCTTGTTCTCGACGGCAAAACGCACATGCACCGAGTCGAGCAGGCCGACCAGCACAAAGCACAGCAACACCACCAGCCCGGACATGCCGCTGGCGCTGTGCGTCACCCGCCGCCATGGCACCGCCAGATGGTCGTGGCGGCTGACATGCCAGAAATAGCCGACGGTAACCGCGACCAGCAGCCAGACCAGGGCATCCGTCCAGAGGATGACCGGCATCATTCGAGTCGTATCCTCGGGTCGACCAGCGTATAGGACAGGTCGGTGAGCAACAGACCCAGTATGTACAACACCGAACCGATGAACACCATGGAACGCACCACGGCGAAGTCCTGTGCCTGGATGGCGTCTATGGTGTAGCTGCCCAACCCGGGAATGCCGAAAAACGACTCCGAGATCAGGCTGCCCATGAACAGTAGCGGGATCACCACCACCGCCCCGGTCAATATCGGGATCATGGCGTTTTTGAGCACGTGGCGGAACAGCACCGTCGTTTCGGAAAGCCCTTTGGCGCGGGCGGTGCGCACATAGTCCTTGCCGATTTCCTCCAGAAAAATCGTGCGGTACCAGCGCGCCCCCGAACCGATGCCGCTCACCACGCCCACCAGCACCGGCAGGATGACAAAGCGCACCGCATCAAAGCCGCCCTGGTAACCGGAAATGGGCACCAGGTTCCACAATTTTGAAATCAGGTACTGGCCGCCGATGATGTAGAACAGGCCGGAGATGGACATCATCGCCACGCACAGTACGACGCCGACAAAATCGAGATAGGTGGCGCGGAAAAACGCCATCATCAGCGCGATGGTGATGTTGACCATCAGGCCGATGATGAATGCCGGCACAGCCAGCGCGAGGCTGGGCCACATGCGGCTGAAGATCTCGCGCGAAATATCACGGCCGTCGTCAGCGCGGCCGAAATTGAAGCGGAACATTTCGGCCGATTTCTGCACGTAAAGCGTGTCGGTGAAGCGCGCCACGCCCTGCGCACCGGCGTTATAGAGCAGCGGCTTGTCGTAACCGCGGTCGGCTTTCCATTTTTCTATGGCATCCGGCGTCACGCGCTTGGCGCCAAGCTGCATGCGCGCCATGTCATCGGGCGTATTGACCTTGAAAAACAGCGTGAAGGTCAGCAGGTTGACCCCCACCAGGATGAGTACGGCGTAAAGGCAGCGCCGGATGATGTAGCCGGTCACGCCGCCCTCCCGTCCGCAGGGCGCGCTGCCCCGTCCGGAGGGCGTGCCGCCCTGTGCGCGCGGCGCTGCCAGGCGCGGAACGCCGGCAGGGTCAGCAACGCCAACGCCAGCATGATGGCGAGCAGCGGCCAGACCAGCGGGCGGTTCCACTGTGCGCGCTGGTTGCTGCGCTGTTGCGTGTCGAGGCGGTAATACTTCAGGCCGTTGCGCGCCATCGAGTTGGGTTTCAGGTTGGACAACCAGCTGTGGTACAGGCCGTAATCCTTGGGGTTGTAACCCCAGACCCATGGCGCGTCCTCGCGCAGCACCGCGACCAGCCGGTCTATCACCGCCTGGCGTTCCGGGCCGTTGTCCATGTTTTTGACCCGCTCGTACAAGCGGTCGAATTCCGGGTTCTGGTAATTGGCCTTGTTC
Organism: Bordetella parapertussis; assembly: GCA_945861875.1. Taxonomy (GTDB): domain Bacteria; phylum Pseudomonadota; class Gammaproteobacteria; order Burkholderiales; family SG8-39; genus CAITSH01. The sequence continues at coordinate 6,802 of CAMAWC010000020.1, forward strand.
TCGCCGTCGTTCTTCAGCGTGCTGTTCGGGCCGTAGAGCAAAAACAGGAAATTCTCCGGGTCCGGATAGTCGGCGTTCCAGCCGAGGAAAAACATTTGCGTGTTGCCCTTGCGAATTTTTTCCTGGAAACGGTTCCAGTCGGTGGCGCGCACCTCCAGCTGTATGCCGATGCGGCCAAACTGCTTGCGATACCAGTCAAGGCGCGCGGCGCCGCCGGGGCCGCCGCCGGTGGTGTCAAGGTAGAGCACCAGCGGTTGGCCGCTTTTTGCCTCGCGTCCGCCCGGATAGCCGGCCTCGAGCAGGAGTTTTTTCGCCGCGTCGATCGACTTGCGCTGCGGTTTGCCGTCCACCCAGTCATAGACCAGCGGGTTGAGCCCCTCCTTGCCGTCGCGGTAGCCGAATATGCCAGGCGCAATCGGCCCCTGCGCCGGCAGGCCGCGGCCGTTGGCAAATATGGAGATGAACTCCTCGTAGTCGACGGCGATGCTGATGGCCTGGCGCAGTTTGCGCGCGCGCTGCGCCTCCTCGCCGCCCTTGCCCGAACCGCCGACCACCGCGTCGTTCCAGTTGAAGGCGAGATAAAAGACGCTGGTGGCGAGCGCGGTCTTCAGCCGTATGCCGCGCTCCTCCATCTCCGGCGTCAGGCCGGCCTCGCCTTCGATCCCCATTTTCACCGCCTGGTCGAAGGTGTCCGAACTGATGGCAGACTGGTCGTAATAGCCCTGCATGAATTTGTTCCAGTAGGGAATGCCCTCTTTTTCCCGGCTGAACACCACCTGGTCGATAAAGGGCACCATTTTTCCCGCATCGGCAAGCAAGCCCGCTTCGCGATCCACCGGCTCGCCCTCGGAGGGATATGCTTCACCACGAAAATTGGGATTGCGCGCGAGCACCATGCGTGCGTTGGGGTTGTTCTCAACCAGCATGTAAGGACCGGTGCCCACCGGCCACCAATCCAGAGTCAGGTTTTTTTCGGCGAACCCCGCCTGCGCGTAAAACCGATCCGCTTCCACAGGCACCGGCGCAAAAAACGGCAATGCCAGCCAGTAGAGGAACTGCGGGTACTTCCCCTTTACGCGGATGCGATAGGTATAGCGGTCCACCACCTGCACACCGCTGATGTGCGATTTGCCCAGGTCTAGCCAGGCGGTCCTGCCCGCGGCTGCCACCAGCGTGCGGTCGGCCTCCTTCAGCGCGTCGCCAAATTCCTTCAGGCCGACGATGTAGTCGGTCATGTGCCCGAAAATCGGCGAATTGATGCGCGGATGCCCCAGCCGCTTGATCTGGTAAACATAATCGTCGGCCGTCAGTTCGCGCGTGCCGGTGCGCTTGAAATCGCCGACACCAAACTTGTTGCGCAACTCAGCCTCCGGCAGCTGCAGGTTTTCCGGAACGAATGCCGGGTGCGGCTGGTAACGCACACCGGACTTGATGCGGATGTCGTAGACGCTGTAGGCGATGCGCACCGCATCGGCGTCGGCCGGCAGTTCGCGGTCGGCGCTGTCGAAATAGCGCGGCTTGGGCAGGGTCTCGGCAGTCGCCGTGATCAGCTCATAGGGGCGCTTGAGGTAGTGGTACTGGAACGGCGGTTCGAGTATCTGCGTTATCAGGTCCCACTCATCCGAAGTATAGGATTGCGCCGGGTCGAGGTGCTTGGGCCTTTCAGCAAACGAGCTGTAGAGGATGTTCTTGCCGCGCTCGGACGCCGGATAGGGGTCGTTCCACGAATCAGCGCAACCGCACAGCAGGAGCGCTGACAAAAGAAAGGAAAGTGACACGGCCCGCATGCCCAAAGTGTAGCGGATTTTCCGGCGCCGGCGCACTTAAGGACCGCCGTGGCCTGGGCTATAATCGCGCGTCGAAATGATTGGCTAAAAGGAATCGCACTCTATGGGCTTTCTTGCCGGAAAACGCATCCTGATAACCGGATTGCTGTCCAACCGCTCCATCTCCTGGGGAATCGCCAAGGCCTGCCAGCGTGAAGGCGCGGTGCTTGCCTTTACCTACCAGAACGAGCGTTTCAAGGACCGCGTCGCCGAAATGGCCAAGGAACTGGGCAGCGAGCTGATATTTGCCTGCGACGTCGGCAACGATGCGGAAATTGACGCCCTGTTTGCCGAACTGGGACGGCACTGGGACGGCCTTGACGGGCTGGTACATGCCATCGCCTTTGCGCCGCGCGAGTCGATCAGCGGGGAGTTGCTTGACGGCCTTTCACGCGAAGCCTTTCGCGTCGCCCACGATGTCTCAAGCTACAGCTTCGCCGCCCTGGCAAAAGGCGCCCTGCCGCTGATGAAAGGCAGGAACGCCGCCCTGCTGACGCTCAGCTACCTGGGCGCCGTTCGCGTTCTGCCCCACTACAACACCATGGGGCTGGCCAAGGCCAGCCTGGAAGCCGCAGTGCGCTACCTCGCCAGCAACCTCGGGCCCAGCGGCATACGCGTCAACGGCATTTCCGCCGGACCGATCAAGACACTCGCGGCGGCGGGCATCGCCGGGTTCGGCAAGATATTGAAATTTGTCGAGGAAAACGCACCGCTGCGGCGCAATGTCAGCATTGATGACGTCGGCAACGTCGCCGCCTTCATGCTCTCCGACCTTGCCAGCGGTATTACCGGCGAGATCACCTACGTCGACTCGGGTTTCAACACCGTGGTGGGCGGCATCGGCCAGGATCGCGGCGAGTAAGCAGTAAAGCGCCGGACCCTGTTCGCCGATGGCGGCGGGCGTGCCGCCAGCCTGTGGCCTTACTGCTGCGCTTTTTTCTCCAGGGCGGCCTTGTTGACCTGCACCTTGGCATTGGCCCGCAAATCCCCGACAAAAGCCTGGTATTCCTGCGCCGCCATGACCCGCGCCAGTTGCTGGCGCACGTTCTTTTCCTTTTCCGCATCCATTTTTTCCAGCGGAACGACTTTCGAAACGCGATACAAGGCATAGCCCTGGTCTTTGAGCGCCACGCCGGAGTACCCCGGCAACTTGCCCGCATCGGCGTTGAACACCGATGACAAGGCTTCGGGCTTGAATCCCTGCGGCGCATCGCGGCTGACCATTTTTGCCGCCGCCCAGTTCACCCCGGCCGCATCGCCCTTGGAAAGTGCAGCCAGTTTTTCGCTACCGGCTTTTTGCGCCAGCGCCAGCGCCTCCTGGCGGGTGAGGATCCTGGCGACATCGGCGCGGACTTCCTCTAGGGGCCGCGTAACTACCGGCTTGTATTCGAGCACGCGCGCCACGACCAATACGCCCGGCGCGATTTCCACCGCCTCGGTGTTGCGTTTGTTCTTCAGCGCATCCTCGCCAAACAAGGAAGCCAGCAGTTTGGGATTGCCGAATGCCGATTGCGGCGCGGCGCCCGGGAGTCCCTGGCGTGACATCCAGTCACTTTTCTGTACCGTCAGTTTAAATTTTTCCGCAAGCGGCTGCACGCTCTCGGCCTGTTCGTAGGCGGTATTGCTGAACACTTCCGCGCTCTCGGCGTATTTTTTGCCCGAGCGCTGTTTTCTCAGGTCGAGTTCGATGTCCGCCCGGGCAACGTCGAATTCCTTCACTTGCGGTGATGGGATGAGGATATGGCTGGCCTGGCGCTCCTCGCCCCGCACCGCTGTGAGCTTGATGATATGAAACCCAAAGTCCGACTCGACCAGCCCCGAGACCTGGCCGGGTTGCAACTTCCACGCGGCCGCCTCGAAAGGCTTGACCATCATGCCGCGGCCGAAAAAGCCCACATCCCCGCCAGTATCTTTTGACCCCGGGTCCTGCGAATATTTTTTCGCCAGCTCGGCAAAATTGCCGGGGGTTTTCTGCACTTCGGCCAGCGCCTGCTCTGCCGTCTTTTTCGCCACGGCGCGCTCGGTCGCCTTGGCGCCCATGTTGTCGTCGTACCATTTGCGCACTTCAGCGGCGGTGACGACTTCCTGCGCCGCCAGCCCCTCGGCCGACAGGGTCACATATTCGGCGCGGACCTGCTCCGGAATCTGGAAACGCCCCTTGTTGGCGTCGTAATACGCCTGGATTGCCTCGGGCACGAGCTTCACCTGGGAAGCGAACTGCTCCGGCGTCAGCAAGGACTCGGCCACCTCACGCTGTTCACCACGGGCAAGGGCCAGCCGGCGCGCCACGCTGGCCGGAACGAAACCGGACTCGGCCACGCCCGAGAGCAACTGCTGCATCGCGATATCGTGCCTGAGATTGGCCTCAAACCCCTGTTCGGTCAGGTTCTGCGCGCGCAGCATCGCAGAGTAAGTCGATTGTGAAAATTTGCCGTTTTCCTGGAAGGCCGGCTCCCCAGCTATCAACAGGCGCAGCTGGTCGTCACCGGCCATCAGGTTGTTTTTCATGCCGTACACCGTCAACAGGCGCTGGGAAATCAAGCCGTCGAGCAATTCGGCGCGCATCTCCGGCGTGTCGAGCAGCGCCGGGTCTACGCCGCGCAAGGCACGGCTGAGGCGCTCCTGCTGGTCACGCAGGGCGCGGGTGAATTCCTGTTCCGTTATCTTGGTTCCGGCGACATCGGCAACCTCGGCGCTGGAATTGAACACCCGCTGGTAGGAATCCAGGCCGAAAAATGCGAACGGCAGCATGATCATTCCGAGAATGACCTGCAGCACAAACTTGTGATTCCGTACAAAATCAAACATGGGGCCTCGACTTACCGGCGGTGCGGTGACAAAAACCGGTGACAAAAAACAAAGGCGAACCGTTGTTCGCCTTGGTGACTGTGGAGCGCAAAAACTGCCAGCATTTAACCATGAAACGGCGGCGCCAGGCAATTTGCGCCGCCAATGGAAGGCCAAACGAAAACGGCCCGACGAATCGGGCCGTTACGTATTTTGGCGGAGTGGACGGGACTCGAACCCGCGACCCCCGGCGTGACAGGCCGGTATTCTAACCAACTGAACTACCACTCCAAATCCGGCTTATTTCCTGGTGGGTGCTAACGGGATCGAACCGCTGACATTCGCCTTGTAAGGGCGACGCTCTACCAGCTGAGCTAAGCACCCTTCCTCACCAAGCCCATGCCACCAACCGATTGCACGGGCCTGCGGAAAGGGCATTAGTTTACAGCATCCTTCAGTGCTTTACCAGCACGGAACTTGGGAACCTTGGCCGCCTTGATCTTGATAGTGGCGCCGGTACGCGGGTTACGCCCGTTGCGGGCCGCCCGTTTGCCCACAAAAAAGGTGCCAAACCCGACCAGCGTGACGTCTCCACCTTTTTTGAGCGTTGTCTTTATGCCGGCGATTGCCGCATCGAGCGCGCGTTCGGCGGCCGCCTTGGAAATGTCGGCAACCTTCGCGACATGGTCGATCATTTCTGATTTGTTCACTGATACCCCCTGGAAATCGTTTGGACGGTGCGTATGGATGCCGATCGGCTTGCGACAGCCCGCTTGACGGAGCTTCTGTGCATGCATTTTATATCAATCGTCAATCACACGTGTCAAGCATGTGGCGCGAACATTTGTGATGTGTCGCTGCTTCAGTGCTTGATGACTCCCGACACGGCTCCGGCCTCCGCCGCCGGCGGCGGCGTGTCTGCAGCAGGCTTGGCTGCCAGCGGATCGGGCTTGCGCTCGAGCGCAAGTTCGAGCACCTGATCTATCCACTTCACCGGCACGATCTCCAGCTTGTTCTTGATGTTGTCGGGAATGTCGACGAGGTCTTTGACATTCTCTTCGGGGATCAACACGGTTTTTATCCCGCCGCGATGTGCCGCAAGCAGTTTTTCCTTCAGTCCGCCGATGATCAGCACCTCGCCGCGCAGAGTGATTTCCCCGGTCATCGCGACATTGGCGCGAACCGGGATGCCGGTCAGTGCCGAAACAATCGCCGTCGTCATCGCCGCACCGGCGCTGGGGCCGTCCTTGGGCACCGCACCCTCGGGCAGGTGGATGTGGATGTCGCGCTTCTCGAACAAGTCCTCGGCTATTCCCAGGCGCGCGGCGCGGCTGCGCACCACCGACAGGGCCGCGGTCACCGACTCCTGCATCACCTCGCCGAGTTTGCCGGTGCGCTGCACCTTGCCCTTGCCCGGCATGGTCGCCACCTCGATGGTCAGCAACTCGCCGCCGACTTCGGTCCACGCCAGGCCGGTCACCTGACCGACCTGGTTTTCCTTTTCGGCGATGCCGTAGGTATAACGGCGCACGCCGAGTTGCTTGTCCAGGTTCTTGGCGGTCACATGGATCTTGCCGCTATCGGGCTTGGTCACCAGTATCTTGACCACCTTGCGGCAGATTTTGGAAATTTCGCGCTCGAGACTGCGCACCCCCGCTTCGCGCGTGTAATAGCGCACGATGTCGCGGATGGCGCTCTCGGCCACCGCCAGTTCCTCTTTTTTCAGTCCGTTGCTCTTTATCTGCTTGGGCAGCAGGTAGCGCATCGCGATATTGACTTTTTCGTCCTCGGTATAGCCGGACAGGCGGATCACTTCCATGCGATCGAGCAGTGCCGCCGGTATATTGAGCGTGTTGGAGGTGGCGACGAACATCACCTCCGAGAGGTCGTACTCTACTTCGATGTAATGGTCGACAAAGGTGTGGTTCTGCTCCGGGTCGAGCACCTCGAGCAGCGCCGAACTCGGGTCGCCGCGAAAATCCATGCCCATCTTGTCGACTTCATCGAGCAGGAACAGCGGGTTGCGCACGCCGACCTTGCTCATGTTCTGCAGGATCTTGCCGGGCATGGAACCTATGTAGGTGCGGCGGTGGCCGCGGATTTCCGCCTCGTCGCGTACGCCGCCCAGCGACATGCGCACGAACTTGCGGTTGGTCGCCTTGGCAATCGACTGCCCGAGCGAGGTCTTGCCGACGCCGGGAGGGCCGACCAGGCACAGGATGGGCGCCTTTACCTTCTCGACGCGGCTTTGCACTGCGAGATACTCGACAATGCGCTCCTTCACTTTTTCCAGGCCGTAATGATCCTGGTCGAGGGTTTTTTCCGCACCGACGATATCCTTGGACACTTTGCTGCGCTTTTTCCAGGGCAGGTTGACGACAGTGTCGATGTAATTGCGCACCACTGAGGCTTCGGCCGACATCGGCGACATAAGGCGGAGTTTTTTCAGTTCCGCGTCGACCTTGGCTCGCGCCTCCTTGGGCATGCGGGCGGCCTTGATGCGCTTGTCCATCTCTTCGATGTCCGCGCCCTCTTCGCCTTCGCCCAGTTCCTTTTGTATCGCCTTGACCTGTTCGTTCAGGTAATACTCGCGCTGGCTTTTTTCCATCTGGCGCTTGACGCGGCCGCGAATGCGCTTTTCCACCTGCAGGATATCAATCTCGGCCTCAAGCTGGCCGAGCAGGTGATCCAGCCGCTGCTTGACGTCGAACATCTCGAGCACTTCCTGCTTTTGCTCAAGCTTGAGCGGCAGGTGGGCGGCGATGGTGTCGGCGAGGCGCCCCGCCTCCTCGATGCCGGCGAGGGAGGTGAGGATTTCGGGCGGAATTTTCTTGTTCAGCTTGACGTACTGGTCGAACTGGCCGATGAGCGCACGGCGCATCGCCTCGACTTCGTGATTTTCGCTGGCATCCTGGGGCATGGGCAGCGCCGTCGCGGTGTAATGCGTCGTCTGGTCGGCAACGAGGTGAATGCGCGCACGTTGCGCGCCCTCTACCAGGACTTTTACCGTGCCGTCGGGCAGCTTCAGCATCTGCAGGATGTTGGAGATGCAACCAATCCGGTACATGTCGTCCTCGGAGGGCTCGTCCTTGGCCGCCGACTTCTGCGCCACCAGCAGGATGCTCTTGCCCGCTTCCATGGCGATTTCCATGGCGCGGATGGACTTGGGGCGGCCGACAAACAGGGGGATGACCATGTGCGGGAACACCACCACGTCGCGCAAGGGCAACAAAGGGTACTCGACAGGTTCAACAGACTGTTCGGGAGTATTAGACATGGTGTGGTACCAAAAGAAGGTGTAAGTGTGATTATGAGGCCGCAGCCTGAAATTTCAAGCCGGGAATAAACGTAAAAATGTGCAATTGATGGTCTTTTCCCGCATCCTGGGCGTTATTTAACGCCCCATCATGCATTTGCATGAATTCAAGGCAGTGCTGAAAACGACTGGCGGGAACCGGACGCCGCCTCTGGCAGCAGATCGCACAAGAGGCGAAGCCGGGACTTGCCGCAGCGCACGCCTATGCCGAGGTACCCGCGACCTTGGGTGCGTCGGAATAAATCAGCAGCGGCTTGCCCTCGCCAAGAATGGTGGATTCGTCGACAACAACCTTGACGACGTTCTCCATGGTCGGCAGTTCAAACATCAGGTCGAGCAGGGTCTGCTCGAGAATGGAGCGCAATCCGCGTGCCCCGGTCTTGCGCGCGAGCGCCTTTTTCGCGATCGCATGCAGAGCCTGCGGCCGCGCCTCGAGTTCGACGCCTTCCATATTGAACAGCTTCTGGTACTGCTTGATCAGCGCGTTTTTCGGTTCGGTAAGAATCTGGATCAAGGCCTTTTCATCCAGCTCTTCGAGCGTGGCGACCACCGGCAGGCGGCCGACAAACTCGGGAATCAGGCCGAATTTGATGAGGTCCTCGGGTTCGACACCCTTGAGCACCTCGCTGATCGCCTTGCCGCTGGTGAGGCTGCGCACTTCCGCGCCAAAGCCGATACCGGATTTTTCCGAGCGCCCGCGGATGATTTTTTCCAGACCGTCAAAGGCGCCGCCGCAAATAAACAGGATGTTGGTGGTGTCGACCTGGACGAAATCCTGGTTCGGATGCTTGCGCCCGCCCTGCGGCGGAACCGAGGCAACCGTGCCCTCTATCAGCTTGAGCAGCGCCTGTTGCACACCCTCGCCCGATACGTCGCGGGTGATGGAAGGGTTGTCGGATTTGCGTGAAATCTTGTCGATCTCGTCGATATAGACGATGCCGCGCTTGGCCTTGTCGACGTCATAATCGCAGTTCTGCAGCAGCTTCTGGATGATGTTCTCGACGTCTTCCCCAACGTAACCGGCCTCAGTGAGCGTGGTCGCGTCGGCAATGACAAACGGGACGTTAAGCATGCGCGCCAGCGTCTGCGCCAGCAGCGTTTTGCCCGAACCGGTCGGCCCCACAAGCAGGATGTTGGACTTGGCGAGCTCGACTTCCTCGTTCTTGGACAGGTGTTTGAGGCGTTTGTAGTGGTTGTAAACCGCCACCGAAAGTATGCGTTTGGCCAGGCTCTGGCCGATCACGTACTCGTCAAGAATCGTGCATATCTCCCGCGGCGTGGGCAGGTCGGATTTGGCCGGTTTGCCGCCCTTGTCGGTGGTGGTCTCTTCGCGAATGATGTCATTGCAAAGCTCGATGCACTCGTCGCAGATGAACACCGAGGGACCAGCGATCAGTTTCTTGACCTCGTGCTGGCTCTTGCCGCAAAAGGAACAATACAGGAGCTTCTCTCCGCTGGCTTTTTCAGTCATCGCGCCTGGTCCTTTTTGACTTTACGTTGTTATGCCGCGGTTGCTGCGCGCGCGACCAGGACCTTGTCGACCAGGCCGTAGGCCACGGACTCTTCAGCCGAGAGGAAATTGTCGCGGTCGGTGTCCCTCACCAGTTTTTCGACATCCTGGCCGCTGTGCTTGGCCATTATCCTGTTGAGCACGTCCTTCAAGTAGAGGATTTCCCTTGCGTGGATTTCGATATCCGACGCCTGCCCCTGGAAACCACCCATGGGCTGGTGAATCATCACGCGCGAATTGGGCAGGCAAAAGCGTTTGCCCTTGGCCCCTGCGGTAAGCAGCAGCGCACCCATGCTGGCAGCCTGGCCGATGCACAGCGTGGAGACGTCCGGCTTGATGAATTGCATGGTGTCGTAGATCGCCATGCCGGCGGTGACCGAACCGCCCGGGGAGTTGATATAAAAGGAAATATCCTTGTCCGGGTTTTCCGACTCAAGGAACAGCAACTGGGCGACGATCAGGTTGGCGGTGTGCTCATTGACCGGACCAACCAGGAAAACAACGCGTTCCTTTAACAGGCGGGAGTAAATGTCGTAGGCGCGTTCGCCGCGTCCCGACTGCTCGATGACCATGGGAACCATGCCAAGGCCCTGCGGCTCCTGGTAGCCGCCTGCTGACGCTTCATGCCGGGTTTCGTAATGCTGTTTCACTGTTTGCGCCTCAGAAAGTTCTGCTGAATTTAACGTATGGGACCACTGGGCACAACATGCGTTCGGCGCTAACGCGCTTTAGTACAACATATCGCTCCGTACCGCTTAAGCACCGGCCCCCATGAGTTCGGTGAAGGCCATCGGCAGGTCCGTTACTTTGGCATTGCCAAGAGCCCATTGCACCACGTTTTCCTCGACGGCCAAGCCTTCAAACTCAGCCAGGCGCTGCGGCTGGGAGTAAAACCATTTTACCACCTCGGCCGGGTCCTCATAGCTCTGCGCATGGTCATCGACCAGCGCCCTCACCTGTTCGGGTTTTGCGCCAAGGGCGTTCTGCTTGATCAGTTCCGACAGGATCAGGCCGAGCGCGACGCGGCGCTTCGCCTGCTCCTGGAACAGGTCCGGGCTGAACGGCAGGTCCTCAACCTTCATGCCGCGACCGGCGAGGTCCTTGCGCGTCTGGTCGATCAGACGCTCGACTTCGATTTCGACCAGGGCTTTCGGGGTTTCGAGCTGGCTCGAATCGATCAGCGCCTGCATCACCTTTTGCTTGACGTTCGATTGCAGGCGTTTTTTCACCTCGCGCTCGACATTGGCCCGCACTTCAGTGCGCATCTTCGCGAGATCGCCGTCGATGACGCCCAGCGTCTTGGCGAACTCGGCATCGACATCGGGCAGATGGGGCTCTTCCACCATTTTCAGCGTAATGGCGAAACTGGCGGTCTTCCCGGCCACGTCCTTGCCCTGGTAATCGGCCGGGAAAGTGACGGAAACCGCCTTGGTCTCGCCCGCTTTCATGCCGGCCACACCGGTCTCGAATTCGGGCAGCATGCGCCCCTCGCCGATGACAAACGGCATTGCGGTAGCCTTGCCGCCAGGGAACTCGACGCCGTCCGCGGTGCCGACGAAATCGACGGTGACCTTGTCGTCCTTGGCTGCAGCGCGATCAACTTCATGGTGATGGACGCGCTGCTTGCGCAAAATTTCGATGGTGCTGTCGACTTCGACGTCGGTGACCGGCGTCACCGCGCGCTCAATGGCCACCCCACCGATATCACCGAGCTTGACCTCGGGGTAGACCTCGAAGGTTGCACTGAACTCAATCTGATCGGCTGCGGTATCGCCCTTGCGCGGCTCGATGCGCGGATAGCCGGCGACCTTGATGTTCTGCTCCTGCACCGCATCGGAGAACACCTTTTGCACGGCATCGCCGAGAACCTCGGAGCGCACCTGCGGCCCGTACTGCTGGGCGACAATTTTCATCGGCACCTTGCCCGGCCGAAAGCCGGGCATGCGCACGGTGCGGCTGAGTTTTTTCAGGCGTTGCTCGACCTCGCTGTCTATGTCGGCAACCGGAACCGCCATGTTAAGCCGGCGCTCGAGCTGACCCAGAATTTCAATGTTTGCTTGTTGCATTGTTCTTTATCCTAAATGTACGTAGATTCCAGAAAGCCTACCTGGTGCGAAGGAAGGGACTCGAACCCCCACGCCGTAAGGCGCTGGAACCTAAATCCAGTGCGTCTACCAATTCCGCCACCCTCGCCGCCAACCTCGCGCCCAGCTTGTCTGATCCAAAATCGACGTCCCGGGCGCCTGTCACCGCAATCCGGCAAACCCGTTTCGATGCGGCGCGGCTGCAATTCTACCCGAACAACCCCTATACTGTCAGCCCAAACCACTGAATATCCTTCAAAAACATCACGATGTCAGTCGGCCATTACGAGAACTTTCCGGTCGCCTCGTTCCTGCTGCCCGCACGCCTGCGTCACCCCGTCGCGGTGATTTACCGCTTCGCCCGATCGGCGGACGATTTCGCCGACGAAGGCGACCTCACAGCCGGGGCGCGTCTGGCGTTGCTGGATGGATATCGGCACGAACTGGGCAAAATCAACCGCGGCGAGCCGGTTGAGGATGCCTTGTTTGTCGATTTGAAGGATATCGTCCACCGGCACAAGCTGCCCTTGCAGCTGTTTTACGACCTGCTCGACGCGTTTTCACAGGATGTGGTGAAAATCCGCTACGCCGACCAGGCCGAACTGCTCGACTACTCCCGGCGGTCGGCCAACCCGGTCGGCCGGCTGCTGCTGCACCTGTACCGCGAAACATCGACGGAAAACCTTGCCTGTTCGGATGCCATCTGCTCCGCGCTGCAACTTATCAACTTCTGGCAGGACATCGCCATCGACTGGAAAAAGGACCGCGTCTACCTGCCGCGGGACACCCTGGCGCGATACGGCGTGCACGAGCAACAGATTGCGCGGGGCGACACCGGCGGGCGCTGGCGCGAAATGATCGCTTTTGAAGTGGCCAGGACACGCGCGATGATAAACTCCGGCGCGCCGCTCGCACTGCGATTGCCGGGGCGCATCGGCCTGGAGCTGCGACTGGTGGTGCAAGGCGGCCTGCGCATCCTGGAAAAAATAGACGCGGTTGAGGGCGACGTATTCCGCCACCGACCGGTACTCGGCCCCTTTGACTGGCCCCTGATGTTTTGCCGTGCCCTGCTGATGCGATGAGTCCCGACGAATACTTCCAAAAGAACGCCGCCCCGCTCCTGCGCCCGCGGCTTTCGTTCCCCTTATGACACCCGACGAATATTTCCAGCAGAAAGCCGACCGGCTTTTACGTTCACGGTTTTCTTTCCTTTTATGACGCCAAACGAATATTGCCAACAGAAAGCCGCGGGGAGCGGTTCGAGTTTTTACTACTCCTTCCTGTTCCTGCCGTCCGAACGGCGCCGTGCCATTACCGCGCTATACGCCTTTTGCCGCGAGGTCGATGACGTCGTCGACGAATGCGCCGACCCCGCCGTGGCGCGCACCACGCTCGCCTGGTGGCGGACCGAAGTCGCCAACCTGTATGCCGGCAAGCCGCAACATCCGGTGATGCAGGCGCTGGCGCCGGCCATCGGCCCCTTCAACATCAGCCAAAACCATCTCAATGACATCATTGACGGCATGGAGATGGACCTCAACCAGAGCCGCTACCTTGATTTCCCCGGCCTGCAGCGCTACTGCCATCTCGTCGCCGGCGTGGTCGGACTGCTCGCCGCCGGCATATTCGGCTACCGCAATGCGAAAACGCTTGAATACGCGGAGAAACTGGGCCTCGCCTTCCAGCTCACCAACATCATCCGCGACGTCGGCGAGGATGCGCGCAACAACCGCATTTACCTGCCCATGGACGAGCTCAAGCGCTTCGAAGTCTCCGCAGCCGACTTGCTCAATGCACGTGAAAGCGAAAACTTCCTGCGCCTGATGGATTTCCAGATCGAACGCGCCCAGCGCTGCTATGACGAGGCCTTCGCCTGCCTGCCCGCGGAAGACCGCCGCGACCAGCGTCCCGGACTGGTCATGGCGGCGATCTACCGCACGCTGCTCGAGGAGATCAAATCCGATCGCGGCGCGGTGTTGCGCCAACGCACCTCGCTGACACCGGTACGCAAGCTGTGGATCGCCTGGAAAACCTGGGTCACGGCGTGACCGTGGTGCCGTGAACGCAGCCAAGAGCGCCAACGTCGCCGTCATCGGCGCGGGCTGGGCCGGCATGGCCGCCGCGGTTGAACTTGCCGACCGCGGCATTGCCACGACCGTGCTTGAAGCCGCGCGCACCCTCGGTGGACGGGCGCGCCGCGTCGAGATGGACGGCACCGCGCTGGACAACGGCCAGCACATCCTCATCGGCGCCTACACCGAAACCTTAGCCCAGATGCAACGCGTCGGCGCCGATCCGCACAAGCTGCTGCAACGAATGCCCCTGCAACTGCGCTACGCCGGCGGCTTCGCGCTGGCGGCGCCGCGGTGGCCGGCACCGCTTCACCTCGCAGCCGCACTGTTGGGTGCGAAGGGCCTCAGCTTGGCACAAAGATTCGCGGCAATCGCCTTCATGCAGGCGCTCAAGCGCGCGCAGTTTCGCGTCGAACCGGATAGTACCGTTGCAGCACTGTTGCAGCGCCACGGGCAGCATGGCGCGCTGGTCGAATTCCTGTGGGAACCGCTTTGCGTTTCAGCCCTCAACACCCCGGCGGCACACGCCTCGGCGCAGGTGTTTGCCCACGTGCTGCGTGACAGTCTTGCCGGCAAACGTGAAAACAGCGATCTCTTGCTGCCGCGCGTCGACTTGACAGCCTTGTTCCCCGAACCGGCGGCGGCTTTTGTCACCGCACGCGGCGGTCGGATACTAAGCGGCGATGCGGTGAAACGCATAGGCTACGAAACTGGCGGCGGCGCCGCACCCTGGCGCCTCGACGACAGGCCCCAGCGCTTCAGCCACGTGGTTCTTGCCACCGGTCCGCACCACGCCTCGGCCCTGCTTGGCGACTTGCCCGGCCTGGCGCCGACCCGCGCCCTGATTGACGCGCTCGAATACCAGCCCATCTACACCTGCTACCTGCAATACCCGGCCGGCGTCGCACTGCCCTCGCCCATGCTCGGCTTTGGCGGCGGCGTCATCCAGTGGGCGTTTGACCGCGGCACGCTGTCGGGCATGCCCGGTCTCATCGCGGCGGTCGTCAGTGCGTCGGGTCAGCACCAGGGACTGACGCAGGAGGCATTTGGCGCCGCCGTCGATACTGAATTACGGACCCATCTTCGGTCACTGCCCGCGCCCTTGTGGCAGCGCGTCATCGCCGAAAAGCGCGCCACCTTCGCCTGCACCCCGAACGTCACCCGTCCGGTTCACGAAACGACGCTGCCCGGCCTGTTGCTTGCCGGCGACTACACTGCCAGCCCTTACCCGGCAACGCTGGAGTCTGCCGTGCGCAGCGGCATCGCCTGCGCGCGCAGCATTGCGGCCGGCACCGGCGCGGCATGAGCATTTCCATTCACTTTCCAGGAACAAGCGGATGAAACTGAATTTCAAGATCCTCAAGCGGCATATCCACTGCGCGCTGTTTGCCGTAATTGCTTCAACAACACTGCCGACCGCGGCGCTTGCCCAGGTTCAGGCGGGGCATCCGAACAAGGCCGTGCGCTGGATCATTCCCTACGCCGCCGGCGGATCAGCCGACCTGCGCGCCAGGCAAATAGCCACCCGCCTCGCCGACATGTGGGGCCAGCCCGTCGTGGTCGAAAACAAGGCCGGCGCCGGTGGCGTGCTCGGCACCGACCTGGTCGCCAAGGCGGCGTCCGACGGCTACACCATAGGCATGGGCAATTTCGCGCCGCTGGCCATCAACCCGACGCTGATGAAAAGCCTGCCCTACAACGTGGCCAGGGATTTCGCGCCGGTCATCCTGATCGAGCGCGGACCGCTGGTGCTGATGGTCAATCCGGCGACGCCGGCAAAATCGGTCAAGGAATTGATCGCCCTTGCCAAGGCCAAACCGGGAATGGGTTTCGCCTCGTCTGGAAACGGCGGCTCACATCACCTGTCCGGCGAGATGTTCAAGGCGATGGCCGGCATCGAAATCCAGCACGTGCCGTACAAGGGCGGCGCCCCGGCGGCGAGCGACCTGATGGGCGGCCATGTCGACATGATGTTCGAACTCACCTACGCGGCGCTGCCGGCGATCAAGGGTGGCAAGTTGCGGCCACTCGCGGTCACCAGCAGCGAGCGCCTGTCCGTCCTGCCCGATGTGCCGACCATGATCGAGTCGGGCATGGCGGGCTTTGAATCGAGCAACTGGCAGGGTGTGATCGCGCCGGCCGGCACGCCGCGCGACATCGTGCAAAAACTCAACGCTGACATCAACAAGGTGCTGGCCATGCCCGAGGTGCGCAACATCCTTCTCAGCCAGGGCAACCAGGTCGGCGGCGGCACACCGGAAGAGTTTGCCGCGATGATCAAGGCCGAGACCGTCAAGTGGGCCAGGGTCATCAAGGACGCGAAGATCCAGGCCGACTGAGCTTCCCGGTCAAACAGCGGCGCCGCGCAGGCCGGCAAGTGCATAAAGGGCAAAACCAACCAGTGCCGCGCCTGACAGGCGGTTGACCCATAACATGAACGGCGGCTTGATGAACGCCGCGCCATAGCGCACCAGCGTGGTGAGCACCAGCCACCAGGCCAGCGATCCGAGCAGCACCCCGACACTGAAAAGCGCCGACTCGCTGACGGATGCAAAGGTCCCGAACGAGGCAAAAATGCCGGCGAAAAACAAAATCGTCGGCAGGTTGGTGAGTGTGAGGCCGTAGGCCGTGGCAAAGGCGCGGACATGTCCCGCCGCAGCGTCACCTGCAGTGGCGCCGCCGGCCTTGCCAAGCGCGATTTTTACGCCGAGGTAAATCAGCAGCACCGAGCCGCCCAGCTTTATCCACGGCGTCGCGGCAAGCAAGGCCGACGTAAGCGCGGTCACGCCGAATGCGGCGATCGCCGCATAAGTGAAGTCTGCCGCGGCAACCCCGGCGCCCAGCACCAGCCCGGCCAGCTGTCCGTGCGCCAGGGTGCGCTGCATGCACATCAGCCCCATCGGTCCGACCGGCGCCGCCACGGCAAAGCCGATAAGCGCGGATTTGAGCAGCAACCAGCCGTCCATTACCCGGGGCGCTGCCGGGAAAATACCATAAAAAGTGACATTTTTGTCACCCTCATCGACCGGAAACGCCCGACTGGCGTGCCTTTCCGCAATTAAAAGTCGCTAATTTACAAAAATTACCGGCAGACTCACCCGCGCAGCCGCGCCACCGCCTCGGCGACGCGATCTACGGCGATGATTTCCATGCCCTCTATCGGATGGCGCGGTTGGTTGGCGGTCGGAATAATCGCCTGGGTGAAGCCCAGCTTGGCCGCCTCTTTCAGGCGCTCCTGGCCGCGCGGCGCCGGACGCACCTCGCCGGCGAGGCCCACTTCGCCGAACACCACCAGATTCTTGGCCAGCGGCCGGTCGGCCAGCGAGGACACCACCGCAAGCACCACGGCCAGGTCGGCGGCAGGTTCGGTGATGCGCACGCCGCCGACGGCGTTGACGAACACATCCTGGTCGTAACAGGCGATGCCGGCGTGCCGGTGCAGCACCGCCAGCAGCATGGCCAGGCGGTTTTGCTCCAGTCCGACCGAAAGACGGCGCGGGTTGGGCGCATGCGCGCTGTCCACCAGCGCCTGCACCTCAACCAGCAGCGGACGCGTGCCCTCCTGCGTCACCAGGACACAGGAGCCGGCGACCGGTTCGGCGTGCTGCGACAGAAAAATCGCCGACGGGTTGGAAACCCCCTTGAGGCCTTTTTCGGTCATGGCGAACACGCCCAGCTCGTTGACCGCGCCAAAACGGTTCTTGATGGCGCGGATCAGGCGAAAACTCTGGTGGGTGTCGCCTTCAAAGTACAGCACCGTATCTACGATATGTTCGAGCACACGCGGCCCGGCGAGCGCGCCTTCCTTGGTGACATGCCCGACCAGGATGATGGTGATGCCGGCGCTCTTGGCCAGGCGGGTGAGCTGTGCGGCGCATTCGCGCACCTGCGCCACCGAACCGGGCGCCGAAGTCAGCGCTTCCGAATACACCGTCTGTATCGAATCGATCACCGCGACCTCGGGCTTGGCCTGCTGCAAGGCGGTGAAGATTTTCTCCAGCTGTATTTCGGCCAGCAAATCCAGCCGCCCCGCATCCACGCCCAGCCTGGATGCGCGCATGGCGATCTGTTCTGCCGACTCCTCGCCGCTGACATAGACCACGTGCTGCGACTGCGACATCTGCGCCAGCGCCTGCAGCAGCAGCGTCGACTTGCCCACGCCCGGATCACCGCCGATCAATACCACCTGCCCGGCCACCAGGCCACCGCCGAGCACGCGGTCAAACTCGCCTATGCCGCTGGGCACGCGAGGCAACTCGCGCGCACGCACCTGTGACAAGGGCTGCAGCTGCGCCGGTTTGCTCAGTCCGCTATAACGGTGTTGCGAGCCCGCCGCCTCGGCGATGCTCTCTACCAGCGTGTTCCAGGCGCTGCATCCGGGGCACTGCCCCTGCCACTTCGGTGCGGTGGCACCGCATTCAGTGCAACTGTAAATCGACTTAGGCTTGGCCATGTGCGTCCCCGGCGGATTCGAGTTCAACTTGCGGCACGCGCGCGGCCAGGGCGCACAACAATTCGTAACTGACGGTGCCACAGGCAGTGGCCACCTCGTCGGCGGACAAACCCTCGCCCCAGAGCGTCACCCGCGAACCGATTCCAGCCTCGGGCAAAGCGCCCAAGTCGACACACAGCATGTCCATGGAGACGCGCCCGACCGTCGCCGTGCGCCGGCCGCCGACCAGCACCGGCGTCCCGGTGGGGGCGTGACGCGGAAAACCGTCGGCGTAACCGCAGGCCACCACGCCGATGCGCATGGGCTGCGTGGCGGTAAAGGTGCGGCCATAGCCGACCGTGTCGCCCTTGTTAAGCTGTTGCACGCCGATGATTTCACTTGCCAACGTCATTACCGGCCTCAAGCCCAGATCGGCGGCGCTTTGGTCGGCAAAGGGCGAACAGCCGTAGAGCATGATGCCCGGCCGCACCCAGTCGGCGTGCGCGTCCGGATGGCGCAGAATCGCCGCCGAGTTGGCCAGGCTGCGCGGTGCGGCAATGCCCTTGCAGGCGGCGTCAAGCGCGTCAAGTTGCCAGCGAATGCCGCTGGGACCGTCGGCGTCGGCAAAATGGCTCATCAGCGTAATGCCGGCCACCGCCTTGCAGTCGCGCAGGCGGGCAAATATCCTCGCTGCTTCATGCGCGGCAAAGCCAAGCCGGTTCATGCCGCTGTTGAGTTTCAAGTAGACCTCCAGCGGCTTCGCCGCTGCCGCGCGCTCGAGCATTTGCAGCTGGCCCTCATGGTGCACCACCACGGTCAGGTCGTGACGGGCCGCCGTCGTGATGTCCTCACCCTGGAAACACCCCTCAAGCAGGAGAATGGGCTTGGTCACGCCCGCATCGCGCAGGCGCAGCGCTTCGGCAATATCGAGCAATGCATAACCGTCGCTTGCGCCCAGCGCCCGCGCCGCGCGCAACAACGAGTGGCCATAGGCGTTGGCCTTTATCACCGCCCAGACCCGCGATTGCGGTGCGCAACGCCTCACCACGGCCAGGTTATGGCCGAGGGCCGACAGGTCGTAACGGGCGCGTATGGGACGGGGCATGGGGTCGGTTTGCGTTAGACGGCACGGCATCCTGTGCCGCTAACATTATACGAGAGGCGGCATGATGAATTTGCATATCCGGTGCAACAACCACCGCAACTCTTTCATGGTATAAATCGGGCTGCCACATCCCCGTGACACACAGCAGCGCAGGCCCGGGGAGTCTTGGGAGAGATGTCAGGGCTGGCGCGGCTCCACGCAGTTTTGCCGTCCGGGTTGCTCCGGATCGACTTCCGGCTTGCGACCCGGGACCGCACTCGTAGTGACCTACTTGTCTATGGAAACAATGGATCGATGAAACGCGGCTTTTACACCGTGATGGCGGCGCAGTTTTTTTCTTCGCTTGCCGACAATGCGCTGCTCATAGCCTCCATTGCCCTGCTCATAACGCTCAAGGGGCCGGCATGGATGACGCCGCTGCTGAAATTCTTCTTTACCGTTTCCTATGTGGTGCTTGCCGCCTTTGTCGGCGCTTTTGCCGACGCCCTGCCCAAGGGGCGCGTCATGTTCTTCACCAACAGCATTAAGATCTTTGGTTGCTCCCTTTTGTTCTTCACCCAGGAAATCACCCCGCAAGGCATGCCCGAGCACCTCACCGTGCTGCTCGCCTACGCCGTGGTCGGGTTGGGCGCGGCGGCCTACTCGCCCGCCAAATACGGCATCCTCACCGAAATGCTGCCGCCGCAACAACTGGTGGTCGCCAACGGCTGGATCGAAGGACTCACCGTCGCGTCAATCATCCTTGGCACCATGATGGGCGGCATGCTGATCAGCCCCAAAATTTCCGCGATGCTGCTGTCCTTCGACTTTCCGATGATAGATACCGGCATCGACACGCCGCACGAAGCGGCCATCCTGATCATCGGCGTGTTCTACCTGCTGGCCGCGGCCTTCAACCTGCACATCCCCGATACCGGGGCGCGCTATCCCAAGCAGCAGACCAATCCGCTGGTTCTGATACGCGACTTCGGCCACTGCTTTGTCTTGCTATGGCGCGACAAGCTGGGGCAGATATCGCTGGCGGTCACAACCTTGTTCTGGGGTGCCGGTGCGACCCTGCAATTCATCGTCCTCAAGTGGGCGGAAAACCACCTGCACCTGCCGCTTGACCGTGGCGCCATCCTGCAGGGCATCGTCGCCGTGGGCATTGCCATAGGCGCCGTGCTTGCAGGCCGTTTTGTGCCGCTGCGCCGTTCACTGTCGGTTCTGCCCCTTGGCATCGCCATGGGCGGTTTTGTCATTGTCCTTATATTCGTGACCTGGATGCCGCTGGTCTACCTCATGCTGGTATTGATCGGTGCGATCGCCGGATTTTTTGTTGTCCCGATGAATGCGCTGCTGCAGCACCGCGGCCACGTGCTTCTCTCAGCGGGTCATTCGATTGCAGTGCAGAACTTCAACGAGAATCTCAATATCCTGGTAATGCTGGCGCTGTACGCCCTGATGATCAAATACAACTTTCATATCAATACCATCATCATATTGTTCGGCTTGTCGGTATCGATGACGATGTGGCTGATAATGAAACGCCACGCTCGGAACCAGCGCCAGGGCGATTCAATGCATCTCATCGGCATAGAGAAACACTAGGCCGGGTCACGCCGGCCACCCTGGCTCAGGCGCCGGCGACCTCGGCGATAACCGAATACACAGTCACCTGCGCCGCCTTGCCGCGCACCTCAACCGCACCCAGCGGCCGTGTTTCGAATTTACGCCGCGAACGACTGAGCGTCGCTTCGGTGGCGATAACGCCAAGGCCGTACGCCCCCTCCTTGGCCAGACCCTGCAGACGGGCAGCCAGGTTCACGCCATCCCCCACCACGGTGTAATTGAGACGTGTCGGGCTTCCCATGTTGCCGGCCACCACCATCGCGGTACTCACGCCTATGCCCACGCCCAGGGACGGCTTGCCCTGCATTTCGATCGCCGCGTTCATCTCGCCCAGCGCGGCGCGGATTTCCAGCGCCGCCTTGAGCGCGTTGCCGGCGTCGTCTTCATGCGACACCGGGGCGCCGAACAAGGCCATCACGCCGTCGCCCAGGTATTTGTCGACCACGCCGTTGTTGGCCTCGATGATCTGGCTGACCCGCGTCAGGTACAGGTTGAGGGCCGCCACCACCTCCTGCGCCGGCTGTTTTTCGCAAAAGGACGTGAAGCCGCGCAAATCGGCGAACATCACCGTCACTTCGCGTTCCTCGCCGCCTAGCATCACTTCCTGGGACAACAGCTTTTCGGCAATCGCGTGGGACACGACCTTGCCGAGCAGGTTACGCACCTTGTCGCGCTCGGCCAATCCTCGGATCATGCGATTGAAGGTGGCGGCAAGGTCACCCAGCTCGTCCTCCTGGGCGACCTCGACCGGTTGTCCGTAATCGCCCTGCTCGACGCTGAGCGCGGCAGTGGCGAGCGCCCTTACCGGACTGGTGACGCTTTTGGCGATGTAAAAAGCCCCGAACAGCGACAGCACCAGTCCGCCGCAGGACAGCACGAAGACCGCGGCACGCAGCTGCTCGAAAGGCTTGAGCTCCTGCTCGATGGAGCGTTGCATGACCACGCTCACCGGCCGGTTGCCGCCGACACCGACGGGAATGACCAGGCTGAGAAATTCCTCGCCGGAAATTTTTGACTCGACAGTGAGTTCGCCGACGACATTGGCCAGGGAGAACGCTGCGGCGAGGCCGGGACGCCGTGCGGTCGGCAGGGACGAGGCGAGGACCTGCGACGCGCCATCGGGCGCCATGCGAAGGAATGAAACACCGAGTTTGGTGAACTGCTGCAGGTCGTCGGCAAACTCGTCACCGACACGCAGGCCGGCGAGCAGCCAGTACGCGCGTCCGCCCGCCGAAACCGGCTCGACCAGCACTTGGTAGGCCAGGTTGTCCATGCCGATGATGGCCGATGCCCGCTCGCCTTTTTCGGCGCCGCGAAGAACGATGTCCAAATCGACAGGCGCAGACGCCCCGCCGGCGGGCCGCGTATCGGCAAACACTTTTTGGTCTGGCCCGATAAGCAGCAGCACGTCAGCGCGCCCGCTTTTCAAATGGGCCCGCAGCAGGGAATTTGCGGCCGGAGCATCGGCGCGGCCAAGCGCCGCCTTGAACGCTGGATCCGCCACGACGCTGTACGCCGACTGCGCAAGCTGCGCCGTCCTGATCTCCAGCAGCCGGTTGAGCCCGACCACCCCCGCTTCCAGCGCAATCTCGATCTGGCGCTTGGCGTAACGCGTATTGGTAATATCGACGGTGAAAAATACCACCAGTTGCACCAGTGACAACAGGCCGAGGAAAAAGAATACAACCCGGCTCTGGAAGCTGTGAAAGCGAATCATGCGGCGGCGATCCGGATCATAAGACGACCGGGGCATCCGGCAATTCATTGCGCTCGCCTTCCTGCGGCGGGTAGTGGGCCGCCAGCAGGTCACTGATGGCGGCAATGCCGCTGGTCACACCGGCCTCAAACTGCCCCGCGACAAACTGGCGTTGCATCTCGCCGCAAATGGCCTCCCAGGCCGCAGTAC
Source organism: Bordetella parapertussis (assembly GCA_945861875.1). GTDB lineage: Bacteria > Pseudomonadota > Gammaproteobacteria > Burkholderiales > SG8-39 > CAITSH01. The sequence goes on from CAMAWC010000020.1 coordinate 29,451, forward strand.
CCACCCTGTCGTGTATGCCGCGGTCGGCGACAATTTCCACCCGGCGGTCGGCCAGCAGCAGGTAAATCAGCACGCCGTTATTGTGCTCGGTGTCCCAGATGCACAGTGCGCTAAAACATTCCACCGCGCGCGCTCTTGCCGTTTGGCCACGCAGCAAATTCCCGAACGGCAGTCCGCCTTCGACGGCAAAACGCAACTCGCCGGTGTGCCGACGTTCCTGCGCGGTGATGGCGGCGCGAATCGCCACCCGGCGGGCGCGCGGAAAGGCGCGCCTTACCTGCCAGACATCGACACCTAGGTGGCGCCACCAGCGGCCAATGCTTGGCATCGTTACCACCGGCCGGAGGCGCCGCCGCCGCCAAAACCGCCCCCGCCCCCGCTAAAACCGCCCCCGCCTGAACCGCCGCTGCTAAAGCCGCCGCCCCCGCCCGAGCCTCCGGTAGTCCAGCCTTTGCCGCCAGACGCAAGCAAAAAGACAAAGGCCAGCAGGCCGGCGACCACGCCGGCAAACAGACCGCCGATAATCATCCAGGCGGCAAAGCCGACAACGCCGCCGGTGACCGCTGCCCCGAAAAACCGCCCCAGCAGGGCGCGCAGCAAGCCGCCCAGCATCAGCGTAACCGCAATGCCGACCATCAGCAGCGATTCATAGTCGATACCTTTGCCGGCTCCGCGGGCGCGGGCAGAATACGCGGCCGGCAGCGGCTCACCCTCGATCAGTTTGGCCATCGCCTCCACGCCAGCGCGGATGCCGCCGTAAAAATCGCCGTCGCGAAAGTGCGGCGTGATCATCTCGTCGATGATGCGCTTGGCCGTGAGGTCCGGGATCGCCCCCTCCAAGCCGTAGCCCACCTCGATACGAAGGCGGCGGTCATTTTTGGCAACCAGCAGGATCGCACCGTCATCAACCCTGGCGCGGCCGATCTTCCAGGTCTCGGCAACGCGGATGGAATATTGTTCGATCGCCTCGGGCTGGGTGGTCGGCACGATCAGGACCGCGATCTGGCTGCCTTTTTTCGCTTCGAAGGCGCGCAGCGACGCCTCGAGCTCACCCAGCTGGGACTGGGTCAGCGTGCCGGTAAGGTCGGTAACCCGCGCCTTTAGCGGCGGAACCGGAACCTCGGCAGCGGCGCTGCCAAGGCATAGCGCCAGCATCAGGGCCGGTAACCAGCGCAAGAATGCCACGCAGGATTTCCGGACTACTTCGCAGCGGCCGGCGCCGCCTTGATAGGCGCATCGAACTTCACCTCGGGTGCATTCGATATGGCCTTTTCATTTTCCACCGAGAAATTGGCCTTGAGCGGATAACTGAACATCATGGCGGTCAGGTTGACCGGAAACTGGCGGATCAGCACGTTGTATTCCTGCACCACCTTGATATAGCGGTTGCGCGCCACGGCGATGCGGTTCTCGGTGCCTTCGAGCTGCGCCTGCAGGTCGCGAAAGCCCTGGTCGGACTTCAGTTGCGGATAATTTTCGGCCACCACCAGCAAGCGCGACAGCGCACTGCTCATGCCCGCCTGCGCCTCCTGGAAACGCTTGAACGCCGCCGCGTCGTTGACCAGTTCCGGTGTCGCCTGGATGCTGCCCACACGCGAGCGCGCCTCCGTCACCTGGGTGAACACCTGCTGCTCCTGCGCGGCAAACCCCTTGACCGTGGCCACCAGGTTGGGCACCAGGTCGGCGCGACGCTGGTATTGATTGAGCACTTCCGACCAGCCCGCCTTGACCTGTTCGTCGAGGCGCTGGATATCGTTATAACCACAGGCGGTCAGCGAAACCGTCAACAGCAGCACAGCCAGAATACGAATTTGTCGCATGGTGATGGTATCCCTTGAGTGGTTACGGGCCTAATGTCGGGGCGATGACGCGCAAAGCAAGTCCTGCATGGTCTGCCGGGCAAGGCACAAATCCTCCCAGGCCTTGGCCTTGTCGGCAAGGCTGCGCAACAGGTAGGCCGGATGGTAGGTAACCACCAGCGGCACGCCCTGGTACTGGTGCAAGCGCCCGCGCAGGCTGGCAATGGTGGCATCGGTCCCGAGCAGCGTCTGCACGGCAAAGCGTCCCATGGCGAGAATCAATTTGGGTCGCACCAGGCTGATCTGGCGCGTGAGATGCGGCGAGCAACTGGCGACTTCCACCGCGTCCGGGTTGCGATTGCCCGGCGGCCGGCATTTAAGGACATTGGAAATGTAAACGTTCTGCCCGCGCCCAAGACCGATGGCCGCGAGCATGTTGTCAAGCAAATCGCCTGTCTCACCGACAAAAGGTTCGCCGCGCGCGTCTTCTTCCGCACCGGGGGCCTCGCCCACCAGCAGCCAGTCGGCCTGTTCGGCGCCAACGCCGAACACCGTACTGTTGCGCTCCTTGTGCAGTTCACAAGCCGTGCAGGTCGCGACGGCCTGCTTGAGCGCCGGCCAGTCCATGCGCAGGATAAGTTCCGCGCGACCGGCTGCCGGCGCGACTTTGGCGCCATCCCGTTGCGCCGGAACAGCAGCGGACAAATCGGCGACTGGCGCGGGGGCAGGCATGGTCTCCGGGTTCGGGGCCGGCTGATTGCGCAGGCGCCAGACCGGCGCGAGGCCCAATTCCTCGAGCAGCAGGTCGCGGCGCTGGTTCACAGGGCGCACGAGAGCACGCTCGCGTCCTCGCGGCCCTGCTTTGCCGGATAGTAATTGCGCCGCATGCCTATCTGGCTGAAGCCATGGCGTGCATACAGTTGCTGCGCGCCGGCGTTGGAAACCCGCACCTCAAGAAACAGCGCGGCGGCGCCATGCTCGTGTGCCGCCGTCATGACCAGTTCGAGCAACCGCCCTCCCCAGCCTTTGCGCTGCCAGGACGCGGCGATGCTCAGGTTGAGCAGGTGCGCCTCGTCTGCGGCGTGGATAACAATGGCGTAGCCGATTATTTCGCCGTCCCGGGCATAAATCCAGCAACTGTAGCCGGCGCCCAGTGAGTCGCGAAAATTGCCCGGCGTCCAGGGAAACTCATAAATATCGTCCTCTATCGCCATCACGGCAACGATATCCCCCGCGACCATCAGCCGCAACTCGGGTTCGGTTTTCAGTACGGCGCTCATTGATCGTGGCGGTATTGGAAAATTCCGTCTAGCGTTCGTTTGTCTTGAGCGCGACCTTGTCACGCACATAAAGCGGTGCAGCCAAGGCCGCGTCAATGCCCTTGCCCGCGAGGTAACGTGGTTGCGCCAGCTTCAGCATGGTCGCGGCACGCGGAAAACGTTCCGGCACCGCCGCGGCCAGCGCGTCACCGTATCTTATCCGCAAAGCCGCCCCGTGCACGGCGAAACCACTGCCGCTTCCCGTCCAGCCCCCACCTGCCAGAGCGGGTACCTCGCCCGGGGCAAACAGGCCAGGCCGGCAAACCTCGTCCCATTGCGCGTCAGCGCCTCGCACATAGGCCCCATGGTACACCTCGCCCATGCGCGCATCGAGACAGACCACCACCTTGTCCGCCGGCGTGTCCGCCGCCACCGCTTCAAGACAGCCCACCGGGATAAGCGGGATACCGCGCGCCAGCCCAAGTCCCTGTGCCGCGCCGCAGGCAATGCGCAGTCCAGTGAACGAGCCCGGCCCGGCGCCGAACACGACGGCGTCAATATCGGCCATGCTCAAACCGGCCTGGCGCAACAAGGCGTCAAGCTCATCAAGCAGCAGTTCGGAGTGGCGCTGGCCGGCGAGCAGCACACGGTCAAGAATCCGCCCCTCATGCGCGACGGCAAGGGAGAGATACTCGGTCGAGGTTTCGATGGCAACAAGGTTCATGGGGCACAGTCGCCGGTGATTTTAACCCATAGCGCCGCACACAAAATGTTGCCGCCTTGACGCGCCTGCGCCATGCGTCCAACATGCGCAATTCCGGAGATCGCAATAAACAGGAAACAGGAACCGTTTCTGACATGACAAAAAAACTCTATCGCATTGCCGCCATACCCGGCGACGGCATCGGCAAGGAAGTTATTCCGGCCGGAATCAAGGCACTCAATGCCATCGCCCGCAGTTCAAGCCGGTTTGCCTTTTCCTTCAAGACCTTCTCCTGGGACAGCGACCTCTACCTGCGCCGCGGCTGGTACATACCCGAGGGCGGCCTCGAACAGCTGAAAAAATTCGATGCGATCTTTTTCGGCGCAGTGGGCTCGCCCAAGGTCCCCGACCATATTTCACTCTGGGGTTTGCGCCTGCCCATCTGCCAGGGTTTCGACCAATACGCCAACGTGCGTCCGGCGCGCGTTTTGCCCGGCGTGACCAGCCCGCTGAAAAACGCCGACAAGATCGATTGGGTCATCATCCGCGAAAACTCCGAGGGCGAGTATTCGGGCTCGGGCGGTCGCGTGCACCGCGGCCTGCCCGAGGAGCTGGCCACCGAAACCTCGGTCTTTACCCGCAGCGGCATAGAACGCATTCACCGCTTTGCCTTTGCGCTGGCGATGAAGCGCCCGCGACGCCACCTTACGCTGGTGACAAAATCCAACGCCCAGCGCCACGGCATGGTGCTTTGGGACGAAATTTTTTATGAGGTCGCACGTGAATTTCCCAAGGTCAGGACGCAGCGCGTGCTGGTCGATGCGGTTACCACACTGATGGTCGGCAAACCCGAGACGCTGGATGTAATCGTTGCATCAAACCTGCATGCCGACATCCTGTCCGACCTGGCCGCCGCCCTTTCAGGCAGCCTGGGCATTGCCCCCACCGCCAACCTCAACCCGGAAGGCAGCTTCCCCTCCATGTTCGAACCCATCCATGGTTCGGCCTTTGACATCACCGGCAAGGGCATCGCCAACCCGGTCGCGACCTTCTGGACCGCGGCCATGATGCTCGAGCACCTGGGCGAGGCCGCCGCCGCCAAACGCCTGATGAAAGCGATCGAAACGGTTACCTCAAGGCGTATTTTCACCCCTGATCTGGGCGGCAAGGCCACCACCGCCGAGGTGACCAAGGCCGTCTGCAGCCTGATTTAGTCCGGTCCAGGGGACCAGGAAGCCGACATGAACATCGCCAACCACGCCAGCCACGTCGCGCGCGACCGCCCGCGGCGCGTCGATATCTTCTGGAAAATGCCCAAGAGCGCCACCGGCAAAATACTCAAACGGGTATTGCGCGCGCATGCCGCCAGGGCGGCGACTTGATCGCCGATCCGTGGTTCTGGCTGGTCGCCACAATCGCCGTGCTGTTGACGGGCATTTCCAAGGGCGGCTTCGGCGGTGGCGTCGGCGGCTTTGGCGTCCCCATCATGGCGCTGGTGATCGCACCGCCACAAGCTGCGGCCATCATGCTGCCCATCCTGTGCGTCATGGACCTGACCGGATTCCAAGCCTACTGGCGCAAGTGGGACAAGCGTGTGATGAAGGTCATCATACCGGCGGGACTGCTTGGCACCCTTGCCGGCACGTTGACCTTCAGCCGCCTCAACAACGACTGGATACGGGTGCTGCTGGGTCTTATCGCGCTCGGCTTTCTCGCCTACAACCTTATGAAGAAACCCGGCGTTGAACGCAAGCAGCTGTCGGACGCCCACGGTTGGTTCTGGGCCAGCATTTCGGGCTTCACCAGTTTTGTCGCCCACGCCGGCGGCCCGCCGCTGTCGGTTTACCTGCTGGTACAGCGCCTGGACAAGACGGCGTTTGTCGCCACCTCGCTGATTTTCTTTGGCAGCATGAATTACGCCAAGCTGGTCCCGTATTGGTGGCTGGATCTGTTCGATTCACGCAACCTGCTCACCTCCCTCGCACTGATACCCCTGGGCATAGCGGGCACGCGGCTGGGCGTCTGGCTGCATACGCGCATCAATCCGACGCTGTTCTTTCGCATCGTCTACCTGGCGTTTTTCCTCACCGGCACCAAACTGCTGTGGGACGGCGTGCGCGGCCTGCTCAGCTGAGGCCGGACAACAAGGCGTCCAGTCCGTCCAGCAGTTGCGCGATTTCCGCATCGGTCACGTTCAGCGCGGACATGAAACGCAAGGTCGCCGGGCGCGGCGAATTGATCAGCAATCCCTTGCCGCGTGCCTGCTCGACCAGGGTTGCGCCGACATCACGGCCAAGTTCGAGTGCCAGCAACAAGCCCTCGCCGCGCACCTCACCCAGGCCATGCTTGGCCGACAAGGCCTGCAGGCCGGTGCGCAACACCCCGCTCGCCTGGTTGACCCGTTGCAGGAACGCGGGTGCACCCACGGTCTCGAGCACTGCGCAACCTACCGCCGTCATCAGCGGGTTGCCGTTGTAGGTTCCGCCCTGGTCGCCGACCTCGAAACAGCACACCGCTTCGGCGGCCACCAGTGCGGCCAGCGGCACGCCACCGCCTATGCCCTTGCCCAGGGTCATAATGTCGGGCCTGACACCCGAGTGCTCAAAGCCATAGAGCTTGCCGGTGCGCCCTATGCCGGTCTGCACCTCGTCGAGAATCAGCAGCATGCCCTCGCGTTGCGTCAGCTCGCGCAGGGCGCGCAGGAACTCATTCGTGGCGGGCAGCACCCCCGCCTCACCCTGTATGGGCTCTAGCATGATGGCGACGACGTCGTCGGCGAGCAATGCCTTGACCGAAGCCAGATCGTTAAGCTCTGCCTTGGGAAAGCCCGGCACCTTGGGCTCGAACAGCTTGTCCCAGTTGGGTTTGCCCGAGGCCGACATCGTGGCCAGCGTACGGCCGTGAAAGGCATGGTCAAAGGTGATGATCTTGTAGGCGCCCTTGCGATGCAGGCCGCCCCACTTGCGCGCCAGCTTGATGGCACCCTCGTTCGCCTCTGCACCGCTGTTGGTGAAAAACACCCGCTCCAGCCCTGACGTGGTCGCAATCATTTGCGCGAGGCGGGCCGAAGGCCCGTTATAGAAAGCCGGGCTGCAATTGATCAGCATGGCCGCCTGCCTGGCCAGGGCATCGACAATCACCTTTGGCGAATGGCCGAGGCAGTTGACCGCCCAGCCCTGCACAAAATCAAGATAGCGGCGCCCCTCGCTGTCGGTCAGCCACGAACCCTCGCCCGAGACGAACACCAGGTCGGGACGGGTGGTGATCTGCATCAGCGCATTGAGCGGATAATCATTCGGTTTCATCGTTCTCTCTTTCGGCAGTCACCAGACACTGCGGTCGGCAGCAGTAAAAATGAAAAAGCCACAGCGGGGTGTCTGTGGCCTTTGCATTAAAAACCGGTTACAGCATCAAACGGCGCACAAATCCCCTTGCGGGACGGAAAGTCGCTGGCGTCGGATTGGCATTTGCATGCCGTGAATTCTCGGCCCACAGGCCGAACGTGTCAAGACGCCATCGCGCGGCAAGGTTTCGACCGCTTCCGTGCCGGTCCGGAGCCGGGCTCCAAGCGACGAACCGGCTGTCGATTTCGTCCGGTCCGGTTTGGCCCGCGCCGATGCTAGACTTATTTCCCGTACCGATTTACGCAAAGTGAGCCAGTGCATGAGCGACATTCATTTCGAGCAAGCCGATGGCTACGCCGTCATCACCCTCAACCGCCCGGAAAAGCTGAACAGTTTCACCGCTGCGATGCACGCCGAATTGCGCACCACCCTTGAAACCGTGCACAACACCCCCGCCATCCGTGCCCTCGTAATCACCGGTGCCGGGCGGGGCTTTTGTGCCGGACAGGATCTCGAACAGCGCAACATGAGCCCCGGCGCCGCGCCGCCAGACCTGGGACAGACCATAGGCGACTATTACAACCCGCTGGTGCGTGCCTTGCGCGCCCTTCCTTTGCCGGTGATCGCGGCGGTCAACGGGGTTGCGGCCGGCGCGGGCGCCAACATCGCCCTCGCCTGTGACCTGGTGATCGCGGCAAAATCCGCCTCGTTCATCCAGGCATTCTGCAAAATCGGCCTGATTCCCGACTCCGGCGGCACCTACTGGCTGCCGCGCCTGGTCGGTGACGCCAGGGCACGCGCCCTCGCCATGCTGGGCGACAAATTGTCCGCAGTCCAGGCCGTCGAATGGGGCTTGATCTGGCGCGCAGTTGACGACGCCGATCTGCTTGCCGAGGCAAAAACAACCGCGGCGCACTTTGCCAAGGCCCCCACGCGCGGCATCGCCGCCATCAAGCGCGCACTGCAGGCGAGCGCCGGCAACGCGCTTGACGCCCAACTGGACCTCGAACGGGATATCCAGCGCGAACTCGGCCTGAGCGACGATTATCGTGAAGGTGTCCGGGCATTCGTTGAAAAACGCGCCCCTGATTTCAAAGGACGTTGACCCATGGCCCTGACGGCGCTGGCGCAAAAAGTGGGAGAACTGCTGTACGCGCAGGACGACTGTTCGCGCGCTCTTGGCATCGAGTTGCTGGAAATCAAACCCGGATTCGCCAGAATGCGCATGAAAATTCGCGCCGACATGGTCAACGGCCACAAGACCGCCCATGGCGGCATGATCTTCACTCTTGCCGACTCAAGCTTTGCCTACGCCTGCAACAGTCACAACCAGCGTGCCGTGGCTGCCGGTTGCAGCATCGAATTCCTGCGCGCCGCGCAATCGGACGAGATCCTCACCGCAACCGGCGTCGAGCAAAGCATCATCGGCCGGCACGGCATCTATGACGTCCGCGTCGAAAACCAGGACGGCGAAACGGTGGCATTGTTTCGCGGAAAGTCGACGCGTATAAAAGGCCAGTTCATCGCAGAGGACGGTGCCGGGCAATGACCGGCGTTCCGCTCGTCCCGAATACGCGGCACACCCGTACCAAGCCGCAGTGAAAAAACTTGCGGTCGCGCGCTTCTGGTTCCAGGGCAACGCCTTCAGCCCGCTGCCGACCACGCTCGAATCCTTCCGTATGAGGCAATGGCAGGAAGGCGCCGAAGCGCTCGCCGCCGCGCGCGGCACCGATACCGAACTCGCCGCAGTGGGCGAGTTCGCCGACGCCCATGCGGACTGGGAAGTTACGGTATTGCGCTGTGCAGCCGCGCTGCCGGCCGGTCCGCTTGACGAAGCGCTGTTCGGGCGAATACGCGATGAGATCTGCACCCCCCTCGCCGAACAAGCTTGGGACGCCGTCTACCTGTGCCTGCACGGCGCCGCCATCACCAGCGAGCGTACGTCGCCCGATGTCGACCTGCTGCGCGCGGTGCGCCAGACCATTGGCGATACGCCACTGGCGGCCAGTTTTGCGTTGCACGCGAACATTAACCCCGAGATGGCCGAACTGCTCGATTTTTCCAGTGGCGTGCGGTCCGACGCGCCCTCCGCTTTGCGCGAAACCGCGGCGCGCACCTTGCGCCAGTTGAGCGCCCTCGCCGCGGGTAGGTCAAAGCCACATTGCGCCATCGTTTCAACCGGGATGGTTCTCTCCAGCCACCACATGGGCACCGGCGATGAACCGATGGCCACGCTGCTGCAAGGGGCGCGCGACCTCGAGCATGACGGCGCGGTGGAGGTATCGCTGTTTGGCGGCTTCCCCTATGCCGACAGCCCGCATTGCGCCGCCAAGGTGATGGCGTGGGCGCAAAGCGAAACAATCGCGCGACAGTCCGCGACGAAACTGGCCAACGCATGGCGGCAGAAAAAACAGGCCTTTCGCACCGCCCTTCCCGGCCCCAACGCCGCACTCGCATTGGCGCAAAAGGCCCCCGCCGGACTGGTTGCGATCACCGACTCCGCCGACAACCCGGGTTCGGGCGGCGCCGCCGATTCGACCAGCCTGTTCCGCGCGCTGCTTGACCTCAGGTGCCCGGAACCCGCAGTGTTTGCCTTGTTCACCGACGCAGCGCTGGTGGCGCAGGCGCAAAACGCCGGCCTGGGGGCGACATTCCGGGCGCAAATCGGCGCAATCACCAGCCGGGACTATGGCGCCAGGGTTGACGCATCCGCGCGTGTGTTGCGCCTCACCGACGGGTATTTTCGTAATCGCGGTCCGCTGGAGTTCGGGGCAAAGGTGAGCCTCGGTGCCAGCGCCGTGCTTGAGGTCGGCGGAGTGAAGACCATCGTCACCAGCCATCGCGCGCCGGCCGATGACCCGGCATTCTTCGAGCTACACGGAATCGACCTCGGCGCAACCCGGTTGTTGTGCGTAAAAGCCAAGAACCGCTTTCGCGCCGCCTTTGCGCCGCTGTGTGTGCAGATCATCGCCTGCGATGCACCCGGACCGGCCACAGCAGACCTGCGTGCGCTGCCGTTTCACAACGTGCGCATGCGTTAAGCAAGACCGCCGCGCGGGCGCTCAGCCTGTATTCAGGAAGCGCAGCCCTTGTTAATCTGTTTATCCAGCTCGATGCGCCGGCTCTCCAGGTCCTTGGCCGCCTGCCCGGTCGGCCCGGCCTTGATGCGTTTTTGCACATCATCCATGTCACTGGTCCAGTTGTCGCACCTGGCTTGCTGGGCCGCACGATCCTTGTCGGCCTGTGACTTCTGCGGCGCGCTGGTTGATGTCACCGCCGGCTTGGCCGCCGGCTGCGCCGCCTCGGTCTTCGGTCCCTCGCAGGGTCGCTCCTGGAAGACATTGCCGCAGCGATACATCGTCTTCTGCGCCAGCGCCGCGCCGCCGCCCGCGGCCAAAACCAGCATCAGCATCCATCGGAGCATAACCGCCCTCCCAAGCTTGTGAATGGGTAAGTGTGCCTACCTTGGGCACATTCTACTGTAGGTGATTTCCATGGCAAGGCCTGCCAATAAGCCGGCACACAGGGGCCTCCCATTGCGAGTTCGGAAAACATTCATCGAAACAGTCGCGCCGACTGGGTTAGCGGCGCCCTCAAACCCAGTCCACCTTGTTGAAAATATCAGCGCTCGAAAACTTGCTTGCGTCTTGCGTCTTGTGTCTTGTGTCTTGTGTCTTGTGTCTATTGGACGTTACACCATTGCGTCCACATGCCTCGCAGCGCAGCTTCAAAATGCCGCGCAAATCTTGTTGAATCGAAGAGTGGTGATGTCAGCACTTTTTGACGCAATTCCCTGCGAAGGACCGCCAAATGGCGAAGATCGCCAACATGCAACACAGCTCGTCTGACATAGTCATCCGCATCCACGCTGATCCAATCGGGCAACCCCGCATTGGCCAACAAGCCCAATCCCTGCCTGGAAACCAGGCGGTCTCCCGCTAAAGTCAGCACCGGCACCCCCATCCACAGCGCCTCTGCACTGGTGGCGCCGCCAGTAAATGGAAAGGGGTCAAGCGCGATATCTACCCGGTTGTAGGCGGCCAGGTACTGCGCTCGAGGAGATGCACCCTCCAATACCAAGCGGTGGCCACCGATGCCATGAGCGGCAAAACGACTGATGACACTTTGTTGGACTGAGGTTTGGCTCAATCGCCAGGATTTGAGAAGCAAACGACTTTCTGGTACCAAAAGCAGTATTTGCGACCAAAGCGCAACCACCGCATCGTTCATCTTGGTCAGATTGTTGAAGCACCCAAAAGTAACGTATCCATTGTTCAAAGCGGGTAGTTCGGATACCGCCACTTCCACCTCCGGCGGCGCAAAGCAGAGTCGCGTTTCCGGAAGCCGCCACACTTTTTCCGTGAAATAAGCTTCTTCCGATTTCGGCAACGTCCAGGGGTCGGCGATGAAATAGTCTATTTCCGCCACCCCCGTGGTAGCAAAATAGCCGAGCCAGGATACCTGCACCGGGGCGGGTTTCCAGGCGAACATCGGCAGACGATTATGTGCGGTGTGTCCAGAGAGGTCGATCAGGATATCAATACGATCTTCTCGTATTCGCCGGGCCAGGTGTTCGTCGGAAAGCCCCACCGCCGAATACCATCCACGGCAGCAACCCTTGATCCTTTCCGTCAGCGCATCGGTGCGGTAATGACTCGGATAGGCGAAGAGTTCGATGCGATCAGAAAAATGGGATGCCAGCGCACCCACGATACCTTCAACAAAGTAACCGACAGGATGGCTTTGAAAATCACCGGAAACCAAACCCACACGCAAACATCGTTCCCCCACGGGACTGTTTTCCCACGCCCGGCAAGTGGCGGCTCGTCGCGCGACGAGGTGGCCATAACCACGTGCATCGGACATTAGCAATTCCGCGGGTTGATCGGACCGAAAAGAATGCAGAAAAAGCAGATTGCTGTGCGCATCCGCATACTCCGGGCTAACCTCCAATGCCCTGCGATAGCTCGCCATGGCATCATCCAGGCGCCCCGACTCCTGCAAGGCAATGCCCAGGTTATTGTGTGCTTCGGCGTAATTCGGATTGATCCCCACGGCCCGGCGATAGCTTGCCACGGCCTCATCAACTTGCCCTGACTCCATCAACGCAATGCCCAGGTTGCCATGCGCTTCGGCGTAATTCGGGTTGATCTCCACGACCCGGCGATAACTTGCCACGGCCTCATCAAATCGCCTTGAATTTATCAAGGCAATGCCCAGGTTATTGTGCGCTTCGGCGTAATCCGCTTTGATCCCGACGGCCCGGCGATAGCTTGCTACGGCCTCATCAAGTTGCCCTGACTCCAGCAAGGCAACGCCCAGGTTATTGTGGGCTTCGGCGTGATTCGGATTGATCTCCACGGCCCGGCGAAAACTTGCCGCGGCCTCATCCCGGCTCCCTGACCGCGTCAAGGCGATGCCGAGGCTGAAGTGCGCTTCGGCAAAATTCGGTTCGATCGCCAAGGCGCGCCGATAGCTTGCCACGGCCTCATCCCGGAGACCGGACTCCATCAAGGCATTACCAAGGTTGCCGTGCGCTTTAGCGTAATTCGGTTCGATCGCCAAGGCGCGCCGATAACTTGCCACGGCCTCATCCAGGCGACCGGACTGCATCAGGGCATTGCCCAGGTTACTGTGCGCTTTGGCGGAATTCGGTTCGATCGCCAAGGCGCGCCGATAACTTGCCACGGCCTCATCCAGACGGCCTAACTTCTTCAAGGCCACACCCAGGTTGCTGTGTACTTCAGCGTCCCCAGGCAATAACTCCGCCGCCTTTTGCATCGCCAGCAGCCCCTGCTTCGCCTGGACCTGCAGCGAGGCGGCATATAGCTTCCAAACCAAACCCGAGTCCGGATACCTGGCGACTAGCGAGCCCGCCCTTTGCTCCAGTTCGACGTATCGTCCAGCGTTGAACAAAGCGACAAGTTCGATGAATTCGGGTTGCGGTAACGCGCCACCTTGCTTTTCCACTCGCCGCCCGGAAGCCGATGCAATTTGCCGCCTTGGTGGCGATATTGCCGGTCTTCGGTGCTTCATTGTTTCTCCCTAATGAGGAGGATGGGTGGGCCATCCGAAAGCGCAAGAGTACTTCACCGCGAAACAACATTACCAGACTCTAGCCGGCTGCCTGCAAACTGGTCCAAGTCACTTACACTTTCTCACAGCAAATCGGGCTGACCTAACCGATGGCACCAAGGGGCGTGCGGTTCCAAGGCAGCGGGCATTGAACCGGAATACCTCAATAGCGAGGATCGTTGCCCCTGCACCCATTCCATGCTTTGCGACCTGATTCGCCTTTCTCCAAAGCACTTGCTGTCACCTGATCTTCCGCCACTTCGCCACCAACGGCGAGGGTGGGGCTACAATCAAGGCGAAACAATTGGGGTAGTCTTGTCGCGCGAAATGGGGTGGGACTGATTTTGCCCGCGTTTCTTCTTCTGTCATTCAAAACGAGGGAAAAATAATGAACATCACCACCTGTAAAGCCATCTACCAGTGTTGCCTGGCAGTTTTTCTGGTGTTGCCGACAATGCACCCGGCCGCCGCACAGGGTTACCCTTAGCCCCCTCTGCGACACCGAAAACTGTTATTCACGCGACGATAAGTCTGAAATCAGAAGGAGCAGTTAAATGGCGTCAATTCGCTCGAAAATCGCCGTACTAGCGTTCGCTCTTGTGACGGCCGCAACCGCTTTCGCTCAATCCTATCCGAGCAAGGCGGTAAGGATAATTGTTCCTTTCCCTGCCGGGGGCGGAGTTGATTCGGTGGCCCGGACAGTTGCGCAGAAACTGTCCGAAAATATCGGCCAACCGGTCATCATTGACAACCGCGGCGGAGCGGGTGGGTCAATTGGAACGGAGGCAGTGGCGCGTTCCGCTCCAGATGGCTATACGCTGTTGTTCACCACTCACGGCCATACAATTCAGCCGAGCCTACAGAAAGTTCCCTGGGATCCGGTTCGGGATTTCTCACCCGTAATACAGGTGCTTACTTTTTCGTTCCTCATCACAGTCCATCCTTCCGTACCGGCAAACTCACTCAAGGAGCTTATCGACTACGCCAAAGTCAATCCGGGCAAGTTGAGCTATGGATCTTCGGGTACGGGAGGGCCGATTCATTTCGCTGTAGAAATGTTCAAGAGCATGGCGGGGGTGGACATCATCCACGTGCCGTATAAAGGCAACGGGCCTTTGACAACTGCACTTATCACCGGCGAAGTCCAAATGTCGATGGATGCGATGGGAGTTTCGTTGCCCCAGATGCGGGCAGGAAAACTGCGTGGATTGGCAGTGTCAGGCCCGAAACGGTGGCCCCCGCTGCCCGATATGCCAACGATAGCCGAAGCCGCGATTCCAGGCTTTGATCATTTGGGGTGGCATGGCATCGTCGCACCCACCGGCACTCCGAAAGAGACCGTCGCTTATCTGAATCGAGAACTGGTGAAGGTGCTGTCCTCACGCGAAGTCCGCGAGAGAATCATGGGGCTCGGATACGATCCGACCACTACGACGGTCGATGAGTTTGCCGATATCATCAAACGGGACCAGGCGAGATACCTGAAAGTCATTAAAGAATCGGGAATCCGTGCGGAGTAATCGAACGGGTCACTAACCGAACATCTAAGAGACGCAGTAGCGAGACACATTGAGAACACCCATGAACTATCGATCATTCGGACGCACGGGCATGCTGGTGTCGCCTTTGTGCGTCGGCACGTTCAATTTTTCGAACCCCACCCCCGAAGACGAAGCGTTTGCGATAGCGAGGCGTTCGTACGAAGCGGGCATCAATTTTTTCGATACTGGCAGCAACTATAATGCGGGAGAAAGTGAACGGATACTTGGGCGGGCCATCGCAAAAATAGGCGGCCGAGACCAGTTTATCATCGGCACAAAGGCCCATTTTCCGACCGGTACGGGACCCAATGATTGGGGCAATTCCAGACGCTATCTTCTTCGTGCATGCGAGGATTCGCTAAAGCGCCTGGGAACAGACTACATCGATTTGTTTCAGGTTCATCGACCTGTGTTCGACATTCCTCAGGACGAAACCCTCGGGGCGCTTGATGACCTCGTCCGGCAAGGCAAGGTCCGCTATATCGGCTGCTCTACTCACCCTGCCTGGAAAGTGATGGAAGCGCTCATGGTGAGTGAATCGAATGGGTTCGCGCGTTACATCTCGGAACAGCCACCTTATAACCTGCTGGATCGTCGAATTGAGAACGAACTGATACCGATGTGTCAGTCGCATGGCTTGGCCATCATTCCGTATGCCCCGCTCGCACAGGGTGTGTTGAGCGGACGATACGCGGACGCCAACAAGTTCCCCCCGGATTCTCGAGCCGCGCGCTTGGGGGGAATCTATGCGGGGCGCGTCAATGCAGCAGGGGTGGCAATTGGCAAACAATTTGCAGAGCTTGCCGCGAACTATGGCATGACCGCACCGCAACTGGCTCTGCTTTGGGCAAAGGATCAGCCGGGAGTCACCTCGCCGATTTTTGGTCCCAGAACACTTGAGCAGTTGGAGGAAATACTACCTGTTCTCGATATGGCGCTTTCCGGGGAGTTGCAGGAGGCATGTGACCGATTGGTTCCGCCGGGGACCGCTGTCGTAAATTTCCACAATAGCGTCCGATGGTTGAAGCAGCGGGTCGATTGGGGTGTACCACTCACATGACCGGGCGCATTTTTTCGCGTCGGTGCCAACGATAGCAGCAAACTCGGCAGAAGCAGCGCCTTGTGAATGCCTGCCCCGCCGAACTTCGCGCTCTTGTCCGCGCCGCCCTGCTTACAGGTGCGCGCCGTGGCGAACTGGCCGCGCTGACCGTTGCAGACGTGAACCTCAAGACGGCGCAGATTTATATTGCGGAATCGAAGTCAGGCAAGCCGCGCCATGTGCCGTTAAATCCTGAAGGCTTGGCACACTTCCGCGACGTCCTTACCGGCAAGACCGGCGATCAATTGGTATTCACCCGCGAGGATGGCACGGCATGGGGACATAACTACCATGTACGCGCCCTCAAGGTGGCCTGCGAAGTGGCGAAGGTTATCCCGATGGTTTCCTTTCACGAGTTGCGCCACACATACGCATCACACCTTGCCAATGCTGGCGTCGATCTGCTCACCATATCCAAGCTGCTCGGGCATTCGGACACGCGTGTAACGGCGAAGCACTACGCGCACCTTGCCGACAAGACGCTGGCGCTGGCCGTTACCAAATTGCCAAGCTTTGAGACAAGCGGGCAACCCCTTGCCCTTGTAAGCATTTCCCGCTAAGTTATCAAAATGGATATAATCCGCAGGAAGCCGATTATCTGGACGAGTGACAGCCGCGATGCGATACGGGATTTTCCGGAGATTGCAAAGCAGCGCACTGGCCGCGAACTTGCCCGCGTGCAAGAGGGATTAGAACCGACCGACTGCAAGCCGATGGCATCTATCGGGCTTGGCGTATTCGAGATTCGGATTCGCGTTGAGGGCGCATTTCGGGTGATTTACGTGGCGAAGTTTTCTGAGGCCGTCTATGTGCTCCACGCCTTCCAGAAAAAGGCACAAAAGACGCCGAAGGCCGATATTGAACTGGCGCGCAATCGCTACCGAGCAATGCTGAGGGAAAGGAAACAACGATGACTGAAAAATTGAAGTTGGTACGGGGAAGCACAAACGTATTCACTGACCTTGGCTTTTCACCAGACGAAGCGCAGAACCTTCAACTACGCTCGGAACTGATGGGCAAGATTGAACGCTATGTTCGTTCCAGCGTGCGAACCCAAAAGGAATGTGCTGTAAGCCTTGGCGTGACTCAACCCCGACTGAGTGACCTGCTCAAAGGCAAGATTGACAAATTCAGCCTAGATGCGCTGGTCAATATGCTTGGCCATGCCGGTATGCGCGTGCGGCTTCTCGTTAAAAAGGCAGCGTGATAGCAATATGCCCACATACCCCCACCACCCTACCCCCCCTTCCGACAGGCGCGCTGAATAATTGGGGACTGGAAGCGCGGCCGCGTCCGGATTGATTCAGGCGCAGCGATCTACTTGGTTCGTATCGACTTGGGATTGCGGAACACTGCGGTTTTCAGTGAGGGCGGCGCGACATGGCCGCGACACGAAGGCGTTATAACCGTGGGGTAATACTCTAACGCCTTGAATTTAATGGCGTCCCCAGGGGGATTCGAACCCCCGTACTCACCGTGAAAGAGATATATCATATACTTTCCTGGACATCGCTGGATTGTCTTTTCTCCTATGAAAACTTGCTTTTTTGTCCAAGGAGGTCCAGCATTGCCTTGGGACATTAGTTTGGCACCAGTTTGGCACGGAGAATTCGTCATGGCACGGTCGCAACGATCAGGAAAGCTGGAAACCCGCACAGCAAGGCTAAAGCTCGCCCAGGGCGCGCGCGAGTTCCTGACCATAGGCAAGGGGCTCGCCCTTGGCTACAGGCGCACTGAGGGCGAATACGGCACCTGGCAGGCCCGTGTATGGCACGGCGCCCGATACCACTACCAGAACCTCGGCCGCGCCGACGACTTCCAGGACGCCAACGCCGAAGGCGTGCTCGACTTCTACCAAGCCCAGGGTGCAGCGCGGAAAGCCTATGAGGACATCCTGAGGGGCGGCGTTCCGGCACAGAAGAACGTGACAGTTCAACAAGCGGCGGATCGCTACTTGGTATGGTTCCGGGAGCACCGCAAGGGCGTTGCCATGGCAGAGAGCGCAGTCCGAGCGCACATTTCCCCTGCCCTTGGCGCCCGGCGTTTAGCCGACCTGACGACCGTAGACCTCCGTGCCTGGCTCGATAAACTTGCCACCAAGGCGGCGCGCCTGCGTAGCAGCAAGGGGGCCAAGAAACTGAATCTACGCCCTGCCGCAGAAACAAACGACGAAAAGCGAGCGCGCCGAGCAAGCGCCAATCGCATTCTGTCGGTGTTAAAGGCGATCCTGAACCGTGCTTTTCAGGATGGTTTGGTCGCTGACGATTCGGCCTGGCGCAAGGTCAAACCCTTCGCCAAGGCCGACGAGGCGCGCATCCGCTATTTGACCGATGCCGAAGCCACGCGCCTGGTCAACGCCTGCCCCGTCAATTTGCGCCGGCTGGTGCGAGCAGCCCTGCTCACCGGCACCCGCTGGGGCGAACTTACCTCACTCAAGGCGGCGGACGTGAACCTCTCGACCGCTCATCTGTACATCGCCGAATCGAAGTCCGGGCGCTCGCGCCACGTTCCGCTAAACCCAGAAGGGCTTAAACACTTCAAGGACCTGGTGACAGGCAAAGCCGGTGACGAGCTGGTCCTGACGCGCGAGGACGGCAAGCCCTGGGGTCACAATCACCACGTCCGCGCCCTCCAGGCAGCCTGCAAGGTCGCCAAGGTCAAACCGGCCGTCTCTTTCCACGAACTGCGCCATACCTACGCCTCACACCTTGCCAATGCCGGCGTAGACCTGCTCACCATATCCAAGCTACTCGGACATGCTGACACCCGAATTACCAGTAAGCACTACGCGCACCTAGCGGACAAAACGCTAGCGCAGGCCGTGACTAAGCTTCCAAGCTTTGCGGCTTCAAAAGCGCCGCTGCTTCGCCAGGTAAAGTCCATTTGACTTTTTGTAATCTATAAATTACAATGCCTACGATTGAAATTCACTACTTTCAAAGCGCCGATGGCGAACAGCCGTTCACGGAATGGTTGCAGAACCTGCGGGACCAGCAGGCAGGCGCGAAGATTCGGATTCGCCTCGACCGACTCGCCCTTGGCAACTTCGGAGATTGCGAACCGGTTGGTGGTGGCGTGATAGAGCTTCGGATCGATTGGGGGCCGGGTTATCGGGTGTATTGCGCCCAGCTTGGCCAGGTGATAGTTCTCCTCCTTTGCGCCGGAGACAAGAGAACGCAGAAAAAGGACATCAAACGTGCCAAAAACTATTTCGAAGACTACAAAGCCCGGGCAACAAAAAGCCCGCGCAGCCGCAGCTAGCCTGCCTTACGAGGACTGGCTAATCGAGAGCCTGAAAGACCGGAAGGCAGCAGCCGCCTACCTCGAAGCTGCTATTGAAGACGGTGACCAAGCGGTTCTTATGCTCGCGCTGCGCCACGTCGCGCAGGCCCAAGGTGGTGTTGCTGAAATAGCGCGCCGAGCTAACCTCACACGCGAGGCGACCTACAAGATGCTATCGAAAGTCGGCAATCCTGCTTTGAGCAGCCTTACTGCGGTACTTGCGGCAACCGGTCTGCGGCTCGCAGTGAAACCGATGGCAGCGCGCCAACATCAACATAAGACAACTGCGATCAAGCTGGCCGCGTAATGGGCCAAAAGTTGAAGATCGTACGCGGAAGCAAAAACGTATTCCTTGACTGTTGATTTCCACTGAATTGTGAGCCGGGTTTTTCATTGAATTTTGAGCCACCCTGTTTGAATCTTTATTATGACTCAGGTTGTGGATATCTTTCTGGTTCTGGGCTCCTTTTTGGGTTGAGTTGAGCTGTTCTTGAAGCGGTAACTC
>CAMAWC010000021.1 GCA_945861875.1 Bordetella parapertussis
CGGGTGCGGCGGATTATTCCGGGCGTGATCTAGGGAAGCTCTGATTAAGTCCATAAATCGTCATTCCCGCGAAAGCGGGAATCCATTTTGACTCAATGAATCCACGCTTTAGGTCAAGGTGGATTCCCGCTTTCGCGGGAATGACGGACTTAATCAGAGTTTCCCTAGACGGTTCCACGCGGACTTGACGGATTCTGGCAACTGCATCGGATCAAACGGCTTGGCGATAACCTCAAGCGCCCCCAGCGCGAGCAATGCGTCGACATCTTCGCGCTGCGTTCTTGCGGTGAAAAAAATCACCGGGACGGCTGCCGTATCCGGACGCTGCCTCATCGCAAGGAGCAAGGCCGGCCCGTCCATGCCGGGCATCATCACGTCAAACAGCATGAGGTCGGGCCTGAACCCTTCCACCGCCTCAAGTGCCGCCGCCCCCGAAGCGCACGAGCGCACCTCGAAACCGCCGACCATGGACAAGGCCATTTCGGCAATGGTCCGGATGTTGTCCTCGTCCTCAACAAGAAGGATTTTTTTCAACGGCCTGTCCATCAGTTTGCACTCCCGGCTTCCACGCGTGGCAGGTCAAAATAGAAGGTGCTGCCCCCGCCCGAGCGCGGCAAGTAACCGATGCCCCCGGAGAGCCGTTCAATGATAAGCCGGCAGATGTTAAGGCCCAGTCCGGTGCCGCCCACCTGCCGCGACTTGCCCGCGCCCACCTGCATGAAGCGCTCAAACAGTTCGCGCTCCTCTTCGGGTGGCACGCCCGGGCCGCGGTCGGACACCGTGACACGGACCATCGCCCCGGGCGCCTCGACCTTCACCTCCACGCTGCCGCCGGCGGGCGAGAATTTGCACGCATTGGACAACAGGTTGGTCACCACCTGCATCAGGCGGTCCGGGTCGGCATTGACCGTGCATGCGGCATGCGGAGGCTCAAACACCAGCTTCACATTAAGGGTTGCGGCAAACCCCTCTATTTCGGTTACAGACCGCCTGATCAGCGCGTCGATGTCGACCAACTCCAGTTTGAATGGCATTTTCCCCGAGCGCATGCGCTCGCTGTCGAGGATGTCGTTCACCAGCCGCACCAGGCGCTCGCAGTTTTGCACGGCGATGTTGACAAGTTCGCGCGCCTTGTCGGGAAGCGCGCCGGTGACTCCCGCCGCCACCAGGCCCAGCGAACCGCGAATGGAAGTGAGCGGCGTGCGCAGTTCATGGCTGACGTTGGTGACAAAATCGCTTTTCATCCGCTCCACCTGCTTGAGCGCGGTGACGTCGGTGACAAGCGCGTAGTAGCCGGAGACCGCGCCGTCGGGCTCGACCCTGGGAACCAGCTGCACGGACAGGTCCTTGGGTTCGCCCACGGCGGCGGCAACCGTAAAGACCAGGGAAACGGGTTGCCCGCGCAACACCTCTGCAACACCGGGCTCGAGCGCGGCAAATGCCTCTTCACCGAACAAGGCGCGCAAATCCGCGCCCTGTAACTCGGCCGGCGGGCGAGCGAACCAGTTTTGCAGGCCGCGGTTGTGAAAGCGCAGCCGTCCCTCCCTGTCGACAAAGCCGATCAAGGCCGGCACCGAGTCGGTGATCAGGCGCAATTGCGCCTCGCTCTGCCGCAAGGCCAGTTCGGCGGTGTGGCGCAGCCTTTGGTTGCGCAGGATCGCCAGCATGGCCCAGCCCAGCAGGGCGCAGGCGAATATGCCGCCCCATGAAATCAGGAAAACGGTGTTCTCGGCATTCGATTCGGTGTTGGCCTGCCGCACCCGCAGCGAACGCAGGGCCCGCGCACGCAGCGCCTCTGCGGATGCGCCGATTTGCCCGTCCAGCCAGGTGGTTGGGGGCCGCCCAAGCATGGCCGCCGCGGCGGGCGTGCCGCCCCTGTCGCGTACCTCCAGAACGGCATCAAGACCGGCGATGCGCGTGCTCACCTGGACTGTAAATTGCCTTACAAGCGCGGACTGCTCGGTGTCGCGCATATTCGCCAGCAACACGCCCAACTCGTTGTTCACCGAAACGCGACGCGCCCGATAATCAACCAGGTCGCTTTCCCGCCCGGTCAGCAGATAGGCGCGCTGCGAGGCGACGGCGCCCTGCAGGCTCGCCAGGGTGCCTTCGAGCTGGGTAATGCGCACCTGGGTCAGCGTTTCTTCGCGCCCCGCCTCGATCAGCGCGTCTATGCTCCGGTATGCGTTCACCCCCACCGCGAGCAGGATCGCCATCCCCAGCCCGAGGAGGAAGTTTATCTTCACGCCGAAGCTGGCACGCAACCAGCGGCGGCGGCCCGGCGACTGGGCGGCCAGACCCTCTGCGCTCACTTTTCCGGTGGCAGCGCGGATTTACGCACGGCCTCGAGCAAGACCCCGAACACGGCCAGATCACCCGGCTTGAGGGAATCGCCGGAATCACAATACGGATCAAGAAAGGACTCCGCGGCACGCGCGCAATCGGTCACCGCGCGCAAGCCAAACGTACCGGCGGTGCCGGCGATGGTATGCAAGGCGCGGCGCAACTGGTCGAGGCTTTCGGGCGAACCTCCCTCGCGCAGCGCGTGCCACAACACGTCCAGTTCGGCCAGCTTTGCCGGCAGGGTCGCGTGGTACTCCGCCGCCATGGCGGCGAATTGCTGCTCGAACGCACCGGTTGTCATCTGGGCAGATTTCCCTTGGACGTCATGCGCACTATTTCAGCGTTGCGTCATGCCAAAGACGCTGTGCACAGCCTTCATCAGGACATCCATGTCAAAAGGCTTGGTGATGTAGCCGTCCGCCCCGCCCGAGAGCCCCTTTTGCACAGCCTCGCGCGTCGTTTTGGCGGTGAGCATGATGATTGCAACATCCTTGAACACCGGGTGCTGGCGCAATCTGGCGAGGATTTCGAATCCATCCGCGTCGGGCAGGACCACGTCGAGCAGGATCAGGTCCGGGGCCGGGGGTTTGCGCAATGCGTCGAGTATTTCGGCACGATTGGTGGCGGTGCGCGTGTCGAACCCCTCCATGGAGAAAAAGGCGCGGAGGAGCTTGGAAAGCTGCGCTTCATCCTCGACGATGACGACGCTGAACCTGCCGCCTGCACCGGGCTTGCGCTCCACCGCAGGACGGCGGGCGATGCGCACGTAATACCCCTGCGACTGCAGGTAGCCGGCGCCCTCGTTCGCCTCCTTCTCATCCTCTTTGGAGGCTCCCGCGGAACCCTTCGCCGTGGCGGCGGATGAGGCGTAAAACGTGCTTGTGCTGAGAAAGTCGCCCGGGCCCAGTCCGCCAAAGGCCGCGGTGTCCGGCGCCAGCGCGATCATCTTTTTTTCGACCAACGACCGCAGCGCCGAGTGCACCTCCTCGCCTGAGGCACGGGCCGCGTGCACGCGGACCTGCGCCACGGTCGATGTCCCGTTCACCAGCACCAGCAGCTCGAGCTCCAGCCGCGACGCCGAAGTTTCCGAATCCTTCAATTGCTTTTCACCCGCGCCCGTTACGACAAAAACATCGTCATCGACAAACGGCATCCGGGCATTCAGATCTGGACTCATCATCGATCTCGCGAAAGGTGTTGGGAGATTTTAGCCGACTTGCCACCCGGCGTGCGCTGGCTGCCAAGAACCACGCTGAAAACCCCGCGGGGAGCGACGCAGATTGCATCCGGGTGCCGAAGATGCAGCCTTTGCCCCAAACCGGAACGGGAGCTTGCCGCACTATCACTTGCGCGGCGATTGCCGCCCCCGGCAACGCATCCGGGCACGCTGGCAGGGAATAAAAAAGGGCGGCCCAAGCCGCCCTTTGCCTACCCCGCCGGTTCGCGCTTACTTGGCGAAGCGCAACTGCAAGGCCCCGAAGTGCACGGCGTGGCGCACCTGTGCGTTGTCAAACGCCGCAAAGCCGAAGGCGTACTGGCTGTTCAGGTCGCTGTACTGCACGTCGAACTTGCTTCCGGTCGTGAGCTTGCGGCTGACTTCCGAGGTAAATACGCCGCTGGACCAGCGGTTGGCGACCCTGACGTCGGCGCGGTCAGCCTTCAGGGGGATGATGCGGAACGAGGCCACTTCGTCGCCCGGCTTGAAGCGCGCGTCGTCGAACGCCACCTGGGTGCCCTCGACGATGTAGTAGGAACCGCCGGCGTTCGCGGCCTTGCCGTCCTTGTTCATGAACTGCGGCTTGCCGTTGACCAGGCCGAATGCTGCATACTCCGGTCCGCCCGGGTCGCCCTTGCGGCCCGCGTTGGGACTCGCCTTCGCGTCGAAGCGCGTGTGATCCACGTACTGGTCGTCCAGGTAGCCCAGCGGCGCCGTGCGGCTGCCCTTCATGTGCCACATGTCGACCAACTCGCCCGGCTTGTCCGTGTACTTGTTGCCGTAGGGCTTGCCGGGCTCGCCGGCATGGCAGGTGACGGCGCAGCCCTGCTCGTTAAAGCCGGTGGTCGAATTATTGATGTTCCAGAGCATCGCCCACTTGTCTTCGTAGTAGACATTGTCGTCGCCGCCCTTGTCGGCCGGATCGACGAGCTTCTTCCACGAACCGTCGGCCTGTTTCTGGAAAGGCCCGCGCCGTATCGAATTGGTCGGATCGGCATACTGCACAAGGAAGTAGATCATGTCGCCGCTGTAGACAGCCTTGAGCGTCGCCGTCGTTTCACCCTTGCCGCCGGCGAAGTTCACACCATCGGCCAGCTTGACCGTCAGCGGTTTTGCCTGTGCCCAGGCGGCATCGCCGGCATTTCCGTCCAGCGTAGGCGGTGCCGCCACCTTGGCCGCAAGCAGCACGTTGTTCGCCCCGTCATCCTGGCCGGTCGCACAGCCGAACAACGCGGCGACAGCTACCGCAATCAGCGTTAATTTTGTCGTTTTCATTGCCGAATCCCCTTTGTTGGTAAGAGCCCGCCCGCACTGTTGCGGCCTACCACAAGGCCCATGGAAAAAGTTTAGCCAGACAGCGCCGGCGCCCCTTGATATGGATCAATCCGCCTGACCTTCGGCAAGCTTGCGCTTCCCCGGCCGCCGCCACCTGCCAGGCAGGCGAATTGCGCTTGGTGTCCTCGCCTATCATTTATGGATGAGCGGATCCGGATCGGGAAATGCGTCCTTCCGCCGCCGACTAATACGCCGGAAACCCAAGCCAGTAGCGGCTTTCCAGCCATCGCCCTGGCGCGAAGATCTCGCCCTGGGCATTGCCGCGCAGCTCGGACGCGAAGGCGTCTGCGCGGCGCCGGTGGCAAACCTATAATCGCGACTCCCACCGCCCCAAGGAATGGCCATGCCCGAAGTCAACCTGCCCGATGTGCTTGCCGAAGTCACCGCCGCCTTCGCCCGCTATGAACAGGCGCTTGTCAGCAACGATGTCGCCGTTCTGGATGAATTGTTCTGGGACTCGCCGCTGACGCTGCGCTACGGCGCCGCCGAAAACCTTTACGGCCATGCGGCGATCAAGGCGTTTCGCGGCGGCCGCTCACCGGCCGGCCTCGCCCGCACCACGCGCAACACCGTCATCACCAGCTACGGGCGCGACTTTGCCACCGCCAACACCGAATTCCTGCGCGACGGCATGAACGGCAAGGTCGGGCGCCAATCGCAGACCTGGGTAAGAACCCCCGCGGGCTGGCGCGTGGTGGCGGCGCATGTCAGCGTGGCGGCCATCGGCTAGACCGGGGAGGATCGGCATATCGGCCCGGATGCCGGGACTGGCGGTGAGACGCGGGTTTCACCGGGAATTCTCGGCATCCGTCGAACGGCCTCGGTCCATCGGCCGAGGCGCCCCCTGCTGTCAGATTTCCCTGATAAGCCAGCGCGCGAGGCCGATCATCGCCGCGTCGCGGCCGGGCGCCCCCATCAATTGCAGCCCGAGCGGCAGGCCCGAGGCGCGCAGCAGCGGCAGCGAAAAACTCGGCCCGCCGAGCAGCGTCCAGGCCGAGGCAAACAGCCGACTGCCTGTTTGCGCGAGGCCCACGCTCGCCGGTCCGGCCGAGGCAAGGGAAACGAACCCGTCAACATCGGGCGACAAAGCGCCGACCGCCGCGCGAAAGTCCTCGCGCCAGGCCAGCCGTTGCGCGTGCTCCGCCGCCGTTGTGCGCGAAGCGGCTGCCAGCAGTTCGAGCAAGCGCGGGCCTACCATGTGCTCACCGCAGTCGCGGTACGCGCGCAACGGCCAGCGTGACTCCCAGGCAAATATGCGCCAGGCCACGTCGGCCGCTTCCACCACCATGCGCTCGAGCGCCGCAATGCGCTTGTCCGCGGCGTCGATCACCTCCAAGCCCTTGCCGCGCAACTTGTCCAGCGCGGCGTCCAGCGCGGCACGCGACGCGGCATCGGCCTCGGGCCAGCCGGCGGTATGCAGCAAGGCGAGGCGCCGCGGCGCCGCGGGTTCGGGCAGGACCGCGCCCGCCGCGGGTACCGGTTCACCCGGCGCGCCGGTGACCGAAGCGATGACGGTGGCAACGGCCCAGGCATCGTCCAGGTGTTGCGCCAGCACGCCCAGATGATCGAGCGTGCCTGACAAAGGCTGGATTCCGTCGAGGCTGAGCGCGCCATGTGTCGGCTTCCAGCCAAGCACACCGCAATACGAGGCCGGCCGCACGATCGAGGCAAGGGTCTGCGTGCCGAGCGCCGCCGCAAGAAGACCGGCGCCAACCGCGGCCGCCGAACCGCTCGAGGAACCGCCGGGCGTGCGTTGCGGGTCAAACGGATTGCAGGTGGGGCCGGCGCGACCGGTGGCAAATTCGGTGGTCACGGTCTTGCCGACGATCAGCGCGCCCGCGTGCTTGAGGGCCACCACGCAGGCGGCGTCGCGCCGCGGCTGGAAGCCGGCGTAAATCGGGCTGCCCATTTGCGTCGGCATGTCGCGCGTCTCGATGATGTCCTTGACGCCGACCGGCATGCCGTCCAGCGCCGACAGCGGCGCGCCCTTGCGGTAACGCAGTGCCGACTGATCCGCCGCACGGCGCGCGCCCTCGGCATCAAGATGCGCAAATGCGCGCAAATGCGGCTCGATCAGCGCAATGCGCTCAAGGCATCGTTCGAGGTGTTCGCGCGGGCTGTCGCGGCCGGCGACAAAGGCCTCGCGCCGCTGCAAAAAAGACGGCTCCCGCGCATGCCCCGGCGGATACGGCAGCGGCAGCGGGGGTGAGGACGGGGTCATCAGCGCTTCAATCGGGGCATCAATCGGGGCATCAATCGGGGCATCAATCGGGGCATCAATCGGGGCATCAATCGGGGCTTCAATCGGGGCTTCAATCGGGGCTTCAATCGGGGCTTCGAATCGGGCCTTCGAATCAGGGCTTCGGATCGCCCAACTGGCGCGTGGGCGGTCCCTTGAACTCGACCTTGTTGCCGTCCGGGTCGCGAAAGTATATCGACGGCCCGAACCCGTCGGCGCCGTAGAGCTCGCGCATCGGCTCGGGCTCGGCACCAAACCTGCGCACATGCGCGTTGATCGCATCCGCGTTGAACGGGTCCACGCGCAGGCAAAAATGTTCCATGTTCCGGCCTTCATCGGGCTTGCGACCGGGAACAAGATCAAGCTGCGAGTCGCCGATGCGCAACTGCACCAGCACGATGGGCTTGTCGAGCCTGCGCTCGACGCGCGCACCGAGCACACCGCAGTAAAAAGCCTCGGCACGCGCAAGATCGGCGACGCACAACACTACGTGATCGAGGCGCAGGACGCGAAACGGAACATGAGTATCTATCAAGGTAATCTCCTAAAACACCCGCCTCCGGTTCTTGTCGGCGCTACTGCGGCTTGAATCCTATCGTCCTGGTGAGCTTTGCGTATTTCGCATTCTCGCTTCGCATCATTTCGCCGAAATATTCCGGTGACTCGGTGACAATGACCAGCCCTGCGGCGGACATTTTTTCGGCCACGTCGGGAAGCTTCAAAACCCGGTTGATCTCTTCGTTCAGCCTCGCCACGATCGCGCGCGGCGTGCCCCGCGGCGCGAGAAAACCAAACCATCCGCGCGAATTGTAGCCGGGGAAGGAATCGGCGACCGTCGGCACGCCCGGTTCGGCCGGCATGCGCGTCGGGTTGGTGATGCCCAGCAGGCGCAGCTTTTCCGCGCGCACCAGCGGCGACATCGACGTGTAACTGGCCATCGCCGCATCAACCTGCCCGCCGATCAGGTCGGTGACGATCTGCGCCGACCCCTTGTAGGGCACATGCAAATAGGTGAAGCCCGCCTGCACCCGCAACAACTCGAACGACAGATGCGGAAAGCCGCCCTCGCCGTTGGAGGCGAAGGTGAGCTTGCCCGGGTTGGCCTTTGCCCATGCGATCATTTCAGCGACGGTCTTGTAGGGCAAGGCCGGGTGCACCACCAGTGCAAGATAGTTCCAGGCGACCAGGGCGACCGGCAGGAAATCGGTGATGGGATCGTAGGGCAGCGCCTTATAGGTGTGCGGCGCGACCGAAACGTTGCCAGCCTGCCCCAGCGCAAGCGTGTAGCCGTCAGGGGCGGCGCGTGTGGCGAGTTCAAGCCCGATTTGTCCGCTTGCGCCGGGACGGTTGTCGACGATCACCTCCTGTCCCAGGCGCTCTGACAACTTCTGGCCGATCAGGCGCGCGATCGTATCGCCGGTGTCGGCGGGCGGATAGGGGACGATGACCCTTATCGGTTTGGCCGGATAGGATTGCGCCTGCGCCATATTCGAGGTTCCGAATGCAAGCAGCGCGAGGCCAAGCACGCAAACAACAAGATTTTTCATGCGGTTTCCCCGTGACAAAAAATAAAACAGGCGCAGTGTAACTTTTCCCCTGATGGCCGTGGTGTTCAAATGGAAAATGTTCGCGCGAAAATGCCGATGAAAGCCGCCTCGAAACCCCTGCCATCACCTGAAGATGCGCTACAGGAGCGGTTCTTCAGGCATTCTTCTGGTGTACGGTGGCGCTTTCGCGTTGCTCCGGGTGAGGGCGGACCGGGCGCACCGTGGTGGCATTAGGCCGCGTAGCGTGCTACCTTGAGCGCAAAATAAAACAGCCAAACGGGAGGACAACCAATGAACATGCGTCACGCTTCGGCCCTGCTGCTCTTGCTCGCCGCATCGGCACCCGCCGCCCATGCGCAGCAGGCGGCCCCTCTTAACGAGACACAAGTAATGGGCCGCCAGCTGTTCGCGCAGTCCTGCGGCATCTGCCACCTGCAGGCGGTGCGCGGCACCAACCTGTACGGACCGCCGCTCAACAAGGCCGCCACCGCCGGCAACGACACCGTGATGCGCGCGCTTATCGTCGAGGGTTCCGAACGCATGCCGGCCTTCAAGTATTACCTCAAGCCGGCCGAGATCGACGCCATCATCGCCTACCTCAGAACGGTGCCGGCCCCCGCCGCCGCCGCCCAGAACGCGCAGAAATAAGGAGACCCCGATGAATATCCTCAAGACCCTCGTCGCATGCACCGCCGCCGTGTTCGCCGCGCACACCGCCCAGGCGGCCGACCAGTTGCTGAGCGGCGCCATCGGCACGCAGTCGGGCCAGAAGCTCGAAGGCGTCACGGTCTCGGCCAGGATGGAAGGTTCGAGCATCGCCACCAGCGTCTATACCGACAGCACCGGCAACTACTTTTTCCCGCCGCTGCCCGCCGGCAAGTACAAGGTGTGGGCGCAGGCACTGGGTTTTGAAGCGGCCAGGGGCGCGGTCGAGCTGTCTGCGGCGCGGCGCCAGAACTTCACGCTCGCCGACATCAGCGACGCCGAGAGGCGCTTTCGCCAGCTGCCCGGCGACATGATGGTGGCGGCCCTGCCCGAGGCCACGCCCGGGGACGCGCGCATGAAAAAGGTGGTGATGAACAACTGCACCGGCTGCCACTCGACGAGCTACATGCTGCAATTTCGCTTTGACGAAGCCGGTTGGAACAAGATCATCGACATGATGAAGGTGGTGCCGGTGACCGGTGTCTACCCGGGCCCCAAGGGCAAGCCCAACATGATCATCGAGCGCCACCAGAAGGAACTGGCCGCCTATCTCGCGCGTGCGCGCGGTCCGGGTGAATCGTCGATGAAGGTGGCGGCGCGTGCGCGCCCGACCGGCGAGGCGGCGCGTGTGGTGTGGAAACTCTACGACCTGCCGCTCAACCGCGTCGCCGGCATCGGCACCGAATACGCCGTCAACGACGGCACCGACTGGGCGCTGGGCACCACCTCCAAGTTGGGCCAGCTGCCGCACGACGGCGCGCTGGGCGTGGACGGCACCATTTACTTCACCGTCAACAACCCCAATCCGGGCGTGACCATAGGCAAGGTCAACCCGAAAACCGGCGCGGTGAAGTTTGTCAAAGCCAGCACCGCCAACGGCGAGGCGGCGACGGCGCACGGCCTGGTGCGCGACGGCACCGGCAATTTCTGGTTCGACATCAATCCGGGCCGCCGCGCCATCGGCAAGTACGACACGACGACCGACAAGATCCTCATCTACCAGACCCCGCCCGACATGTCGCCGGTGGGCGGCGCGGTCACCATAGATGTGGACGGCAAGGGCATGGTCTGGGCGTCCACGCCCAACGGCGCGGTACGCTTCAACCCGTCAAACTGGACTTTTATCGAGTACAAGTCGCGCATTGGTGCCAACCATCCCAAGGGCTCGGGTGCAACGTACGGCGCGGCAGGCGATCGTGACGGCAACGGCTGGTGGTCGCAAATGGCCATGGACCTCGTCTACAAAGCCGACCCGCTGACCGGCACGGTCACCGAACTGAAAATGCCCGATGCGCCGACTTTCGCCATGACAGCCGATGAGCGCAAGTTTTACGAATCGGTCAACGACCTTGGTTTTAACGCGCCGCTGCCCTGGTCGCCGGGCCCGCGCCGCATGGGCACCGACAAGAACGCCGACCTGCTGTGGGTGGGCAATTCCTTCGGTTCGTCGTTTTCGAAAATCAACACCAGGACCAACGAAATCTCCACCATAGCGCTGCCGGACAAGAGCATGCAGCCCTACCACGTCGTGGTCGACAGCAAGCACAAGGTCTGGGGCAACCTGTGGACCGCGGACCATATTATCAGGCTCGATCCGGCGACCAACACCTGGACCAGCTTCGACCTGCCGGTGCGCGGCACCGAAATACGCCATATCGCCCTCAATGAACAAGGCGGCAAGCTGTCGGTGGTGATGCCGGTGTACCGCACCAACCAGATGGGCGTCATGACCATACGCAGCGAGGCGGAGATCGCAGCGCTCAAGGCGAGGGCAAAGTAAGCGCAAGCGCGACAGCACCCGGGTAAGGAAAAGCCGGCAGTTTGAAATGCTCTGTCGCCGGCGGCGGCGCGCCGGGTGCGGCAAACAACAAGCGTGACAAGCTGCAATCCAAGTTTTGGCCTGGGCGCCGGGCAAGCCAGGGCGCGGCGATCGCATCGTATTTTTGGCACCATCTCTTGTGAAATCAAAGGAAGCACCATGACCCGTTCACGATTTATTTTCGCCCTTGTCCTGCTCGCCTCGGTAGCGGGGGTCGAGGCCGCCGTCACCCGTATTGAAGTTCAGCGTCGCGAAGCCATCGCCGGGCCCGGCTTTGGCAATACCGGCGCGTACGAGCGCATCGTCGGCCGATTTTTCGGCGAACTCGACCCCGCCCATCCGCTGAACAAGGACATCGTTGATATCCAACTGGCGCCGCGCAACGCCCTTGGCAGGGTCGAGTACTCCGCCGACCTTGATCTGCTCAAACCGGTGGACATGGCCAAGGGCAACGGTGCCCTGCTCTACGATGTGAACAATCGCGGCAACAAACGCGCCATCAGCGAATATAACGACGGCCCGTCGACCAATAATCTGCTCAAGGCAGAGGACCTGGGCAACGGCTTTCTGATGCGCCATGGTTTTACGGTGCTCTGGAGCGGCTGGATCGAGGACGTAGGGCCTGCCAACGGGGCGATGCGCATACAGTTGCCCGGCGTGCCGGGTCTGGAGCAAAACGTCTGGGACGAGCTGCTGCCCAATGTGCGCAACAGCGAAATCTTCGCCCTCAGCTTCAAGGCATCGAGCACCGACAAGTCGCGCGCCCAACTCACCATGCGCACGCGCAACAACGAAACCGCCAGGCTCGTCGCGCCCTCGGATTGGGAATTTATCAACGACCGCAGCATCCGCCTGTTGCCCGCGGGGACGCCCTTCCCCATCGGCGTGCTCTACCAGTTCGTCTATCCAAGCGCCAATCCCTCGGTCGCCGGCATCGGCTTTGCCGCAACGCGCGACCTGGTGTCATTTTTACGGCATGAAACCGGCGAAATGAACCCGCTGGCCGGGGGCATCAAGCGCGCCCTCGGGCACGGCACCTCGCAAAGCGGCCGCTACCTGCGCGACTTCACCTATCGCGGCTTCAACGAGGACGAAGCCGGTCGCAAAGTGTTTGATGCCATCAACCCGCATATTGCGACCGCGCGACTCTTTCTCAACCAGCGCTTTGCCCAGCCCGGGCGAATGATCACCATCGGTTACGGGTTCCTGTCATTTCCCGATACAAGCTTCCCGTTTGCCTACCAGGACGAGACCGACCCGTTCAGCGGAAAAACCGAGGGTATCCTCAGCCGCTGCCGCGCGCGCAACAATTGCCCCAAAGTCATGCATACCACCACCGGCACCGAGTACTGGCAAAGCGGCCAGTCGCTGGTGACCACCGATCCGCAAGGCAGGCGCGATGCCAGACTGCCCGAGGAGGTGCGGATGTATCACTTTGCCGGGACGCAACACATCATGGGCGCAACCATGCCGGCGGGCGTGTGCGCACTGCCGCCCAACCCCGTCGATCCGCGACCGCTGATGCGCGCCTTGCTGCTCTCCCTTGATCGCTGGGTGCGCGAGGGCACGCCACCGCCGCCCTCGATGTATCCGAAACTGGCGGACAAGACCCTCGTAACGGGCAAGCAATGGCGCTTCCCGGCGCTTCCCGGCGTGCAAACTCCGGCGCAACCGGCGGGCAAGCCGCGTTTCGATTACGGCCCCGACTTTGACAAAGGGATATTCAGCCGCACACCGCCAGAGCCGATGAAAGGCGCCTACCCGGTCTTTGTGCCGCAGGTGGACGCCGACGGCAACGAGACCTCCGGCATACGCGTGCCCGAACAGGCCGCGGCCACCGCGACATCGATGGGCTGGGGGGTGCGTAGCGCCGCTTCGGGCACGCAGGGTGAACTTTGTTACCTTGACGGCAGCTACGCGCCGTTTTTGCGCAGCGCCGCCCGGCGCAAGGATTTTAACGACCCGCGGCCCTCGCTCGACGAGCGTTACAAAACACCGGCAAACTATGCCGCCAAAGTAAAAGCCCATGCCGATGCGCTGGTGCGCGGCGGCTATCTGCTGGAGGAGGATGCGCAGTCGATTTCGAAAAAAGCTGCGCGCATGCGCTGGTAATACGCCATCGCAGAGCCAGCAACGCTGGTGGCATCACTTTCAAACGCGAAGCGGCGGCGGCGGGCAAAACAATCTGGCCGGTATCAGCACCGCGCCAGGTTGAAGTTTCACTCTTTTGCGGATAAGGTCACCGCTCAAATCCAAACGCAGATCGGGATGATCATGATAAAAATGCGCACCGCAATCCTTATCCTGGGTTCCTTGTTGTCGCTCCAACACGCTTACGCACAAAGTTGGACGCCCAACAAGCCCTTGCGTCTCATCGTGCCGCAAGTCGCCGGCGGCGGGGCCGACGCCATAGGCCGGGTCATCGCACACGGCATTTCAGAACAAACCGGTCAACCGGTGATGGTCGATAACCGGCCCGGTGTGAATGGCGCCATCGGGGTGGAGGCCTTGACCAGGTCGCCCACGGACGGCTACAGCTTGTTGTTGGTCTTTACCTCGCTGATGGCCCTGAACCCCGCCGTTTACAGCAAGCTGAGCTACGATCCGCTCAAAGACCTGACCCCCCTGGGTGGCATTTGTGAGGTGCCTCTGGTGGTGATGGCCAGCCCGTCTGTGAACGCCAACAACGCCGTCGAACTGGTCGCCGCCGACAAAGCCAGGCCGAAAAGCATATTTGCCGCCTCCAGCGGGAACGGCGCTTTTTCGCACCTGCTTCTTGAAATGATGAACGCCAAAACAGGCACCACCTTCACCCACATTCCGTTCAAGGGCGAAGCACCCGCGGTGCAAAACCTCATGGGCGACCAGAGCATGATCATCTACATCGGCACGCCGGCTTTGGCCATCGCAAACCAAAACAGCGGCAAACTGAAATTACTGGCCGTCACAACCAGGCAACGAATGCCGCAACTGCCCGAGGTCAAGACACTCGCCGAGCAGGGCTATGGCGATTTTGATGAAAGCTTCTGGTATGGCGTGGTGGCGGCAAACGGAACACCCCAGATCATTGTCGACGCCTACAACAAAATCATCGGCGACGTGGCGCGCTCTGCCACGGTGCAAACCAACCTGGGCCGGCTTGGCTGCGCGCCGCTGCCCATGTCCTCGGCTGCATTCAACGAGCGGATTAAAACCGACTTCAACAAATACGCCACGATTGCCAAATCGGTTGGCATGAAGGTGGAGTGACAAGGCCGCCCATGAGCAGCAGACCCCAACTCAAGCACCTTGGCATTTATGTCAACGACATCGTCCGCATGGAACGCTTTTACACCCGCGTCTTCGACCTGATGGTGACCGACCGCGGCAAAGTGGCGCGCCTGGGCAATCGCAATATTGTGTTCATGAGCGGCGCGGTCGATGCCCACCACCAGGTGGTTCTGATCGACGGCAAAGATCCCGCCAGCGGGCCAAGCGTGCTGTTTCAAATATCATTTCACCTCGAAGACCTGGCCGGCCTCAGAAAAATACGCGACATGATGAAAGAGGAGAACGTCGCAGACATCAGCCCCATCAGTCACGGCAATGCCTGGTCGATTTACGCCTCCGACCCCGAAGGCAACGGACTGGAGGCTTACCTCGACACGCCCTGGCACGTGGCCCAACCGCATGGCCGGCCGTTTGATTTGTCACTGCCGGATGAACAAATCCGCGCCCAGACCGAAAGTATCGTCAGGGCTGACCCGACCTTCAAAATGCGCGCCGACTGGATGCAGTCGCAAAAACTCGCATTGGCTGACTAATCCGTTTCTCAACCCGCAACCTGGAAAGAACAATTATGAAATTGGTGAGTTATACACATGGCGGAGAAGTTCACTACGGCGCGCTCAAAGGTACTCGCGTAATTGACCTGACATCGCGTCTGGGCGCCCTTTACCCGGACATCGTGTCATTTATTGCAAAGTCCGGACTGGCCATCGCCAGGACCGTGTGTGAAAAAGAGTCCGGCGATTTTGACTATGACGCGCTCGATTTGCTGCCCGTCGTACCCAACCCGGGGAAAATTCTTTGTGTCGGCCTCAACTACCATGACCACGTCGATGAAGCCAACCGCACGGTTGGCAATCGCAAAGTTCCCGACCGCCCGATGATGTTTGCGCGCTGGCCCGAGTCCCTGACGGGTCACAAGAAACCGATTCTGCGCCCGAAGGTCTCATCCATGCTCGACTGGGAGGCCGAGATGCTGGTGGTCATCGGCAAGCCCACCGGGCGTTACGTCAAGGCTGAAAACGCGCTCGACTTTGTGTTCGGTTACACCTGCATGAACGAGGCCTGCCTGCGCGACTACCAGCGTCACTCCAGTCAAATCAATCCGGGAAAGAATTTCGAAAAAACCGGGGCCAACGGTCCCTGGCTGGTCACCGCAGATGAAATTCCAGACCCGATGAACCTGGATATTCAAATGCGCCTGAACGGCCAGGTCATGCAAAAGGCCAGTACGCGGGAGATGATTTTCTCAATTCAGTCGACGATCGAATACATCACCGAATGGATGCCGCTGAAACCCGGTGACCTGATCGCCACCGGCACCATGGGCGGCGTGGGTTTCGCACGCACCCCGCCCATTTTCATGAAGCCCGGGGACATCGCAGAGATTGAGATTGAAAAGATCGGAATCCTGCGCAACAGCATTGAGGACGAACCGGCAGATCTTGCAACCGGCACACGATAAGCGCCGCGCCTTTCGCTCACCTTGCGTCGGCCCGGGCGCCGGCCCGGGTGCCGGCATGCTAAAAAACTGAAAGATCGGAGGAGAACATAATGAAATCAGACGATTTGAAGTTGTTTTTTTTGCTGCTGGCCCTTGGCGGCGCCAACGTCGCGACGGCGCAAGGCCTGGTCGGTGCAAAGCACATCTCGAGCGCACTGGCGCACGAAGCGGTGGGCGCGGCGGTCGCCGCCTGCGCCAAAAACGGCTACACCGTGACCGCCATCATCGTCAGCAGTGACGGCGTGCGCCAGGCCATGCTGCGCGGCGACGGCGCGGCGGTACACACCCTCGACAGCGCCTATGCCAAGGCCTATACCGCAGCATCGCTCGCGCCGGTGCGCAAGGAAGACTCGACCAAGGCCATTTCCGAGCGCATCGCCAAGACACCCGGCGTGAGCACGGCCGGCCTTGCCAGCCTGCCCTATATCAACTTCACACCCGGTGGCGTCACCATCATGGCCGGCGGCGAAGCCATAGGCGGCATCGGCGTCGGCGGCGCCCCCGGGGGCAACTTCGACGACGACTGCGCCCGCGCCGCGCTGGCGCAGATTCGCGACAGGATGAAGTAGTCCCGGCAGCCGCATTCATGGAGGAGCAGGAAATGAACAAATGGAATCACCGGGCAGGATGGCCGGGAACAGTCGTTGCGCTGCTGGTGCTCGCCTTCACCGCCGGGTGCGTCGGCACGGGCGGGACTCAAACGCCGGTGGATTACGCGGCCATCATCGCCGCACCCGAGCGCACGGACGCCGACCGCGCGACCGATGTGCGCCGCAAGGCAGTACAACTGCTTGCATTCACCGGCGTGCGTCCGGGCATGAAGGTGCTTGATCTTGCCACCGGTGCCGGCTACAGCACCGAGTTGATGGCGCGCGCCGTGGGGCCCACCGGCGTGGTCTACGGGCAGGACGCCATGAGCACCATTGAACGGGCGCGCGTTGCGTTCGATGTGCGCGCCAAGTCGCCTTCAATGAAAAATGTCGTGAGGGTGCTGCGCAATTTTGACGACCCGGTGCCAGCCGATGTGCGCGACTTCGATGTCATTACCTTCTTTTTCGAATACCACGAGATGCCCAAGGCCGGCGTCGACCGCCTGAAAATGAACCGGCGGTTTTTTGACATCCTCAAGCCCGGCGGCGTGCTGGTGATTGCCGACCATTCGGCGCGAACGGGCGACGGGGGCAATGTCGGCCCGACCCTGCACCGCATCGAGGAGAGCCTGGTGCGCCAGGACGTCGAAGCGGCGGGCTTTCGCCTCATCGCCGAGGGCAAGTTCCTGCGCAACCCCGCAGACAAGCGCGATGTCACCGTCTTCAAGTCGCCGGTGCCGGTGGATGAATTTTTGCTGAAGTTCGAACGGCCCCGGTAAAAAACCGCGCTCAGGCGTTCCCCGTCGCGTGCGCTTATTCGGGCTCTATGCCGGCCATGCGCACGATTTGCGCATAGCTCTTTATTTGCGCGCTGACATATTTTTTGAATTCGGCCGGCGTATCGCCCACCGGCACCAGTCCAAGGGCAAGAATCTTCGCCACGGTGGCCGGGTCGGTCAATGCGACGCGCACACCGCGATACACTTTTTCGACGATCTCCGGCGGGGTGTTGGCCGGCGCAAACAGGCCGAACCAGCCGCCGTCATTGGCAAACTCGGGCATGCCCGCCTCGGCCGTAGTGGGCACATCGGGCAGGGCTTCGGCGCGTTTGCTGCCGGTGTAAGCGAGGGCGCGCAGTTTTCCCGCCTTGATTTGCGTGACCACATTGGCCGGCGAGGCGAACATCACCTGTACTTCACCGCCGAGCACGGCCGCGGTGGCCGGGCCGCCGCCTTTATAGGGGATATGCAGCAGCTTGGTTCCGGCAAGCGCATTGTACTGCTCGCCGGCAAGGTGCAGGGTGTTGCCCACGCCGGGGGAACTGAATGTGAGGCGGCTGTCGGGCTTGCGCGCCAGCGCGGTGAATTCCTGCAGGGTTTTTACCGGCAAGGCCGGATTGACGGTGACGAACAGGCCGCCGTTGAGCACCAGGTTGCTTACCGGCAGCAGGTCTTTTTCGGTGTCGTAGGGCAGCTTTTTGTACATGCTCGGGTTGACCACCAGGCCGGAGGAAAACACCAGGAAGGTGTAGCCGTCGGGCGGCGACTTGGCGACGATGTCGGTGCCCAGGATACCGTTCGCACCGGGCTTGTTCTCCACCACAAAGGGCTGGCCCAGCTGGGTGGTCAGGTGCACGGCTACGAGGCGTGCAATGACATCCGGCCCGCCGGCACCCGCCGCAACGATAATGCGCACCGGCCGGTTGGGCCAGGCCTGCGCCCAGGAGGCACTCCACGACCCGAGCGCGATGCACGAAAATGCCAGGGCGAGCAATCGCTGCAGCATGGTATTACTCCTTGAAATTTTCGACTGAAATGCCTGTTTTCATTGTGCGCCCCGCCGCGCCTACTCGATCGTTTGGGCGGAGTCCCGCCATGTTGCACCCGCATCCGCATGAATGCAATGCTGCACAGGACGGAATGGCGGCTGCGGCCGTGGCGGGCCGCCTGCCGGCGCCTCGCGTAGAATCGCCCGGTCTTTCCGCGCTCCGGACCCCGCATGCCCGCCGTCACGCAATGCCCGTTTGACCACGCCGTCATCAGTGTGCGCGAGCGCATGGACGAGGCTGCGGCCATTTACCGGCGCATGGGCTTCACCCTGACCGAACGCAGTTTTCATCCGGCCGGCTCGTGTAACCACCTGATGGTGTTCGAGCGCGATTACCTCGAACTGATCGGCTTTCCACCGGCCGGGCAGACCATCCGTCCCGATTTGCTCGAAGGCCCGATCGGCCTGGACGGCCTGGTGCTCAAGGCCGGCGACGTCGACGCCATACAGTGCGAACTGGTGGCGCGCGGCTTTCCGGCCGCCGCCCCGCAAGCCCTCGCGCGCAAGCTCACCCTGCCCGGCTCAAGCGTTGAAGACGAGGCGCGCTTTACCACCGTGCGCCTGCCGCGCGGCGCCCTGGCCGGCGGGCGCCTCTACTACTGCCGTCACGAAACGCCGCAATTCATCTGGCACCCCCCGTTCCAGTCCCATCGCAACGGCGCGCTGGGCATCGCCTCATTCACCATCGCCGTCCCCGACCCGGCGATCGAGATCAGCAAGTACGCGCGCATCCTCGATACGCCGCCGGCCGTGGCTGCCGATGGCGGCGCGCGCATGCGTATGGGGCATGCGCAACTCGAACTGCTGACGCCCGCGGCCTTGCAGACGGAATTGGGCGCACTCGCCTGCGATGCGCGGGACTTTGATGGACGCAAGCGCAACGCTTACATGGCGATGGTGACCATCCGTGTGCGTGATCTGGCCGTCACGCAGCGAGAGTTGCAGCAAGGCGGATTTGCCGTCATGCCGCTGCGCAATGGCATTGCCGTGGCCGCGTCGGAGGCAATGAACTGCACCATCGCCTTTGTGCCCTAGCGGGTGAAGGCCGGGTCGCGGCGCATACAGGTGATATAGAATCACCCCATGCGCTTTTGTCGTCGCTTGGCTGCCTTTTCCCTGCTCCTTCCTGCCGCGCTCGTGCATGCCGGCCGCCCGCTCACCGTCGATGACGCCAACGTCAACGCACCGGGTGCCGGTCATGTCGAAGCCTGGTATGCGCGCCTGCCCGGACAGATTGACGCCTGGACCATCGCACCGGCATTCTCCCCGGCAGAGGGCTTCGAGTTCTCTGCGGCGATGCGCCGCGACGCCAGTACACCCCTCACCAGCAGCACGATACAAGTCAAGGGTCTCTTTACGCCGACGCAGGAGCGCGGTTGCAATGCCGGCGCGCTGCTGGGCGCCGTTTACGCACAAGGCACGGGAAACACGCCCTACGCCGTCGGCCTGTTGAGTTGCAACAGCAAGCTGGGATCGACCCACTTCAACCTTGGCGCCAGCCGCAATCCGGGTGGACCGACACTCGAACTGTGGGGTATCGCGCACGAACACGCCTTCGGCGCCGTCACCGCCGATATCGAGGTGTTTGGCCAGCGCGAGTCCAAGCCGACGCTGCAGATCGGCGCTCGCACCGACATTGCCAAAAACGTTCAACTGGACGGAACCCTCGGGCGCAACAACAAGGAAACCCTCACCAGCATCGGACTGAAGTTCTCGTTCTGAAGCGGGGGCGGACAGTCCGGCCCCGCGCCCCGGCCCGCCCGTACTAAGGCTAAGGCCGCACCTTGCCCCGCATGTTCACCGCAGCCTTCTGGCTTTGCGCCAGGCTCTCGAGCGAGTCGTAGAGCCGTTGCAAGGTGTAGCGGCCGTTGTGATAGGCCGCGCCCAGATCACGCAATGTGTAGGTGTCGTTATAGACCGCCTGCGACAGGCGCGACGTGTAGGTCTTGTACGGATTATTCTGCCGCAACTCGTCCACATCGACCTTGCCGTTGATATCGGTGTACCAATAGGCAAAGGCGTTCTTGAGGTGCGGCGAGGGCGGGTTCTTGCCCTCCTTGGGGTACACCGGGACGCCGGTGGCCAAGTGGCAGCGGGCGCATATCGCGGGGTTTCCTTTTTCCTGCCGGCGCCCCCGGCCAGCGGCTTCATGCGCCGGAAAAGTGGCTGGAAAGCCGCCACAGACGCCATTCTCCGGCGTTTTTATACCGGCAAAGGGGGTGCGGGTGAAGCTTGATCTGGGTCAAACCCGCTTCACATCCGGCGGCAAATAATGAGCAGCCGACAAGGAGCCCGCCATGCACCGTTCAGCCGCCCTTAATTTCGCCATCACCGTCGCCACCATGGCCGCGCTCGGTCTTGCCGGCGGCGCGGCCGCGGCCGACGCCGAGCGCGGCAAGGCCTTGTACGAAACGCGTTGCGCCGGCTGCCACAACGCGAGCGTGCACCAGAGCACCTCGCGCAAGGCCGACAGTTTTGCCGGCATACGCCAGCAGGTGGCGCGCTGGAGCGCCCAGCAGGGCACCAGCTGGGACCCGGGTGACGTGGAGAACATCACCGTCTACCTCAACGATTTGTATTACAAGCTGCCCTGCCCGACCGAGGTTTGCTCGGCCAAGCTCAGCTCGCTCACCCCGCGCCAGGCAAGCGGGCTGGCTAGGCCGGGGGCCGCGCGGTAAATAACCGGGCGGGTGCGGCGATTGATCTGGACATCAAAACATCAGGGCACCGGGCAACCGGCAACCGGCAATATAGGCGAACCGCAGCTGGCTTTCGTTCCCGGCCAGTGAAACCTCAAGCTTTCCGCTGCAGATGCCAAAGAGCGTCAAGCGCC
The DNA here is from genome assembly GCA_945861875.1 of Bordetella parapertussis. GTDB lineage: Bacteria > Pseudomonadota > Gammaproteobacteria > Burkholderiales > SG8-39 > CAITSH01. The sequence goes on from CAMAWC010000021.1 coordinate 21,226, forward strand.
AGCCGCACGTCCCCCTCGCTCACAATACCGAGTTTCACCAGCGCAGCGTCGACGCGGGCTTTTTCCTCCTGCCCGAGCCGCCCTTCGCATATTTTGCTGATTATCGCCGGGGCAATCTCTTTAAAACCGGCATGCCCGATTGCCGCGCCGCCTCTTTTCCCCAACAAACCGAGCCAGGGATGGGGTCTCAACATAGATAAAGTAAGCACGGTGATCTCCTTTTCAACAATGGCTGCGTTCCAGAGATTCCATGCTAACCGGCGAGCCTGGAGCGGTCAGTCGACAGAGTGTCAATGTCTTGTAACCCACCGTAACGCCAAGGCGTGGCGTGGCGTGGCGTGGCGTGGCGTGGGGTGGGGTGGGGTGGGGCAGGCCCGGGCGCAGGCGCCGCGCCCCGTGCGGCGCATGTGCGGGCGGCACCCGCCTTACCCGCCGGACAGGCGTGTGCCGTCAGTCCCAGTCAGTGCGGCTGAACAGGTAGCCTTTGGCGCGCACCGTCTTGATGCGGGTCGGATTGTCGGCATCATCGCCGAGGCTCTTGCGCAAGCGCGAGATGCGCATATCAATCGAACGATCAAGCCCGTCGTGCTCGATACCGCGCAACTTCGACTGGATGTCATCGCGCGAGAGAATTGTGCCGGCGTTGCTCGCCAGCAGCCAGAGCAGGTCAAATTCCGCCGTTTTCAGGGGAACCTCCGACTTGTCAAGATGCACGGTACGGGAGGCACGATTGATGCGAAACCTGCCGAACACGAACTCATCCTGCGCCTCGGGTAGCGCCGCACCCGCCCGCCGCAGGCAGGCGCGGATGCGCGCCAGCACCACGCGCGGCTCGGCCGGCTTGAGAATATAGTCATCGGCGCCAAGCTCAAGACCCACCACCTGGTCAAGGTCTTCCCCCCGCGCCGTAAGCATCAGGATGGGGCCGCGATACCGGTCGCGCACCTCGCGACAAATGTCAAACCCGTCCTTGCCCGGGAGCATGCCATCGAGTACCACGACATCGGGCATCAAATCGAGAATGCGTTGTACCGCCAGATTGCCATTTGACTCGTACTCAACGGCCAGGCCCTGCTTTTCCAAAAACCGTCCCAGCGTCATCAGGGAAATTTCATCATCCTCCACGATCAGGACGCGTTTCGCTTCAACATTCGTCATATTTTTGCTCCAGCCTTCCAGTTGCCAACCCAGGTTCGCAATTCGTCCGCCACGCCGTGCAAAGCAGCCGAGAGCCGAATCGAAACCTTCTGTGCCTCGGCTGCATCAGCTGCCCGCACCGCCCGATTGAGCGCAAGCCCGAGGCCCTCGTCGCCGGACTTTGCGTAAAGGCTCCAGCTGCCGATTATTTTATGCGCTTCCTTGGCAAGCTGTGAAAGTTCACCACTTTGGGCAAGTTCGCTGATGCTGGCGGACAGGGTGACGTAGTCATCCGCCACCTTCGAGGCAATCTCGGCAAACAGGTCGCGGTCGCCGTCTATGCCCAATATGGCCTTCTCAAAACGCTCGCCCGTCGCAGACGCACCGTCCGCCCCCTGATCTGCTGCCGGTGCGGCAACGACCATGACGCGGCTGATCTCTTCAAACAGCGACTGCGCCGAAAACGGCTTTGCCACATACCCGTCCATACCCGCGCTGATACAGCGCTCCCTGTCGCTTGCAAGGGCGTGCGCGGTCACGGCGATTACACGCGTGTCACAAACGGGACTTGGCATCGCACGCAGGCGCTCCAAAAAGGCGAAACCGCTCATTTCGGGCAGCTGCACGTCAAGCAATACAAGCTCGGGGGCGTTTCGCGCCGCCAGTTCGAGTCCACTCGACGCGGAAGCGGCCTCCATCACCTCGTAGCCGCGCTTGACGAGCAGGCGATTTACGATCAGCCGATTGGTCGCGTTATCCTCGACCACCAGAACGCGCAGCCCCGCGCCCGGATCGCCGGAGACCGCCTGCTGCGCATGTGCCGTTGCGCAAACCGGCGTCGCCACCCGGTCAAAGGGAATTTCGAAAAAGAACGCCGCACCCCGTCCCGGAACGCTGTCAAACCCGATGCGCCCGCCCATGTGCACCACCAGGCGCTTGCAAATCGCAAGTCCCAGCCCCGTCCCGCCAAATTCACGCGACACGGAGGAGTCAGCCTGGATAAAGGCGTCAAAAATACGCGCATGCTGATCCTGTGGAATGCCGATTCCGGTGTCGCAGATGTCAAAGCGCAACACGACACCGCGCTCATCGCCTGACAATACCTTGATCCTTACATCGATACTGCCGCTTGCGGTGAATTTGACGGCGTTGCTCAGAAGATTCACCAGAACCTGTCGCAGGCGGCTCGCATCCCCCAACAAAGCCAGGTCGGGTTGCGATTCATCGCGGACCGAAAAACCCAGCCCCTTGCGCACCGCCTGCATGGAAAATGTCTCTAAGGTCGCACCCACCGCCTGCGCGACCGAGAAAGGCGCGTACACAAGCTCGACATGGCCGGCCTCAATTTTCGAAAAATCCAGGATATCGTTGACAATTTGCAGCAAGGCGTCGGCTGAGTTGTTGGTCAGGTTCAGGTACTGCCGCTGCTCCGCGGTCAGGTCCGAATCAAGAATGAGGTTCGTCATGCCGATAATGCCATTGAGCGGCGTGCGGATTTCGTGGCTCATGTTGGCCAGAAACTCACCCTTGGCCTCGTTTGCCGCCTCGGCGCGCTGCTGGGCTCGTTTTACCTCGGTGATATCGAACCGGACGCCGACCGTGTCACCGCCGGGAGTCCGCCGCTCGGCAATGCGCAACCAGGTACCGTCGGGCAACTGCTGCTCGACGATCGAATTTGCGCTCCGATGCGCGGCCATGCGCTCGGCCACCCACTCGTCAACACGGCCGACCGCCCGGACAAACTGGCCGCGCCGCGCGCCCTCGCGAATGAGGTCCTCGAACCGCACGCCGGGCACGATGAGATCGGCCGACATCGCGTAGATTTCCCTGTAGCGTTCGTTGCAGATCAACAAGCGGTCGTCCTGGCCAAACATGGCAAAACCGCCGTCGAGCGTCTCGACGGCGGCGATCAGACGATCGGCCGCCGAAACGATCTCCATTTGCTGCGCAGCCAGCTTGTTCGCCGCCCGCTCCATGGCTTCGCCCATTCGCTCGAATTCAAGCGCGCTGCCGCTAAAGTCAATGTGATCGCGCCCCCCGCCGGCATGAAGGTCCGTGGCGAGCTTGGTGAGCCGCGCAACAGCCACCGAGTTGGGCTTTAGCACGATATCCAGCAACCAAAGGCCCGCGCCAAGACAGACAAGCAATCCGATCAGCGCATCGCGCCAGACCAGTTTGATCAGATCAACGAGCGCATTTTTCTCCGGGATGATCAGGATGGCGCCCAGACGGGCACCCTTGATGATCGGACGAACGATCGCACCCCGGCCGACCTCCCCGCCCCGCAGCGAACTGAGCCTGGCCGCGCCCTCGTAGCGAAAAACGCGGCGAATCGGCTCGCCGAAGGCATTGGTGACGCGTATTTCCCTCAAGCTGGGGGCGCGAATTGCGGCGACAAGAAGCGCATCCATCGCCTCCTGATCACCGTCGGCCACCGGTTGGACCATCGCCATAGCCAGCGTATCGGCGATGGCGGAAGCATCGCGCTCGAGCGGCACCTGGAATGTTTGGGAAATATCCGGAACCAGGTAAGCGACAAAAGCGACCAGCAGCACCGAGAGCAGCAAGGAGTGGACCAGCGCGTTGCGCGAGTAAAAACCTCGCGGCACGAGCCTTGCGAGAAGCCGGCGCATCAACAGGCGCATCAGCAGGCGTATTTTCCGGAGAGCCGCGCCCGACCCGGCGGCGGCCGGGCCGCACTCATTCTTGCCACAGCAACCATCTGTTCGCCCTCACAGCCCGCTTGGGGCGTTCGCATTCATCAGCATGCCCAATATGCCGCCAATTTAACATGTCGCAGCGCGCCTCACCGTGCCAAAGACACTTGCGTGCCGTTGTCATGCTTCAGGCACTGCCCGGCCTGCCGCCCTTTGGCGCCCACCGCCGGCAACTGGATGAATTGGTCCTGCGCCAGTCCCGCGGTCTTGCCCTTTGACACGGTCGTCGCATCGCCCCTATGGCCGTTGGTCAGCAGCAGTGCCGGATGGTCGAACGGCGCAAGCTCGCAGGCGACACGACGATCGGTCAGCCCGTTGCGCAAGAAAGCGACCAGGTCGGCCCGCTCCTGCGCGCTCAGGTTAAGCGGGCGAATGTTCGGGTGAATGTTCGACCCACCGCCCCCGGGGGCGTTTGGCGCGCTATAGCCGGTGGTGTCGTTGCCCTCGGGCCCGCGCCGGTCACCGCCGCGGTTATAGAATTCCACGACCTGCTCCAGCGTAAAGCGGCTGCCATTGTGGAAATAGGGTTGCGTCAGCGACACGTTGCGCAGGGTCGGCGTCTTGAATGCGCCATCCACGCCGGTGCGCGCGCTGGCGGGGTCGGGCGCAGTCCAGCACTCGCGCGCATCAGTCAGCACGGCAAACAGGCAGGGCCGGATCTGGAACGCATCGGGCGCGTCCTTGCCGCGCAACAAATCGACAAACTGGCGCGAGAAAGAAAGCGGGTTGCCCCACGGGTCGGAATCACCGACGCCCAGATCCTCGCCGGTCGGGCGCACACCGATGTTGTAAAAGCCGTTGTCGTAGAGCCCGAGGCGGCCACCGCCGACAAACATGTGCTCGGCAAGGTTGGTTTCGCCGCTGCGCAGCAGCGAGGTCGCTGCGCCGGTGTACTCGGCCCCCTTGTGGCAGGACACGCAAAGGCCCTTGCCGCGGAACAGCAAAAGGCCGCGCTGCTCCTGGTCGGTGAGGGCCTTAAGATTGCCAGGCGTGCCGGCCCAACCGACAAACCTGTCCACCGGCGCCTCATCGGAAACGAGGGTCGATTCGTAAGCCATGATGGCCAGCCCCCAGAACAGCGCGAAGTTTGACTCCATCTGGGTATAACCGGCGTAGCTGCCGGCACCGCCCCACCAACGCGGATGAAACGCCTGCTTGACCATATCCGCGTAATTGATTTTCAGGCCTTTGCCGCCGGGGGCGATATACGCCGCAAGCACCGAGTCCTGGGCATGCACCGCCTGGCCGGCCAGTGCACGCTGGGAAAGCAGCTTGCGCCCGAGGTCCTTGAAGGACTTGCCCGAGCACGACATCTCGAAATCACTGAGCGCCGGGCCGACCGCCTGCGAGGCAAGACTGGCATTGGACAACGCAACACGCACCGGCACCACCGAACCGTCTGTGCGCAGGTCAAGCACCCGTGCATCCGGGTCGCGGTCGCCGAACGGGTTGTTGCCGTTGAACACATTATTGGCGCGGCCGTCCCAGAAATTGCGGAAATAGAACACCGCATTGATCACCGTCGGCGTGTTGCGTGGCTCTACCTTGCGCGTCAGTATGCCGCCCACATTGAATTCATCGAGCGCGCGTTTGACGCATTCTTCCTCACCGGAGGCTGCCAGTCCGACGAACTGGCCGGCAAAGGTTCCCTGCGAAGACACCACGTCATTGCTGTCGAACAACACCGCCGAATTGCGGTCAAGCGGATCGGCCAGGCGATGCGTCGGGAAATCGGCCGGCTTGAGGGTGTAGTTTGGACCGCCGCCGCCGGTCGCCGTGGATTTGAGATGGTGTCCTTCTTCACGCTCCTTCTTTTTTTTGATGATGCTCGCGGTGGTGGCCGGGAAATTGCGGTTGAAGGTCTCGTCACCCGCCTTGAGCCCGGGGCTCATCTGGTTCTTGAGCCGGTTGTCAGCGCCGGCGGCGAAATGGCAGCTGGCGCAGGCCAGGCCGTCACTGCCGACGCGCGCCTCCCAGAACAGGGCCTTGCCCAGCGCGATCGCCGCCTTCTGGTCGCGTATGAATGCGTCCAGCCCGGCCACCGGCGGAATTTCCACCGTCTTGAGCGCCTGCAGCGCCGGCAGCAGGTCGACGCGACCAATGTTCGCCCGCGCCGCCGGAACCGCGGCCTTGCCGTTGACGCGTGCATCGGAAACAACACCGAGCAGCGGCACCACCAGCTCGCCGCTGGCCGAATACATTGGCGCGCCGAAAAGCATGCCATCGGGCGCGCCGGCAACCGCATCCTGCCCGACGGTCACATCCAATTTGGATGCGCTGTCAAAACCGGTGACGGTGGGACTGCCGGGCATGCCGAACACCGGCTCTGATGTGAGTATGCGATTGCCCGGCAGATTGGCGCGCGGCGCGGCCAGTTCGTCGGGCGCATCGACCAGCGCGTCGATGCCGGCACGCCCGGGGCCGCGTGCCGCCACCGGCGGGCTCGCCATCAGGATCGCAAGCACCAGGGCAAGGGCGCGGCGCCACGGGCGCAGGCGCAATGAAGACAGCTCGTGATTATTCATGGCGTTTCCAGAAAGAACCGGGCGGTCATCGGATCAAGGGCAGACGAACTGCTTGGTCGACACGCAGGCGAGCTGCCTGATGGCCGCATCGGCCACGCTGGCGATACCGCCTTTGCTCGACCTGACCACAATGGATGTGGGCGGAACCAGTGACGGCAGGAATGGCGCGATACCCGGATCAATGATGAAGCCGGGTGCACTGAGGCTCCAGCACGGCGCGGCGGTCGGGCACAGCGCGGGCTCGTCCAGCGAGTTGGATAAGAGCACCATCTGCGCCACAATCGGATTGTCCACGCCGCCGGGCGCCGAGGGCGTCATCCAGCTGTTGGTGATGGTGGCGGTCATGAACATCCCGGCCGGCGCCGGCGAGGCCGACGAGGTCGCGATGATGTTGATCTTGCCCATGGCGCGGCGGTTGTCCCAGGTCGCGGTGTTGATGATCACCACATCGCGTGCACCGGTCACCGTCGGGAAGGTCAGCGGCGCCGCCACCGCTTTGGCCTGCGGGCACAGGTTGGCGCGGAAAATCGGGTTCTGCATCGGCAGCCCCCAGGGCGCCGGATCGAGCTGGCCGACCACCGGGCCGCCCGCCTCAATCGGGCCGGAACCGCAATACAGGAAAGGCAGGTCCTGGAAGTTGTTCGGAACCAGCGACTGGCCGAAGGTCAGGTTCTCGGCGAAGATGAAATCGAAATTCGGCAACGAAAACTGCCCGGCGATGAGGCCGTTGGCAAAGGTGTTGGCCGCCTCGGTGCCGCTGCCCTCGAGCGCGCAGGCGGTGAACTGGCCGGCCGGGCGCTCCGAACACATGGTGCGGCTGATGGCGCGATACATGCGCGTCGGCGGCAGGAAGGTGCCGCCGTTGTTGCCCGGCGTGCGAAAGCGGCCCAGCTGCGCGTTGCTCATCGCGCTTTGCGTGCCGAGCAGGCGTTCGCTGATCTTGCCGGTCAGCGGATCCTGATCGAGCGCGTACAAATCGATCAGATTGGTCGGGTCGGTGGTGAAACCGACGAACTTGATGCGCTCGGTGGCTTCCTGCGCAAGGCCGGCCACCGGCAGCGCCGCGGTACCGGCGAGCACTTCCTCGACATACACGTAGGCGGGTTTGGTGTTGGGCTGGGTGTAAATGCCGAGGTTGGCGGCGATAGTGTGGGCTGAAACGTAAAAACCCCTGGCATCGGCTTTAAGCGTGCCATTATAAATGATGGTATCGCCAACCTGCAGCGGCGCCTGGCGCGTCGGGTCGGTCGGACAGCCGGGGCCGGGGCAGCTCAGACCGGCGGCGGCCCGCGCATTCGGTGCGTCCATCACAAACGTGGTGCAGTAACCCGAGGTTTGCGCCGGGAAAGCCGGTATGCCGCTGCCATCGGGGAAGCTCGGGCAAAACGGCGCAATCGGGCGGTTGGACTGCGGGCACAGCGGATCAACGCCGGTGGTGAAAGGGTTGACGCGCGGAATGCACATCGGAAAACCGGTGGTGGCATGCACCGTGGGGTTGTCGGTGTCCGGTGCAAAACGCGGATCAAAGCCGGCCTGCTCGACGCAGTCGGCGGCACCGCCGCACTTGCCCACAGGCGCATGCTTTTTGCCAAAACGGCCAACGGTATCGTTGAGGCGGACACGCGCGATACCGGCGGGCACTACCCTCGGACAGGTCGTCGTCGTGGAAGGGTCGACCGGCACGCCGCCGACCTGCATTTCGCCGCTGGTGTAATCGATGCAGCTGATCACGCCCTGCGAAGCATTGAGGGACTGCTGCGAAACAAACACCAGCCCCGCGATATAGCGACCGCTGACGACGTTGCCGACGACGCGAATTTCATACGAGGGCAGCGATGCGCTGGTGCGTGTCTGCAGCGTGGCAGCAACATCCGAACGCGTCTTCATCGTCAACAGGCCGGGCGTGGCCAGGGCAATGCTCGCACCGGTCGTCGTGCCGATCATGTCGGCAAGCGCGAGGCCGGTCTGGCCGACCGGCACAATATCCGCCGGGGCAAGGCCCGTGGCCGTCTTGAACAAATCCGCCCAGGTCATGGTCGCTGCGGGCAGTTGCAAAATCGTGTTGCACGGCACGATGACTTTCTGGCCGTTCAGGGTGACTGTTCCACCGGCAAGGCGCGCATGGGTCGGGTTGCAAATCGCACCGCTGGTATCGAGCGTGGCCTCCTGGATGAAGCCGGTGATGTCGAAGCCCGGCGGCACAGCCGGCACCGGGGCGATCACCGGGGCGGCAAAGGTCCGCGTCTGCGCCCAAGCCGCCCCCATGCCAAGGACCGGGAGCAGCGCGCCCAGCAACACCATCGCACCAAGCTTGTATGTTGCGGGGGAAAGGTTCAATCGCATCCTGCTCTCCATGCTGCAATGAGAATCGCCGTTGGGCTGCCGGGGCGATTCACCCGCGCCACGTTGGGCAGGTGGAAGAGAGTCTAGTCAGGCGCTTGCATGGCGTCTGTGCCGGGCTTGTTGTCTTTGCGTAACACAACGTAACAGCGATGGCGCGACGGTGCCGGTGCGGGTCAGAAGCCCGGGGGGGCGCGGATTACGAAGGGCTGCGGTTCCGACGACGGCGCAGCCGGAACAGCGGGTGCGGGTGCCGGGCCGGATGCGGGTGCGGGTGCGGATCCGGGGGGTGCGGGTGCGGGTGCGGGTGCGGGTGCGGGTGCGGGTGCCGGGCCGGGTGCGGGTCTGGGTCCGGGTACAGGTACTGCGACCGGCGTGGCCGGCACCCCTGCCGCACCCGGGGCAGCACCGGTCGCCGCTGGCGCTGGCGCCGGAACCGCTGCAGCCGGGGCGACAGGTGCTGCGGGCGCCGGCACCGGAACTGCCGCTGGCGGTGGCGTTGGCGCCGGCGCCGCTGGTGCCGGGGCGACCGGTGCTGCGGGTGCCGGCACTGGAACTGCCGCTGGCGTTGGCGCAGCCACGGGCTCCACAGGCGCGGGAGGCGGCGGCGGCGGCGGTGGTGGTGGTGGTGGTGGCGACATCGCGGGCACCACCGGAGCAGGAATGAAATTTTTCGGCTCGGCCACGGCGCCAGCCTTGGGATCCGCAGGCACCCCGCCAGCGGCCAGAAACTGCCAGTCGGCGTAGCGCTTGGTCTGGCGAAAACCTTCATATTGCTTGGGGAAGCCGGTCTTGCGCAGCGGCTCGCGCTGGGAGTTGGAGCGCACACCGACAATCTGTCCGTTGGCATCGCGTATCAACACCCACGAACCGTTCTCCGGGCTTGCGCCGGGCGCCTCCGGCTCATGCAGCGGGTCACGGTAAATTTTACGCAGGTAGCGTTGTATCGACAGCTGATTGGGGTCGCGCAACAACGCATCCATTGTGCGCGGAAAGGGCTGCGGCCCGGCCGTATTCTTGGCGTGATAGAGCTCGATGGCGCGGCGGATTTCATCGCCGGCAAAGAGCAGCTCGGCCTCCTTGTCCCGACGCATGTCGTTGCCAAGCAGTGTCGCGCCGGCGGAAACGGCAAGCGATGCCGCGAGGACAGCCAGCAGCAATCCGAAATAGGTGTAGCCGCCCTGGGCTGCGCACCTACCAATCTTCATATTTCGCACCGCTGCGTGTCGCGCCCTGGGCGCCGCTGCGAACGTCCTTGATGCCGGTTTCCTGCCCGCCGCTCTGCATGACCGGCACCCAAGTGGTCGATTCATTGGTGACCGGATCGACCGGTATCTCGCGCAGGTAGCGGTTTTTGACCAGATCCTGCAGTTCCGCGGGCCAGCGCCCGGTGTCCTGGTAGAACTGGTCGATCGCCTCGCGCATCGCCTTGAGGTTGGAACGCATTGCGACCTCGCGCGATTTCTCCAGGCTGTTGAAATAGCGCGGCGCCGCGATGGAAGAGAGCGTGGCGATGATGGCCATCACCACCAGTAACTCGATGAGCGTGAATCCGGCGCGCGCGAGCCGGCCGCGGCGCGCAACGCTTGCATCCGGGACGGCACCGCCCTGCGGGCCCCGCCCGCACAGGTGGATTTTACCAATCACGATAGACCACACCGTTCATGCCCCGCCCCTTGGCCAGCGAGTAAACATCGAACACATCGACGCCCTCCTGCGGCGTCTCGCTCGAGCTGGCATAACTGCGCTTGCCCCATGTCTGGGCCGCGGGCGTGGTTTCATCCGGGTGCAGCGGATCGCGCGGCAATCTGCGCAGAAAGTAAATTTTCTGCCGCTCCGCCGAAGCGGAGTTCTCCACCCCGCTGGCAAGCTCATCGAGTGTTTTCGGATAGCCGCTGTCGCCGACGCTGCCCTTTACCTTGCCCTCATCCACCGCTTTCTTGTAGGCATCAAGGCCGGCGCGGATTTCACGCAGGGCGCTGCGCAGTTCGCGCTCCTGCGCACGCTTGACCACGATTTCCTTCAGCGGCACCGCCATCGATGCCAGTACGCCGATGATGGCCACCGTGATCATCAATTCGATCAGCGTGAATCCGCGCGCCCTTGGCATGATCACTTCCCGGTGATGCGCAGTTGCAGCGGCCCGGCGCCCTTCACCGGCATGCTGCCGCCATCGGTCAGCGTGGGCACCGCCGTTGCAATGTGCACCTGCGTCGCGCCTTCCTTGCCGGTGGCGCGGAATTTAACCGTCAGCAGGGAGCCCGCACCGAGCGCGCCGGCCGGCCCGCTGCGCCGGACACCGGCATATATCCGACCGGCAGTGGCATCGGCGCGCTCGGTGAACACGGTCTGCGCGTTCCCGCCGCGCATCATTTCACCCTCGACCACGCTCACCACGGACAGCGCGGCCGGGTCAAACAACAATTGCAGCTCGGCGCCCGAGAGGCCCACCTTGGTACTCGCATCCACCGTCACCGTGAACTCATCGCCGGCCTTGACCGTGGAGGGACTCCGCCAGGCGAGATCGAACGTCCGCACCGGGGGAACGGTGGCGCTCTCGGCTGCGGCTGCGGCGACGGCGACGGCGGCCGGGGCTGCGGCAACGGCGGCCGGGGCGACGGGAACGCCGCCCGCGGCACGCGAACTCACCACGCCCGCATTCACGCCACCCGCCGCTGCGGCAAGCTTGACCGGCTCGGCCGGCGGATTGAGCATCGGCGGGGACACACGGAACATCGCCTCGGTACCGGACCAGAGCGAGGCCGCTTCGATCGTCGGGCGCGGAATGTTGCGCACGATACGCGGCGTGATGGACAAGACGATCTCGTTCTTGCTGCCATCGATGCGGGTAGAGGAAAACAACCGGCCGATCACCGGGATATCGCCCAGACCCGGGATGCGCTGCGCCTTGTCGATCTCGTCATCCTGGATCAGGCCCATCAGGGTTTGCGTTTCGCCATCCTTGAGCTGCAACACCGTGGCGGCATTGCGCGTGCCCACCCGGTAGGCAATCGTCCCGTTCTTGCTGGTCACCTGGTCCCCAAGGGTGCTCACCTCGAGGTTCATCTTGATCATCACCCCGCCGTCCATATGGATGTTCGGCTCCACTTCGAGCTTGAGCCCGACGTCGAGGTACTGGATCGTATCGGTGACGACCGGCGTGGTGGCGCTGGGCGTGACCACCGAGGAGATCACCGGAATGCGGTTGCCGATCAGGATTTTCGCCTTTTCGCGGTTACGCACCCGCACACGCGGATTGGACAGCAGGTTGCTCACGCCCGTTTCGCTTTTCAGGTTAAGCACGGCAACGGGGTTGCCGATGATGCCACTGCTGTTGAGCGCGAACTTGTCCTGAAACTGCACCCCGAGCTCCTTCAGGCGCGAACGAAGAATTTCCAGCACCTCGATCTCCAGCACCACCTCGGGTTCGGCGTGGTCCTGCACGGAAATGAGGTTCTCTGCCAGGCGGATGACATCGGGCGTATCACGGATCACCAGCAGATTGAGTTTCTCGTCGATGAAAGTGTCCTTGGTCTTGAGCATGGTCTTGATCATGTTTTGCGTCTGCTTCACATCGGCGTTTTCGAGATAAAAACTGCGTATGACCAGATCCTGGTACTCGCGCGCCTTGACCGGCGTGGCCGGGTACACCAGCATGGTGTTCTCGTTGAGAACCTTGCCGGCAAGCTGGTTGGGGTCGAGCAGCAGCGCGATCGCATTCTCGATGAGCACATCCTTGACAGAAATGCTGACGCGGATATCCGGGCGCACATCCTTGTCAAAAATGAAATTAAGGCCGCTGCCCTTGGAAAGCGCGTCAAACACCTGGCGCACCCCGACATCCCGGAACTCCAGGCTGATCGGCACCGTGTAGCGCGACTTGATTTGCGGCGTGGAAATCACCTGGCGAAAGCGCCGCGACTGGATCTCGCGCCGCGCCTCGCGCGCCTCGCGCTGCTCGGGGTTTTCGATCAGCACCTTGTTGAGAAGGTCGAGCGCCAGCTCCACCTGGCCTTTTGTCTCTGCGGCGACCGCCCTTTGCACCTCGGCACGGTGCCGGCGCGATCGCAACACCCCGTCGAGGCCGGCGAGGGCGCGCGGATTGCGCGGGCTGAGCGCCAGCACACGGTGGAAACCCTCGTCGGCGACATCCTCGCGTCCGGCGGAAAGGTCGGCATCAGCGATGGTGAGCAATTGGAAAACGGCTTTTTCACGCTGCTCTATGAGCCCTGTGCGCAGGGCAAAATCCCGCGGATCGGAGCGCACCGCTTCGCTCATACGCTCCAGCCCGCCCTCCACGTTTCCCTGCGCCACGAGGTCGCGCCCCTCGAGCGAAAGACGCTCTGCCGCACAACCGAAAAGGACAAGCACAACGGCCGCCGCCAGCAATGGCGTGGCGGGCTTGAGTAAGCGTTTGGTTTTCATGGTCCTGCCCCGATTTGAAGAGTTTGCCGTTCGCGCAAAGGAAGATAAGTGAATTGAAGCGCGCCACCTTCGATGCGCTCCAGCAGATAAGTGTTGTCTATGGTTTCGCCCAAACCGACGGAAATCATCGCCGTTCCGCGCGCCAGGAAGAATGTGCGGCTGCCGCGTCCATCGTCCAGCTGGCCCATGAACCTGAATGGCAGGGGTGGGGCCCGCGGCGCCTCGACCGGGGCCGGAGGGGGGGGCGGCGGCGGCGGCGGCACGATGACCCAGCTCTTCGGGCCGAACGGATCCCCCGCTTCTTCCGTCTGCCCGATGGCGCGCGCGCGCGACAGCAGGTCAAGCCGCACCGACCCGGGCGGCAGTGGCGGCCTGGCCGCCGGTGCTTCCTCGGCCACGGCCGCCTTGCCTTGCGTGGCCTCCGCCGGTGCTTCAGGCTCGGGCGCCGGTTGCGTCTGCATTTGAGTATCGGCACGCAGGCGCAGCGCCTCCGCGACCGGTTCCGTGCCGGAGGGCTGCGGCGCGGCTGCGCGCGCACGCTCTACCAGGCTCAATTCGATGCGCAGCGGCATGCCACTGTCCGCACCCGCAGCCGGTTCGGCAGAATCGTCGCGTGTCAGGTCGATCACCAGCAGGATCGCGGCAAGGCCAAGCGCCCCAAGAAACACGTGCCGTTTCATCAGCGTGCCCCCTGGTAGAAAATACTCACGCGTATTTGCGCCTCGACGGACGCCTCACCGGCGTTCTGGCGCTGCAGCGTGATGCCATCGAGTGCCAGCGAGGGAATGTCGCGCAGCAAACGGCGGACGAAGACGGTGATGCTCGAATACGATCCCTTGACCGGGAGGGTGATCTGGTAGCGCAAGAGGTCAAGGCCGGCTTCCTCGACCAGGCGGTACTCGCCGCGCTCGAGGACCAGCGTTTCACGCTCCGCCGCAGCGTGAATGTCGCGCAAAACGACGTTGATCTGCGTGGCCGCCGGGAAAAACCGCTCGAACGCCGCGATCTGAACGGTCGGATTATTTTCCTCGTTGCGCTTGATCTCGCGGCCGCTGCGCGGCGATTCACGCTGGCGGCGCACCTGCTCTGCCAGCTCCTTGGCATCGCTTCCGGCCGGCAGCGTGACGCTGGCCAGCTCGGTGAGGGCGAGCGCGACCAGGGCCGCGGCGACCAGGCCAAACAGGCCCAGACGAACGCTGACGCGCCGCAGTCGCAGGCTCAGTTCGGCGCGGACTTGGCGGATGTCCATGATGCGGAGAAAGTAAAGCGGATGGGACGGCTCGGATCTTCAACAATGACCTGATGCGACTGCAGGATGGCCGGCGCAAGACGGCCGTCGTTGCGAAGGCGCTCAAGATAATCCAACATTTCCTGGGCGTTCCTCGCCTCGGCGCCGGCACGCACCTGCGCGGTGGCCGGATCCGACTCCAGGCTGAGCAGTGCGCTGTGCTCGCCGTTGGCCGTCGCGATCGCGCCGAACACATCATGCCATGGCGTGCTCAGCTGACGGATGACGCGGTTGGCCTTGCGCACACGCTCATCAAGGTCACCGCCGCGCGCCGCGGGCTGGCTGGATCGGTTGCGTTCGGCCTCGCGATCCACGCCAAGGCTCACAAGTTCGGCGTCCAGGCTGGCGACGCGTTCGCGCGCCAGGTCCGACTGCCACAACGCCAGCGCCAGCAGCACCGCGCCGGCGGCCACCGCGGCAAGGCCTGTCGCATGCGAACGCGATTGCGGCGCGGCAAAATCCAGCGCAAGGGCCGGTGTCCGGAACAGCACCGCCATAACCGGGCTGATCGCCGGTTGCACTGCGCGCTTTACGCGGGCCAGCACCGCGACGACGCGGCTTTTTGCGCTTGCGAGCGATTGGGGGTATTTCATCTCAGGCCGCCGCCACGCCAAGAACATAATCCGCGACACGCGGGCGCATTGCCTTCAGGCCGGCAAGGTCGACAAAATCAAAATCCGCGCCGGAGGCGCAGCCGGAGCAGTCCATGCCCGGCGCGTACAAATACAGCTTGCGTGCGCCATGCGCGCCGCTGGAGAGCATTTTTGCCTCGAGCATCTGCGCCCGAAGCACCTGCGACAGGGGCGCCTCCAGCGGCTCGGCAACCAGGCTGGCCCAATTCCCGGCCTGCACGCGCGCCAGTATCAGCAAGCCGGGTTCGGCCTGGGCGAACCAGAACTCACGCTCGGCGATGTGGTGGCGCGCACGGTTGAGCGCGCGCATCAGCAACGGCTCTATCAAAGAGGGCCGCAGGCGTGCCGACTCAAGGGTTTGTTTCAGGTTTTCCAAAAAACTGCGCTCCAGTGCGGCGGCGATCTGGTCGCGTCCGGACAGCATGTTGCCAAGACGCACCTCCCAGTCACCGCCATCGCCGCCGTGGACCTGCTGAAACTTGAGCAGCGCGAGCGCCTTCTCGTCGGCGGCGGTGAACACGTGGTCGCTCGCGGGTACAAGTGCGTAGCGCACCATCGAACTGGAAAGCAGAACCCGCGCATTCGCGCCGTGCCAGCGCCGGTCATTGAGCACGGTCTCGAGCGCGGCAAGAATAGCCGGGGCGGAAGCGGCACCCGAGGATGTCGCCACCGCTTCGGCGTGACGGCAAATCAGCCGCGGCGAGAAGCCGCCGCTCATGCGCACAAGCAGCACCCGATCGGCATGCAGCCCGACATGCACCGTGTCCTTAAACAAACGTGACACGGTTTATTTCCTCCAGCGTGGTGTCGCCGCTGCGCACCAGGGCGAGCGCCGCCTCGCGCAAAAAGCGCGTACCGCCCTTGCGCGCAGCTTCCTTGATCTGGCGGATGGGCGCATTGGCGATGATCATTTCGCGCAACTCATCATCGAGCACAAGAAATTCGGCGATCGCCTTGCGCCCCTTGAAGCCGGTGCCGCGGCAGGTGCCGCAACCCTGGCCGGCGGTGAAGCGATACCCGGACACATCATCGCCAAGGCCGGACTCTGCGATAAGACTTTCCTCGGGCCGCGCCGGATGACGGCAGTCCGGGCAGTTGATGCGCACCAGTCGTTGCGCAACGATGCCGTTGAGCGCCGAAACAAAGCTGTATGGGTCGACGCCCATGTGCTTGAAGCGTCCGATGACGTCAAAAGCACTATTGGCGTGCACCGAAGTGAACACCAGGTGGCCGGTCAGCGCCGACTGGATGGCGATCTGCGCCGTTTCCGCGTCGCGAATCTCGCCAATCAGGATTTTGTCCGGATCATGACGCAGTATCGAACGCAGACCTCGCGCGAAAGTCAGCCCCTTGCGCTCGTTGACAGGAATTTGCAGCACGCCCGGCAGCTGGTACTCGACCGGGTCCTCGATGGTGACGATCTTGTCCGAGCCGGTGTTGATTTCGGTCAGCGCCGCGTACAGCGTGGTGGTCTTGCCGCTGCCGGTGGGGCCGGTGACCAGCACCATGCCGTAAGGCTCGCTCGCCAGCTTGCGAATGCGGCGGATCGAATCCGGGTCGAGCCCGAGCACCTCGAGTCGCAGGGCGCCGGCGCCCTCGGCGAGCGTGCGCTTGTCCAGGATGCGCAGCACGGCGTCCTCGCCGAACATGCTTGGCATCACCGACACGCGCAAGTCCACCGGGCGGTTGCGCACCGACACCTTGAAACGCCCGTCCTGCGGCACGCGCGTCTCGGAAATGTCCAGATCCGACATCACCTTGATGCGCGAGATCACTTCCTGCGCCAGTGCCTGCCCGGCAACCCTGCCCACCGAGCTGAGCACGCCGTCGATCCGGTATCGGATCATCAGGCCGGCCGCCTCGCTCTCCAGATGGATGTCGCTGGCGCCGGACTTGAATGCGTCATAGAGCGTCGAATTGACCAGGCGCACAACGGGGCTGGCGTCCTCGCTGATACCGGCGAGCGAAAGCTCCTCCACGCCGTTCAACGCCTCCCCGTCGCCCTCCTCGTTGCCGAGCAGGCCGGTCATCGCGCTCATCGCCTCTTCCTGGCGCGCCAGGCAGGCGTCAAGGTCGGCGCCGTGCACCAGGATGAAAGGGGTGCGCGCCGGCAACGCAAAACGCGCCCACTCGCGCAGGCTGCGGTCGAACGGATCGGTGACAACCATGGCCAGGCCGGATCCTTCGAGGCGCACGCACAGGCAGCGCCGGCGCAGCGCCTCGGCAAAGGGCATCAGCTCGAAATCGGGCGTCGCCTGCGCGAGCTCGTCAGGCGAGAGCGAATCGAGTCCAAAACTGGCGGCAAGCACCTGCGAAAACTCACGCGGTGAAATACCACTTTGGTCTTCGAGCACATCGAGCAGCGGACGCCCGCTGGCGAGCGCGGCGGCACGCGCGGACTGCACTGCATCCGCGCTGAGCAAATCCGGCTTGAGTGCCATTGCGCCGATCCGATCGTTCATTATTTGACGCTCCCGGCAAGGTCGAAAATAGGCATGTACAAAAGAACCACGATTCCGCCAATGACGATGCCCAGCAGGGCCATCAGCAACGGCTCGAGCATGCGCGCCGCCCAATCAACCCAGCGCGAGGTTTCTTCATCGTGATAATCGGCGATGCGCCCGAGCATGTCGGCCATGCTGCCGCTGCGCTCGCCCACGGCCAGCATGCGGTTTCCCACCGGCGTGGTCAGGCCGTTTTTTTGCAGCGCCTGCGATACCGGCTGGCCCTGTGCGATCTGGCGCGAAGCGATCGCCAGCTCCTTGCGCATCGCCCCGCTCAGCATGCTCGCCGCCAGGCCCAGCGCCGGAACAATCGGCGTCCCCCCGCGCAGCAGCATGGCCAGCGTGCGATACAGACGCGCCAACTCGTACACCCGGATGTGCTGCCCAACGGCGGGAAGGGCGCGCAGGCGAATCACCAGCCAGTCGCGTGTTGCCTGGGCGGACAATACCACACCCATCGCCGTCAAAGTCAAAAGCGCCCCCGCGGCAAATTGCAGCGGATACGCGCCTATCGTTCGCCCGATGTCAAACAGCAGGGCTGAAGCCCAGGGCATGTCACTGCCGGAGTCGCGGTACACGCCGGCGAACTTGGGTACGACAAAACCGATGAGAAAGGCGCTCACCAGAAAGCCGACGCCAAGCAGCATCGTCGGGTAAATCATTGCCGATATTATTTTTTTGCGCGCGGCGTCAATCCGGCTGGCGTAATCACAATAGCGTTGCAGTGTTTCTTCGAGGCTGCCGGTACGCTCGCTCGCACTCACGCCGGCAACCAGCAACTGCGGGAAGCCTGCGCCCGATTCGGTCAGCGCCTCGGAAAGGCGACCGCCCTGCCGCAACCTGAGCAACAACGATTCGATGACCGCGCGCGCATCGGCGTCGTATTCCTTTTCGGCCATGCCCTCGAGCGCGGCAACCAGGCTGAGGCCGGCACGCAACAACATCAACAGCTCCTGGCAAAAGCTCAGCACATTAAGGCGTGTGCGCCCGGAGGATAAACGCCGTCCCCGCTGCGCGGCGTGGGCCGGCCGCGCGGCAAACACCGACATGCCGCGCACCTGCGCCTCGCGCCGGGCGTCGGCCTCGGCGGCCGCGTCGATACGCAGCACCACCACCTGGCCGGATGCGGAAAGTGCTTTTAGCTCGAATAGCATGATCTCGCCCGGGCAGTGTCAGTTGTTGCGCAGGTCGGCCGCTTCGCCGGTGCCGCCACGGGCGCCATCCTTGCCCAGGGAGACGATGTCGAACTCGCCGCGCTCGCCGGGAATCTTGTAGATGAATGCGCGGCCCCACGGATCGGCGGGCAGGCCTTTTTTCAGGTAGGGACCGTCCCAGCGCGGCTCATTCGCCGGCTTGGTGACGATCGCGGAAAGGCCCTGCTCCTGGCTCGGGTAATGGCCGGTATCGAGGCGGTACTGGTCTAAGGCTTTTTCCAGCGCATCGATCTGCGCCTGCGCCACCTTGACCTCGGACTTTCCGATTTGCGAAAAATAGCGCGGACCAACGTAGCCGGCAAGCAAGCCGATGATCACCATCACCACCAGCAACTCGAGCAGCGTGAAGCCACGGCTGCCCCAAGTCCGGCAAGGTCGCGACAGCGCCGCGGACCTGGCCATCGTCCGGGTCGGCTCGGGGTTGTTCATTCGGGGCTGGTTCATTTTTTCTCCTCGGTATCGGATTCGTTGAAGTGGCATACGGTTGCCGCGGCCGCCTGTTCAAGCGTGGCGGCGGTCCGGGCATTGGCCTTCGCGCTCAATGCGGAAAAGGCCAGCGGTACAAACGCCGAAAGCAAGGCCGACATAGCCAGCCAGACCACCGCATTGAGCAGCGTGAAGCCCCGGTTGGCGAGCTTCGGCGGGCGTTTTTCGAGTATGTCTGTCGCGGTCACTGTTTGGCCTCCGGCGACGTCGCTGATTGCGTGCAGTTGCCCGCACCTGCCGCCTGCGCCGTCGCCGATTGTGCGCAGTTGCCCGCAGCTGCCGCCTGTGCCGTCGCCGGCTGCGTTTCACTTTTAGCGTTCACGCCGGCAGCGAACTCAAAGCGCGGCACGAAGTAGCCGCCGAGGAGCCCGACTATCGTCAGCACGATCAGCAATTGCGGTGCGGTGAAACCGGCGCAGCGCGAACCCGGCTGGCGTTTTACACCGAGATCCGTCTGGATTGAATTGGTCTTCCCCGATGCGTGACTCATTTACAGCCTCCGAAGTTGTCCTGCTGTGCGTTCCCATGTGTCCTGGCGGTGTTCAATGCGCCCGACTGAATCGGCGCGGCGCAATCACAACGTCACCGGCGCATCGTACGGACTCGACCCCTGCGCGTCCGTTGCGCTTTTGTGAGGGCAGGGTAACCTTGCGTAACGGCGAAAAACGCCTGCGCGCATGGGCTCCGGCGAACCGGCGCAACGGCAAAAAGATGGGCGGGCCGGCAACCGCCAGGCGAGGTGAAAAGCCCATCGCGACATAGGCTTGCGATGGGCCATGGCGGCGATGCATGAAGCATGGAGCCGCGCTGCAACCGTACCGATGCTATGCGGGCCGGTGCGCGGCGTATAGGGGGCCTGCGTGAGGGTTTGGTGACTGACTGTCACCACCCCTGCCGCCACAAAAGACTTAGGGGCGCGCTTTTAAGTGCGCAACAGCGGCAAAACGCGCCACCGGCCGCGGGTTTGCGGCCATCAGGCCGGATCCAGGCCTATCGCCGCGTACAAATCGCCCATCAGGAAGGGTTTGGTAAGCACGCCATCGAAGCCCATTCGGACAAAGTTTTCGGTGTCCATTTTTGAAGCATGCGCGGTGCACGCCACGATTCGCATGCTCCCGCCTTGCGACCGGCCGCGCACAATCCGGCATAACTCCATGCCGCTCACTTCGGGCATGCTGATGTCCATCAATATCACATCAAATGACCGCACCTCCAGCGCACGCAGGCATTGGGCGGCGCTGTCCGCGTGCTCGACAAGGGCAATGCCGCGGCGCTTGAGCATGCGCTCGGCCAGCTTGCGGTTGTCGGCGTTATCGTCCACCACCAAAACCGAATCGATTGACGTCATGCTGGCGTCCCCGCAACAAGCGCACCGGCCGGCCCCGTCGGCAGGGTGAACCAGAAAACACTGCCTTCACCGGGCCGGGAGGACAAGCCGATTTCCCCGCCCAGCAAGGCCACCAGCTGGCGTGAAAGCGAAAGGCCGAGGCCGGTGCCCAGGATGCTCCGCGTCTCAAAATTCTGGATCTGGGTATAACTGCTGAACAACCGGCCCTGATCCTCAACGGAAATACCCCTGCCGGTGTCCGTGACCTCGACAAGAATGTGCTGCGGATCCGGGCTGACGCGCGGGCTGACGCGAACAGTCACCCCCCCCTTCTCGGTGAACTTCAGCGCATTGCTGACAAGGTTATGCAAAATCCGCTTGAGCAGGGTGCCATCGGTATGAACGAGCTCCGGCACGCCGCTCTCGAAAA
Source organism: Bordetella parapertussis (assembly GCA_945861875.1). Classification (GTDB taxonomy): domain Bacteria; phylum Pseudomonadota; class Gammaproteobacteria; order Burkholderiales; family SG8-39; genus CAITSH01. The sequence goes on from CAMAWC010000021.1 coordinate 42,251, forward strand.
GCAGGGACAGGGCGAGCCCCCTGTGCGCCGCATCTGCGGCATGAAGTTTGATAATTTCATCGAACACGGAGCGGATGGATATCGACTCCATCTCGAGTTCCTGCAACCCGGACTCCGCCTTGGACAGGTCGAGCACCTGATTGACGATTTGCAGCAGGTGCTTGGCGCTTTGGTGTATCGCATCGGCGCTTTGCATGGCATCGGCGGGCAGCGCATCCAGGGCAAGCAGCTGCGAATGCCCGAGTATCCCGTGCAGCGGCGTGCGCAATTCATGCGACATGTTTGCGAAAAACTGCGTTTTTGACTGGGTCGCCAGCTTCGCCAGTTCGACGTTCTTTTGCAACTCGAAATTGGACGCTTCGAGCCGAAGGTTGAGCACCTGCGCCCGCACCGAAAACGCGAACAGCAACGCCACCACGCCGATAATCACACCGGCCAGCAAAGGCAGGTACGAAAGGTAGCCGACGAGGTATTTGGATTCAATCTCCGCCAGCGAAAGCTGCACGGTTACGTACATTGACAGCTCGGGTATCTGCTGAAAAGCCATCAGCCGACGAATGCCATCGACGCTGCCCTCGATTTCGGCAGAGCCGTGATCGGCGGCCATAATGGTGCCAAACCACGGCAATTTGCTTACGTCCTCCCCGTGGGTAAACCCGGCTTTGTCCACCCTGATGCGGTTGATGCCGTCAAAACCGCTCAGGGTAACCACGCCTGTTTCGCCGACAAGCTGGCGGTAAACGGCGGTGAATTCCTCGGGGTTGATTGAAACGACCGTCACCCCCAAAAATTTTCCCGCGGCCGAATCGACACGCCGCGACAATTGCAGCGTCAGTTTTTTCGAAATACGGCCGATGACCGGCTCGCTGATGTAAAGAAAATCCTTGCCGGGTGCATCGGCCTGCACCCGGAAGTGCTTGCGGTCGGACAAATCCACGGGTTTGGATCCGGGCACGGTGCTGAAAACAGACATGCCCGTGGGGTCGAGAAAACCAAACTGCGTGTACAACTCCGGGTCAATTTCCTTGTATAAACGCGCAAACGAATCAAATTTGTCCCCGCGAAGGTACTGCAGGCGCATCACGCGTCCGATCTGGTCGGCCTGCTCAATGGCGCGCTCGACATGCTGGGCGAGGGCAAACGACACCGAACGCAGGTTTTCCTCGGCGCGAGCCCGCGCCTGCAAGCGGGCGTCGTTGACGATGAAAAAATAACTCGCCAGGACCGCCAGGATGGCGACCAGCGTCAGAAAAAGCTTGAGCCACAAGGTGCTCGAATTGAGCAAACGCGCAGCCGCGAAAGTCGCCTGCGGCAAATTCCCGGCGCCCGCGCCGCCATCCGCGCTCAATGCCGGGACTCCACGGCCGATCCGGCGCGCCGGGGTGCCTGTGCAAGCGCATGCCCGGACCCGGAACAAATCGCCGCTGGTCCGCCCCCACCAAAGGCCAGCCGCGGCTTGCCTTGCGCGGGAGTAAACGTCATGGTTGCTGGGTCTCGCATTTAAATATCTGTCGTGTGCACCGCGCAAGAACCACCTGGATTGCCCAAGCCGGGTTCCCGGAAGTTACCCGGCACCGAAGGACTGCTCCGAAAGGGAAAATACCGTGCCGAATATATCGTATTTTTCACTCCACCTCCTGCGACCTGCAATTAAAATCTGGCCAGGATCGATTTTCCCCGCCAAAAAATAGGCTAGGATGTGGCGGGTAGGCCGATAACCGGCGGGGCGCGCAAAAACAGGCCGCCCGGGGGCTTTAACAAGCGAGGAACCAAGCGTGCACAGCCGAGTCGGCGACAAGAAAACTGCTGATGACACGCAACCGGACGATGCACAGGCGGCCCTGGCAACGCACCGCGCCACGGTCACCGGCCTCGCCATGCTGGCGCGCGGCGCCGGACATTCGATCAACAACTTTCTGTGCGTTGCGAAGGGAAACCTGCTGCTGCTGCACGAAGAGCTTGAAAATCCGGAAATGCGCGAACTGGCCGACGCCGCGCTGGCGGGCATGCTGGACGCCGAGCGCCTCGCCAATGGTTTTTCGACGCTGGCCTTTTCCGAAGCTTTTCGCGCGCGCCGCCTCGATCCGGCGGCCTTTTTGCAACAGGTTCGGAACAATGCAAGTAAATGGGCGGACGGATTGGAGATCGAGACACGCGGCACACCGCAAACGGCGTCGGTTTTCACCGACGAGCGTTATTTTGAGATGGCGCTGAACGCATTGCTCCTGAATGCCCGCGAAGCGACCGATGGCATGGCGGCGCGCCGGGTGCGTTGCTCGGTGACATTGGAAAGTCCGGGGTCGGTGGCCTTTACCGTTGCCGACTCGGGCCCGGGCATTCCCGAACGCATCAAGGCCAAGGTGTTCGATGGCGGCATTACTTCCAAGGCACGCGCGCACGTCGGGCTTGGCCTGTGGTTTGTCCGCGAATTTGCCCTGGCATCGGGCGGTACGGTCAGCCTTGCCAGCGACCCCGACCTGGGTGGCGCAAGCATAACGATTCACCTCCCGCTGCCGACCAGCCAGGACATCAAAGCCTGAGCACCCGGAATGACGGAGATGTTTCCCTAAGCAAGCGCCATTCGCGCCAGACCGGCACGGCGCTTACGCAAGCGCTTTACCGCAGCGTCGTCATCCCCGCGAAAACGAGTCTCGCGCAGCGAGACGAAGTTTCGAGGAACGGCCAAGCGGGGATCCATGGGGTTAAGTCCGTACCTGAGCGACGAAGCCCAGTACCGCAGCGACGAACCCCATGTACCGCGGCATCGTCATCCCCGCGAAAGCGGGGATCCATGGGGTTAAGTCCGTGCCTAAGCGACGAACCCGATGGGCTTGAGTCCGTGCCTGAGCGACGAACCCCATGCACCGCACCGCCGTCATCCCCGCGAAAGCGGGGATCCATGGGGTTAAGTCCGTACCTAATCGACGAACCCCATGGATTCCGGGTTCGGCTACGCCGCCCCGGAATGACGAATAACTTGCCGACTCTGGAGTGACGAATTATTTGCCGATACCTGAAGAAAACGCCGTCATCCCCGCGAAAGCGAGTCTCGCGCAGCGAGAAGAAGTTTCGAGGAACGGCCAAACGAGTCTCGCGCAGCGAGACGAAGTTTCGAGAAACGGCCAAGCGGGGATCCATGGGGTTAAGTTCGTACCTAATCGACGAACCCCATGCACCGCACCGCCGTCATCCCCGCGAAAGCGGGGATCCATGGGGTTAAGTCCGCACTTAAGCGACGAACCCCATGGATTCCGGGTTCCGGCCGAAGCAAGTCCCCCGAGGGGGACGCGTAGCGGCCCCGGAATGACGGATTGCATCCGGTCATTCTTGACAAGGCTTGTTGGCTGGTAAAGAATAATAGTTATTAACTGTTAGGAGAACGCCATGCCCACCAGCGTTGCCCTGAGTGCCCATTTTGAGACCTTCATCCGCGACCAGGTCGAAAGCGGCCGATACAACAACGTCAGTGAAGTCGTCCGTGCCGGACTGCGCTTGCTCGAGGACACCGAGCGTCAGCAGGCCATCCAACTCCAGGCGCTGCGAAATGATATCGCCGCAGGCAAGGCCAGCGGCGCAGCACTTGCAGCCGAACCCGTGTTTGATCGGCTACAAGCCAAATACGCCCGGAAGGCAACTCGCCAAGCGCGTTAAGGCTGGTTAATGCAGTTGCTGATTACCCCCCTGGCCGCGTACGATCTTGAGAAGATCGGAGACTACATTGCACAAGACAATCCGGTTCGCGCCGGAAGTTTCGTGGCTGAGTTGCGTGCGCAATGCGAAAAGATTTGCCTCAACCCTGCGGGCTATCGGCGACGGCCCGAACTGTCTGATGACTTGCGCTCATGCGCTCATGACAACTACGTGATCTTCTTTGAGTCCACGACAGAGCAGGTCACCATCGTTCGCATATTGCACGGTGCGCGCGATATTCCTGAAATCTTGAACCGCTCTTAAAGTCACTCAGTTTTGTGACTGCCAAGCGGGGATCCATGGGGTTAAGTCCGTGCCTAATCGACGAACCCGATGGGCTTGAGTCCGCACCTCAGCGACGAACCCCAGTACCGCACCGTCGTCATCCCCGCGAAAGCGGGGATCCATGGGGTTGGGTCCGTACCTCGGCGACGAACCCCATGGATTCCGGGTTCCGGCCGAAGCAAGTCCCCCGAGGGGGACGCGTAGCGGCCCCGG